>JAIBBV010000008.1 GCA_019694465.1 Oligoflexia bacterium
ATATAACAGCCCCCTGTGTTGATGGTGCTGGTGCTATTCAGTGCATGCAAATGGCTCTTTCCAGTGCCGGAATTGCGCCGGAGCAGGTGAGCTACGTAAATGCGCACGGCACCTCGACTGAAGCCAATGATCTTACTGAAACAGCGGCTATTAAGAGCGTTTTTGGTAACTGGGCAAAGCAGGGGCTGCTTGTTAGTTCTACAAAGTCTATGACTGGGCATCTGCTAGGTGCAGCTGGGGCGATAGAAGCTTTCTTCTCAGTTAAGGCTGTTCAGGAGGACATAGTGCCTCCAACCATTAACTTGGATAATCCAGCTGAGACATGCGATTTGGACTATGTGCCGCACAAGGCACGCAAGGCCAAGGTGGGGGTAGCCATCTCTAATTCCTTCGGCTTTGGTGGCACTAACGCAACCATAGTGTTCGGGAAGGCCAAGTAACCACCGCGACAAAGGCCGTTGGGAGCGACATTTTGATGGGGCGCACCCGGGCCTTATCAAAAACTTGAAGCGCTTTCAAAAGCAGCAATTCTTAAGAATTTGATTGCTTTTGTGGTCTAATCGGTTTTTTCTTATCATGCCACTATGGTGAGAGAGGACTTTCTAGCAGAGCGTGCGCGGGCCGAGGACATTATCCTGGGGTCGCTTGGCTTTGGCGAAGAAGCTTCCATAGTTTCAGTTGAAATTTTGCCGCAAGGGTTTCGTGGCCTGGGGCGTTGGCAAGACGGAGAAACATTCGACTTCGAGTCGAACGAAGAGCTAACAGATCTGGAGAGCTGGGCTCTTAAAATTTTAGCTAAGACAAATGCCAGAGCGGCTTAATCAGCGAATTCCCCAAAAAGTACCCTGAGGAATAAAGAAAGCCTTACTGCTTCCTTGCCGCAGTTGGGCAGAGTGGCGCTAAGCTGCATTGCGCACAAAGGGGGCGCTGGGCCTTGCAGATACGCCGTCCATGTAAGATTAGCCAATGATGCATGTTGCGCCAAAGTTCTGCCGGGATAAGTGTGCGCAGTTGTTCTTCAACTTTGTCACGCTTATCGGATTGGGCAAGGCCAAGTCTCTGTGATACCCGGAAAACATGGGTATCTACAGGGAAGGCAGCTTCGATCCCGAGTTCTCCCAGTACGACACTGGCGGTTTTTCTGCCTACTCCGCCCAAAGACTCAAGGGCCTGACGTGAGCGTGGGAGGCAAGCAGCATGCTCCTGCACAACTTGTTGCCCCATCAATTTCAGATTGCGTGCCTTTGAGCGGAAATAATTGATAGGGCGAATTATTTTTTCTATTTCAGATATACGAGCCTTAGAGAGTGCCAAAAAATCTGGAAACTTTTGGAAAAGTTTGGGTGTAACCTGGTTAACTTTTTTATCAGTGCACTGCGCTGATAAGATCACTGCGACAAGAAGCTGGTACTCGTTTGAAAAATTCAGCTCAGATTGCGGGTTGGGGTAAAGTCGTTCAAACTCGGCGGCCAGCTCGTTAAGGCGCTGTTCCGACGCCACAAAAGCTGTTCTGCTCGCAGCGCTAACTCTCTGATTAGTTGAGGAATCGACCATCCGTGCCATGCAAGAAGTATCCCCAACTTGCTAAAAATTATCAATTCTAGAAGCTACTTAGGGCCATATTACCATCTAAATACATGTACCAGTGTTAGACTTATTTTCCTTTTGAATTAAGCTGGAGCCATGCGCAAATCGCTCCTAAATCTATGCCTGCAGAAGGTAGCAGAGGGGGATGAATCCTTCTTTGATCGGCTGTGCCAGCAACTTGCTGATCGACTGATCTTTGCTGCAGTCGCAAGTGGCGGTGAAAATCAGGGCGGAGCAGAAGGGCGGGTAACGTTTTCCATTGTGCGCATGCAAGAGGGACATCGCCTGGTAGTACCAATTTTTACAAGTGAAGAGCTATATAAGACTTGGGAAAAGGCAACTGGCCATAGGGGCGGATCGATCTCGCTGCTGGGAGCTGACTTTTGTGCAGCCTTAGACGCGCAAACTTGGATTCGCGTGGATCCTGGATCAAATCACTGTGTCGAGCTTCAACCAGTACTCGTAAAAAAGGTAGCGCGAGTGGAGGTGGATGAGCTAGAGGCAAGTGCTGAAAATGTTCAAAGTGCAGAGCTAGTGAACAATCCTGAGCAGGCTAGTGTGACCAATGCAGCGCCAACAGTGCAAGCTAAGCAGACTGCGCCATCTTCCAAGTTATTGCGTCAGGCGCTTTTTCAGACTGACAACCCCGATGAGGGTTTTATAGATACCAAACAGCTAATGCACACACCTGAGCCAGTTGTGCCGCAAGAGAAAGCTGCTCAAGCTTCGCCTGCTGCAGAGGTGCAAACGGGCCGCCTGGCAAGCGCAGCACTTTTTCAGGAGCAGGCCAAAGTTGGAGAGGCCAAACCTAAGATCATTCGCAGTAAGACTACAGGGGACACCACCACAACCGAGGTTGAAATGCCTCGTTCGACTACTAGCACTACTATGAATCGACCGGTTATTCGCTCTTCTGCCCTGCAGTCCCCACAGGCTCCTGCTCAGCGCCCTGAAGATGCGCGTGGAAAGAAAAAATCATTTCTTAAGTTCCTAAAAGGCTCATAGGGAGTAATCGGCTTTAGGTAGCAGCTGTAATATTTCCCCTCCTGGGTGGTCGCCTCCAGCGGGCGAGCGCTAAAGGTCATTACCGCTCGCTTCGCTTGTGGTAATAACTTTCGGGAAGCGCTCTAAGTGCGCGATGTGACGAGAAGTCTCATTCCATCCGGTCTTCGCGACAAGCCATTGCCGGTCTGCTATAAGTTGTCTCATGTCCTACAAACTAGAAGACTTAATTAAATTTCGATCGCCCCTAGTGGATGCCGCTAAGGCCCTACAAGGGCTTAAGCCTTTTAGAGCTGACTTAGTGGAGGGTGCCTGGAGACATCGCTATCGAGAGGCGTTCGAGCTTCTGCGTCAGGGAGGCTTGGCACCGAGTGGGGCAGTCCCGATTGTAGATCCTTACACGGGAGTGGAGCGTAGTGAGGATTTTCGTAATATCTGGGAGCATAACCTCGCAGTTGGATTTGTAGTGTCCGTAATAGGTGAGTGGGCAGAAAAAGCTGAGTTGATTTCTAGTGATGAGCGCGAAGCTGCTATTGTGCACGCTATCACTCATGATGCGACAAAGGTGTTCGAGATATTTCGTGGGCGATTCTTTGCGCAGGCTCGACGCGTAATAGAGATATTTCGTGGTTATCAGTCACAGGGCATGAGCACTGAGGAAATCCTTGAGTGTACCCTTAGTGATTTGTACAAGGAAGTGCCAGAGGTGAACGCTTTTTGCTCCTACGCGAGAGCTTTGGCCTGGTGGTGTATTGATCAGCGATTATTCCCAGATATTGGCCTCATTAGGCTTGAGCCCACAGCCAGGATGAGTGTTCCAGCGATGGATTTAGATTTGGAGCTTATTGCGCGTGATCCGCTTTATGTCTTCATTCAGTCTTCTCCAGATTCATCTGAAGCGCATAAGACTTTATCAGATGCGCTGCTGCGTTCGGCTTACCCACAACGTGTTCGAGTGGCGCTACTTGAGTCGCGCGGATATGGCGCTGCTGCAGAAAACTTGTTGAACGCATTTGAGTTTAGTGCTGATGGTTCACTTGCTATTCGGATCAATTGGATTCAGCGCCTAGTGCTTCTGGCTGATTGCATGACTGCTAGCTCCATTCCTCAAAATGGCAGCCCGTTTACATCTTACTTTGTTACGACTGCTGAGCGCCAAGCACTGACACGGCTATCAGAGCGCTATCCGAGCTTAACGGCGCGTGGGGTTAAGATGCAGCCTGGTAAACCTGTCGAGGAGTGTAGTGCAGACCCCACAGAGGCCTCCATGTCCGTCTCCTATGTGCAAATTCAAGCCTTTTTGGGATCTGCAATTTGTAGAGAGCTTGCCGAGGCCCACGCAGGTAGTCCCGTGCCAGACCCTGACGGATATGTTAAGCAGGCAGTGAACAATGCCTTGGTAGCTTTGCGCTGAGTCTTAATATGAAAGAAGTTGATCCAATTCAGGAACTGGCAGAGCGCCTAAGCGCCCGTTGTAAAAAGCTTTCAAACGCGCGATTGGAAAAGGTGGAGCACCTTGTCGGCGATATGAGCACAAGGCGCTATATGCGGCTCCATTTTTCTGGACAGCCAACTTCAGCGATACTGATGCTGCTCAATCACGCCCCTGGCCCAGTCCGTGGTGGGCGCAATGACATTACCCAGGATGACACTTTTGTTGAGTTATCGCATTTCTTGCCAAAGCATGCTATTCGCGTGCCGCAGCTTTACTTGGATGCCCGCACTGAAGGAGCGCTAATAGTCGAAGATATTGGCGACTGCGCACTATGGCGCTTTGCGCTGAATGAGCTACGTAAACAAGACGAGCAAATTGCCGCCAACTGGTCACTAAATGAGGACCCGGTTACTGCGTTATTTAAGAAAGCAATTGATATAATTATTAAATTGCAGGCTATTCCGCCAGATAGCGCATGTGTTGCATTCCAGCGCTGGGCAGAGCCAGAGTGGTATCGGCAGACTATTGCAGAATTTTCCCAATATTATGCAGAGCCACGTGGTATGAAGGCATCACAGCGGGCGGTGCTAGATCGAGCCTATGATGCAATCTGTGAGTGCATAGCTGCGCATCCGCAGACACTTTCTCACTTTGACTACATGGCGTTTAATCTTTTTGTCCTGCCAAGTAGTGAAATCTGCATGATCGACTTTCAAGATATGTCGCTTAACTCACCTGTGCGCGACATTATCTCGCTTATTAATGATCGTGATATGGATTCTGCGCTGGGTAAATCGCGGCATGCAGAGCTGTTGAAATACTTTGTTGATTTGGCTCAATTGGGGCCCAAGTTTGCTGAGTGGTACGATGAGTATTTAATGCAGTGGGATTTTCGTGTCTCCGGTCGATTCTTGCAGCTTGCAGATAAGCGAGGAGTAGAGCGCTATCGACAATGGGTGCCAGGTACTTTAAGGCGCTTGGGGCGCACACTTGTGCGCTGCTATCGCCGCTATCACGGGTTTGATGACCTAATCGATATTTTGGTTAACTTTTGCCCAGAGATTAAGGAAGGCACTCAAGATCCTTGGCCGCTGTAGAAGTGTTCCAGCATTAAATTCTGCCACACAAAGCGTAACTTCTGGTTGGGCGTTAGCACGAGTCTGTTTGACTGTTGGAGTGCTTAGGCCGGGTACGAACCCGTCAATAAAAGCATAGTTTTTGCATTTTAGCCTTTAGTCGTGCTACCCCCACTGCCGATATCTATACGTAGAATCAGTAGGTTAACTTGAATATGTGGCAAAAGAAGCTGCTACCTTTGTTAGGCTGGCTTGGAGCGGTCCTAATCGGACAGGCAAGCTCTTACGCTGACTTCAGTATAGTCGGCGCTGTCAACAATCGGATTGGAAACGCAATTGCTGCGGGCAATATCTTGGGCGGCTCAGAAGGGCAGTTTATATACGGGGAGCCCTTTGCACTATCTGGAAACAAGGGCCGCGCTACGGTGCGTACTTTCGATTCAATTAGCGGTACTAGTAGCCTGCTGTTTACGATATCTGGAAATGTAAATGCTGATCGCTTGGGAATGTCAGTTGCGATCAGTAGGGTTGGAAGCATAGTGCCACGCGTGGCAGCTGGCGCAATTAATGACATTACAAAACTTGGCTACGTTAAGGTTTATAGCGCGAATGGGACTGCCGTCGGGACAATCTCTGGCGGCGCTACAACTTTTTTTGCTGACAGTCTTGCGATTGCACACGACCTAAATAGTGATGGAGTTGATGACTTGGTAGTTGGTTCCTCGGTTGATCCAAGTGGGGGTAACTTTGCCGGGAAGGTGACAGTCTACAGCGGGGCAAGTCCTTTTCCTGTTTTATTTAGCTTCACTGGCTCTGCAGGTGATCGGCTAGGAGTTTCTGTTGCAACGGGAGATGTGAATCAAGATGGCACCGACGACATCATTGCAGGGGCGCTCGGTGAGCAGATTTTTGGGGCAGTGCATGTATTTTCTGGTGCTGATGGCAGCTCGATCCTGAGCGTTTCTGGCAGTAGTGTTGCCGCCAACTCTTTTTTCGGAAGAAGCGTTAGTTTCGGGGGAGATGTAAATGGTGACAACACTCCCGATATCTTGGTGGGTTCGAGCGGATCCTTCAATGAACCAGCTGGTTCCCAATTGGGAGCGGTGCATGTTCTTGATCGTTATGGAAATCTAGTACTTAACGTTTCGGGTGAGAACTCAGCTTTTGGTTTTGGTAGTGTCGTTAGCGGCCCAGCTGACTTTGACGGTGATGGAATTAGTGACTTTGCTGTTAGCTCGCCTACCTATACAGACGGTAGCAGCTCTACCCTTGCTGGCGGCTTGCTCCAGAGTGGGCGAGTGCAACTTTATCGAGGCCCGGCAGGGGCACTATTTCGCACCTTTTTAAATAGCTACACGGCTACAAGTTCTTTAATGGGCACGGGACTGGCCGCAACTGTAGACCTGAATGCTGACGGGGTTACAGACGTCCTCATGGGCTCGCCATACTTTACCAATCCTCCTGGCAGTCCTTCGTCCGCCTATCATGGTCGGGTAGACTTTGCAGCTAGTACTCCGCCTACTCCTACGCCTAGCGTAACGCCCAGTGCTACACCCAACGCCACTCAAACTCCAAACCTGACCGCTGTTCCGACGGCTAGCCCAACAGCAGCAGTGACAAGTGTAGCTAGTCCGACAGCTACACCTCCATTGGCGAGTACAGCGGAACCTGAGCCGACACAGCCAGTCGATGTAGCCGAGGATATTTTCGCAATTAGGGAAAGCGTCTCGCTTTCAAAGAAGCTGCGTTTGACGATTAGGGTACAAGTTTTGGATGCTCTGGGAGCCGCGATTGATGTGAGCGCGCGTGATTGCGCTGTAGAACTTAACACCAAGCGCAGGGGAGGGGACTCGAGAGAGCGCTCTCTTGGCAAATTCCCATTTCTCTCGGGATCGATGCTAACGATAGGTGGACACAAAATTCCGCTACTAAATCTATCTGGGAAGCGAGCCTTCGCAAGGCGGCGCATCTTGGCTGGTCCTTTTGTAGAAATCGTTGCGTGCTTACGTTGTGATAATGGCGCAATTGAGCTTAGTGACCAAAGATCACTGCGGCAGCCAGTAATCTCCGGTGTAACTTACTTGGCCTCCTTCGACGCATGGTCGAAGAAAGTACGCCGCCTCTTAACGGCGCGCTAAGGCAGCTCTTCCCCCAATTTCGTGTGCGAAATTTTCGTAGCTTGATAGATCTTTGAATTAATACGGGAAGTTGCTGCGCCCTGACCAATTCTTGTACAGAGCAAATTGAGCCACCGTTTCTAACAAATCCGCCAAGTTACCCCGATTTTGATAGATGGAGATCTCCGCCTGAAGTGTACCCATCGCCCCGGGTGCTGCTTCGATCACGGTCGCCCCCCGTGATTTTTTGTGGAGCTATTTCTCCGCGCAGGAATTTTTTTGTATGCCAATTGGCTACGGGGCGAACATATCAGCGGCTCGCGTCACGCGCTTAGCGAACGCGACCTCGACTGCTCTTAGCCGGAGCTACAACCAGCTCGCCAGTGGCCTGCGCATAAATTCCGCTAGTGACGACGCAGCTGGGCTGGCGGTTGCAAGTACCCTAAACCTCAAAGCCAGAGTATTTAACCGCGGACGAATGAATATCCAAGATGGAATTTCATTCTTGAACACCGTAGATGGTGTGTATTCTAGTTCCTCAGGAATTATAGAACGCATGCGAGAGCTTGCTGAACAGTCAGCAAACGGCTCGCTTAGCTCCACTCAGCGCAACTCGCTGCAGTCGGAATTTAATAAACTACGCGAGGAATTGTATCGTTTACGCGATGATACACGCTTCAATAATATTCAGATGCTGCGGGGGTCAGGAAACACACGTGGCACTAGTAATTTACGACAAGGATCGGGTGAAGCCTATCTTTCTAGCGATCGCAAGATTTTTACCTATCTCTCAGGCACTACGCTTTACCAACAGAACTTGGATACTGGAGCAGTTAAACAAATTGCTACCTCTGTTGCTTCGTTCGTTGTGGATGACACAGGTTCACGGGTTGGGTACGGCGCTAACTCAAACGTATACTCGTATGACAGACTAACAGGTACTTCTACCACAGTGTTCTCGGCGATAGCGATCGACGAGTACGGGCTAGCTATTAGCGGAGATGGCTCAAAATTGGCCATTATAAGCGACACAGCCTATACAGGCGCTGGTATCAAGTACGGGGCGTCTGACGGGTTTAGTCATCTGAGCGTTGCTGACCTAAACACCGGAACAATTACCGGAGATAATCTTACCTTTACCTATTCTCAAATTCAGTCGCTGTCGCTTTCTCATAATGGAAATTATGTTGTTCTGGTAGCCAAGGATGGTGCTGTCGGAGAGATAGATGCCTACAGTTTCAGAACTAATGACTTAGTAAATAAGTCGTTAAACGGCGGTTGGGGTCCATCAGGCGCAAGTATCACCTCGGCTCAAATTGATAACAGTGGTGCGCTATATGTATTGTCTGATGCAAATCTTGTTGGTGAGAACCCAAATAACGTCGCCAACATTATAAAGACCACCGATGGAGCAAACTACCAGAATTTAACGAATCTAAGTACCGCGGGAGTCTCTGCATATAAATTAACTGATTTTGGCTCTTCGCTTACTTTTGCCACCAGCGAGAACCCAGCTGGGCAGAACCCGAACCCAGTGTTGCAGCTATTTAAAACTAGCGCGGGCGTGCTACGACAGCTAACGGCAACAACAACTGGTATTGGTGGAACGTTGGGGCACATTTCAGGGGATGGGTTCTCGTTGCTTCAGGAGTCTGGAGGTTACGTGCAACTTGTAGATGCTCGACCTGAATATCAATTACAGGTCAGCACGGGGGCCGGCACAAGTGGCGTGATTAATAGTAAAGCCTTCGCGCTTGATGCTGCGGCGCAGGGTCTCTTAGATCTTGACATTTCTAGCCAGCGCGGCGGAAGAGTGGCCTTGGACGTGTTGGCCTCAGCCACTAGTTCGCTTAGCTTGGCGCGCGCTGATATTGGTTCTGCTTTGAGTCGCCTTGGCTATGCCTATAATGTTTCAACTTCGACTCAGGATGGATATGAGTCAGCCAAGTCGCGCATTACAGATTTAGATGTAGCGCAAGGAGCTGCGCAGGCCACTAGACTTAGCATTCTTCAAAATACGCAGTCTGCCATTCTAGCGCAGGCTAGTCGGCTTGAGCCAGAAATAGCACTTTCGTTGCTGCGGAATATCTAGCAATCCCATGCAAATTGCAAACCCCAGCCTCTAGGCCTGCACAACATCAATGTCTTCAAATTCATCTGCACGGTGGAAGTCTGGATCGTAATTTTGAATATTGGTCCAACTTAAGTAATGTCGCTTTGTTTTTCCGAGCACGAAACACACGTTTGCACGCGAGGTCTCTTCAATTGCAAGTGGAATCGATAGATCTCGCACCGGTATTGCTATCCCAGCTTTCCAGCTTGACTGCTGAATCTCAGAAAATGTTTCTACGCCCTGGGGCATTTTGAAATTTTGTGGATCTCGCTTACGGTACTTGGAGAATACGCAACTCCACCAGGAGCCTCGCGGGCTCAGGTTAAATTCTTGATAGGCTGTGCCGCCTGAGTTGGTTAAAAAAATCTCTGCCACATCCTTGTTCCAAAGACCTTCGACAAATTGCCCTTGGGTTGTGGCGCTGTCGTACCATGGCGCCATGTCAACAATAGCCGCCAAAAATAGGCGCTCTGGATCAACTGCTACTACAAAGCGTGGGGGATTCTTCATCCGTTCACCAAACCAGTCGTAGTCTATTTGTTGGGGCGTAAAGGCGAAGACATTAGTTAATGTTAGTGCGCTTGTTGAGCGATAAACCGGAAGCACAAAAATAACTCCCTGTGGTCAGTTGTTACTTATTCGATCAGTCTAGTCTTGCTGTTTAGAGTTTTACCCAGTTCATTCTCTGTAATCTCTGCGAGCTCTGTGGTTAATTAATAAATCTGACTAGCACTCATTCCCATTTTAGCCGCAGAGAACATAGGGTTCACGTAGGTAGGGCATTCTATAAAGCAGGACAGGCTCTATTCTACTGATCTATTTCGATATTTCATCAGGAAAAATACGCACCAAGGGTGCTGGCAAATTTGAGCACTTAGCCTTACAATGGCAACTCTTATCTGCGTGCGAGCGTTTATAGTTGTTACGCCATCTTGGAACGCCGTGCGACGGAGCTGCTAATACCTTACATCCTTCGCGGAATCCCTTAGGGATCCCAGTACTAAAGGCATTTACTGGCAACAGGAGTGACTTTTATGGACGGCCAATTCGCAGGTGAACGGGTAACCGTTCCACACATTCTTTGCTCAAAGACAAAGCATTCTGTTAACACTCGTAAGTTAGTCGCTCTAACCGCTTACGATTTTACTAGCGCCAAGATTTTTGATGCGGCGGGAGTCGATATTCTTCTGGTGGGAGACTCTCTTGGGTCTGTAGTGCAAGGCTTAGAAACAACTCTGCCTGTTACATTGGATGAAATGGTGTATCACTGCCGCTGCGTTTCTCGAGCTGCGCGGCGGGCCCTGGTTGTAGGGGATATGCCATTCATGTCGTACCAGTCATCACCTGAGAAAGCGGTGGAGTCAGCCGGTCGCCTTATTAAAGAGGGTGGTGTAGCTGCCGTAAAGCTAGAGGGCGGACTTCCAATGCTTAACACTATAGAGAAGATGGTTCAGGTGGACATCCCAGTCATGGGGCACGTAGGACTTACTCCGCAATCATACCATCGGATGGGTGGTCACAAAGTGCAGGGTCGCACGCGAGCAGAAGATGGGCTTGTAGCTGGCTCCCGTGAGCGAATAATTGAAGATGCTTTGGCGGTCGAGCGAGCAGGCGCTTTCGCGGTAGTACTCGAAGGAATTCCATCTGACTTAGCAGCCGAAATTTCAAGAATGCTTTCAATCCCCACTATTGGCATTGGAGCTGGTGCTGATTGTGATGGGCAAGTTCTGGTGAGTGCCGATATGTTAGGTATGAATCAAGACTTCAGCCCTAAATTTGTTAAACGCTATGCCAATCTGGCCGATGTCATGCATCAGGCCGTGACGACCTATGTAGATGAAGTGCGCAGTGGTGCTTTCCCTACAGCCCAGCACGCCTTCGGTGCGCGCGATGATAGCGGCGCCAGATCCAAAGTGAAATTGACTCTAGCTTAGGGGATGGCTGACATGGATGCTTATCGCAAGATGATGCGGGCCAAGATTCACCGCGCTACAGTTACACACGCAGATGTGCACTATGAAGGTAGTGTTACTATTCCTCCCGAGTTGCTTGAGGCTACGGCCATTATGCCATATGAGGCTGTATGTATATGGAATGTGACCAACGGAGCGCGTTTTGAGACCTATGCTATTGAAGGAGAGCCAGAAAGCACGCATATTTGTGTAAATGGTGCGGCGGCCCGTTTAGTGTCGCCAGGTGATATAGTAATAATCGCGTGCTTTACCTGGCTGCATCAACGGGAGCTTTCAAGCTTTAGACCACGAGTCGTTTTTGTAGACGAAAATAACCGCATTCGTGAGTCTCGTAGCGAAATTCCCGGTCCCAAGCTTGTTGCAGTTTGAGCCGCGCCTTCCGTTAGGTATTGCTCTGAGAGCTCGGTGGTTAAATTTATTTTCATTTATTCCACAGAGAATACAGAGTTCGCAGAGGCTGAATATGCTAAAAAGCAGCTAGCTGTTTTTTAGCTTCGCCCTGGCCGGAGTGTGCCCCCGTGCCGTGCGGAAGTCGAATCCCCGAATATAAGCGGCATGAGCAGGTTGGATCTCTGTGAAGCAGGAAGAAGAGTCTAATATAAAAGTTATTGCGCTCAATAAGAAAGCGCGCTTCCAGTATCATATCATTGAAGCTTGCGAAGCGGGGCTTGTGCTTACGGGAGCCGAGATCAAGTCCGTGCGGCTTGGTCAAGTAACAATCACTGAAAGTTACGTTATGCCATGGAATGGCGAACTATTTTTGCACGGTGCACACATTGCTCCATACTCTCACTCTGGTGCACGCGAATATGATCCTACTCGCAAGCGTAAACTCTTATTGCATAAGCATGAAATTGAGAAGTTTACTGGGCGAGTAGAGGCGAAGGGGTTAACCATCGTGCCGTTACGCCTGTATCTTAAAGGTGGACGCGCTAAGTTAGAAATCGCCTTGGCTAAGGGTAAGGATGCCCCGGATAAGCGAGAATCCATTAAATCTCGTGAGGGTAAACGTGAGATGGAGCGGGCTCTCAAGAGGCGTAGTAGTTAAGGCGGTTAATGCACTCAAAGTGCGCAAGCATTTTGAGGCATTCACGTTTTCGGTTGTTTTTGCCGTTTCTGCGACACCTTAGCCGCTCTTTCTTGTAGAGTAGCTTATTCTAGAATGGTATACTTCTGCCCAATAGGTAGGTGGTCGAGATAAGCGTTTTTTCGGTAATCGAGAATGACTCGACACTCTCAATCTACCAATCATGCTGGCCCCCCTGAGGCCTCGGTCTCCCCTCGCAATTCCCGAAGACTAGGAAATACGACTACTCCACAAGAAGTTAACTCAGCAACTGAAACCACTTCTTTGCACGGCGTCTCTCTAGACGCAAAGGCTAACACAGCCTTGCTAGTAGCGATTGATAGGCTCAGGGTGCGTGGAGGGATTTGCGATGCTGATCAGTTTAAGATGGCGCGCGAATTGTGGAAGCAGCATGTCCAGCCGCATGGAATATCCCTCCAAGATTTCTTAGTCATGTATGAGAGGAACCTACGGGAAGTAGTTCAAGCTAGCCGCTCAGTCGCCTTTATCATAAAAGGACCGAATGACAAGGCTCACCGCATTACAATGCCAAAGCCAGAGCAGCTACCAGCAGCGGAGTGTGTAGGGGAGCTAGCGCGTTGGTGTGAATTTAGGGCCAAGCATGGGACCTCGTTGTTTGAAGGGGCAAGCTACGCTGATGAGGCCCTGAATTGGCGGGTCACACAACTACGATATTACACTGCTGCAAATTCGCGTGGAGATCAGCCCTTCAATCCGACTAGCGGTCCTGCTGGGAAATTTCAGATCGGAGGGTTGCTGCACAAATCTTTCCCTTGGAATCTGGCACGAGAGCAGGCACTTCTAAATTTTCTAGAGCTTTCATCGGTGGCGTTGGGCCGACAGACAGGCTGTTTCCTAAGAGCTGAGTTGTCTGAGGATCTGATTGCGAATTGTATCGCAGTGCTTGCCTATTGCAGCTCCCAGACTATCGTAGGGCAAGTGCATGATGCCGCTAAATTTAAGGATGTGCGCACTAAGTTTATTCTTGAGCTTGCTCAGCAAGTCGGGGTTTGGGGCCGTGCGCTTAAGGATCCGGACCACAGAAATTTTCACTTCAAGGGTGTCGATATGCATGAGGTCGCATGCGGCGCAATGTTGGCGATTGAACGGGCCGTGCACGCTCTGAATCGGCTTGATGGGACAGCGTCAGCAGGTAGTAGAGCGCTGATCTCCGACGCCAAGCGTTGGGCGCTCCGCGACTATTCCTTCGGACAGGCTAATTTTCGCTCTGCCCTGCAAGATCCTACAGCTGATATTAGTAAACGCGCCGCTGAGCTGTATGAGTTAGCGGCATCAGCCAAGCCGGATCGGCGTGTCCCCTTAGTAGCAAAGGCGCTACATTCTTGGACTATTGGGGTAGAGTTCTAGGAGAACGTTCCACAGCGCTTTCCTAAGCCAGCACTATCCTGTGCCTCCCTTTGAATCCTGCTGCGCCTATGGCATATTATGCATAGCTATCGCCACTTTGGAGGTGATAGTGCTCGAAAAATCGGCCGTATGGCTAGTAATTATCGAGGAACGCATTTAGGGCCCCTATGAGTGGGCAGGTCCCCATTCGGATATGAGCTCATACAGTATTGGAAGATTTTCCTATGGAAGTTAAAGGCGACGAAAAGCTTTACAAGATTCGGCACTCGCTTGCACACGTACTAGCGCAGGCAGTTTTGCAAATTAGGCCAGGCGCGAAGTTGGCCTTCGGACCTCCGGTCGACGACGGCTTCTATTATGACTTTATGTTCGATGAGCCGCTTACTCCGGACCTATTTCCAGACATTGAAAAGCGCATGCGCAAGATAATCGCCGAGCGCCAGGAATTTGTAGCCTCCAAGCTTTCTTCTCAAGAAGCAATCGCGCATCTAAAGAAACTCAACCAAAACTTTAAGGCGGAGTATTGCGAAGAACTTGCTGCAGGTGGTGAAAAAGAAATTGGCTTTTACACCAATGGGCCTTTTGAGGACATGTGTGCTGGTCCACATTTGAAGCATACTGGAGAGATTCCGCCGGACTGTTTCAAGATTGATACGCTCGCTGGAGCCTATTGGCGCGGAAGTGAAAAGAACCCTCAGCTCACCCGTATTTATGGGCTGGCTTTCAGCAACAGAAGTGAGCTCGACGCGTTTGTAAAACGACGCGAAGAAGCAAAGAAGCGCGATCACCGTCGCCTCGGTCAGGAATTAGCAATATTTACTTTCTCAGATGAGGTCGGGCAGGGGCTTCCGCTGTGGATGCCAAATGGCACCGTGATGCGTGATGAGCTCGAGAAACTCGGGAAGGAAGAAGAGCGTCGCGACGGTTATGTGCGTGTCGCTACACCGCACCTTACCAAGGACAAGCTTTACTATCGATCTGGGCATTTGCCATTTTATAAGAGCGATATGTATTCGCCTTTGGAGATTGATGGTGAGCAGTTTTATCTGAAGCCCATGAACTGCCCACATCACCACCAAATTTATTTGGCGCAGCCACATAGTTATCGTGAGTTGCCTTTGCGCTTGGCTGAGTACGGCCAATGCTATCGCTATGAGAATAGCGGAGCCTTGAGCGGATTGATGCGCGTAAGAGGATTCTGTCAGAACGATTCTCATATTTATTGTCGTTTTGATCAGGCGAAAGAAGAGTTTCTGAAAGTCATGCGGCTGCATGCTAGGTATTACGATTTGATGGGAATCAAAGAGTACTACATGCGTTTCTCCAAGCCTGATCTGAATAAGCTCGACAAGTACGTAAATGAACCACAGAAGTGGCTTGCTGCGATGAAGATAGTCAAAGAAGCCATGGATGAATCGGGCTATCCGTATGTAGAGGCAGAAGGAGAAGCTGCTTTCTACGGACCGAAGATCGACTTCATGATTAAGAGTGTTATCGGTGTCGAGTATGCCATCTCTACAAATCAGCTCGACTTTTTAGCGACTGAGCGCTTTGGTCTTACCTATACCGGCGAGGATGGTAAGGATCATCCGGTGTATGTGATTCATCGCGCACCGCTCGGCTCGCATGAGCGATTTATCGCCTTTTTGATTGAGCAGTACGCGGGTTCTTTCCCAACCTGGCTCTCGCCGGTGCAGGCGATGGTTATTCCAATTGCCGACCGTCACAATGAGTATGGAAGAAAGGTTTACGAGATGCTGCGCAATGCCGATGTGCCGACGGCCTACGGCGGTGTTCGCGTTGAGATCGATGAGTCTCGTGAATCGATGCAAAAGAAGATACGTAACGCGCAGATGCGTAAGATTCCATACATGTTAATTGCGGGCGATAACGAAGCTCGTGATGGAACAGTGTCTGTGCGCTTGCGCAGCGGTCAGGATCTTAAGGCAATTAGTCTTGAAAAGTTTATGCAGCGCATTACCCAGGAAGTTAAGCAACGTCGCGACTTGGTCAGCGAAGCGGTGCCAGCAGCTGCCTAGGTGGCGCGTTGATAGATTCGCTTGTCTTATAGTTCCGTCTAACTCGGAAGCTTGGGCTCATGCGCGTAGCGAATGCGTATTCTGAGCCTTTGGTTAGCATGCTTGTTTCAGCTATACTACTCTTGTTTTAGGGGAGTGCTGAATAAGTTCTCTCTGCTGAAAAGTGGCTGCTGTGCTGCAGCCTTGTCGCGCGGCACAAATGGAGTCCAATTTTTGCAGCAAGAGGCGCTTCTTCAGCGCTTCCCTAGGTGTTCTTTTGGTGTCCTAAGTCCCTATCCCCACCTTATCCCCACGTAAATAAACAATTATGGAGGCTGTATATGTCCATGTTTGATGGGCGAGGGGGGTCGTGTAGTCCGTGGGCGGCAATCGGCTTGGTTGTCGCAAGTATGCTACCGCTAGGAGGTTGTGCTAGCGCGCGTCGCGAGGGTCGTGAGCCTGGATTGCTTGAGCCTGGAATCGAAAGGCAAATAAAGCAAGCTGAAGGTGGACCTGATAGTGGACCAACTCCTGCGCAGGAGCAGGCCGGAGCAATTGACACACAAGTAGATGACTTAGTGTCGACAGCACTTCCGAAGCGCTCAGAGCACCCAGCTTTTGGATTTGACGCATCAGTTGCGGTGCGTAACCGCTACGTAGCAAGCGGGTTCCGGGTGGGCGATGGGCCAGTTAGTCAGAGCTCATTCGGAGTTACGCTTAACGAAGGACCGCTCCCAGGTGCTAGGATATTTGTGTGGGGAGATGCGCAGTTGACTGACGAGAATGCCGCGCAGCGGGGCGGAATTGACGAAGTAGATCTTGGCCTAAGTGTACCGCTTGGGGGCTTTCAAGTTGGCGATGGTCGCGTTGACTTTTCTGCTGATGCGCAGGGGTGGTTTTTGCGTGGTGCGCCTGATGTTGCATCTTTTGGGGCCTCTGCAACTTACACAAATCCTTCTGGGCAGATGCTCGCTGTGAGTGGTCGACATGTGTTCGAGCATGACTCGATACCAAGCGGGGATTTTGTGAGCTTGCAGGCTGGGCAATCAATAGGCCTGGATGAAAGCGGTAAGACATCGCTTGATTTTGGTGTTGAGTATGGGCGGGCCTTTAGATTTTTTGGAGTGGACCATCAGTATGTAGCGCCAAAGCTAGGTCTCAACTTGGGCTTGTCGGAACATTCTACACTGCGACTTGAAAGTGGGTACCAGTTTGGTATTTCTGGAAAGACTGCACCAGATCAGCCAATTTTTGGATTATCACTGAACGTAAAGTTCTGATGCTAAGGCTTGGGGTATGTCTCTCTTGGTTTGCAACTTATAGGAGACGGCTTCCTCTGTCTGCTGCGCAACCATCGTCGGAGTGACGGGTAGCCGTCACTTGAATCTTGGAGGAGATCCGCTTCTGCGGCGAGTCCAAGTTTGAATAGCCAGATATGGTGGAGGTGGTATACGCCAGTTCGAACCGGCCGCGAGAGAGCGGAGGAGGCCGATCAGGCCGACGGGTGTCCAGCGACATCGCTGGTCATTAATTCGAGTCTTGGCAAAGCCAAGTTCGAATCGACAGCAGCAAAATGGACGTGGCAGCAACCAATTCGAACTTCGATGGGGTCCAGGGATCTCCCTGGCCGTCATTCGAATCTTTGCTTTAGCAAAGTACGAATAGGGGCAAATTGGAGGTGCGGGGAAATACTTACCTCAACCTAATATCCTGCTAACATCTTGTTATTGTTGCATAATTAGGATCTACTTTCCTGAATGTGTGACACTTAGAGTGCTACAACGAGGTAATCGGATCAAGTGAGGGCTTACCTCGAAATCTACAAGACCACTTGATTCAAATATTTCTCAATTCGTGCAACTGCTTTCTCTGTTCGCATCTTGTCAAGCTCACTTCTTGCAGCAAACTCAGTCAGTATTGAGCTTAGTTTCCTTGCTAGCTCCGACTGAAAGCCTTCCATCGGGTTTGTTAAACGGTCTGCAATAATCGCAAGTTCAGTGGCACTATTTTCATTTTGTGCATCAGTGAAATAGTTTTTTAACTCATCAGCTGAATAAGAATTTAAGAACATCAAATCCTTAGTGTGCCACGAATCTCCCTGGCAAAGACGACCAAGCAACTCTGGAATGGAGTGTTGTTTAAGTAACTGAGCACGCTTTGCCTCAATTTTTTCAGAAAAATTATCTGGTAAATTTAAAATACTCAGTTGCTGTAATTCTTCAAGATTCGCTTTTTCGACAGTTTTCTCGGCATATTTTAGATCGTAGGCAGCTCTATCAAATTGAGGATTGAGCTTGAGTATGAATAGAAGATGATTGTTATATTCCTGGACTTGTAGATCATAAATGTGCTCGTCAAGAAATTCCTTCATTCCAGCTAATAACGTATCCTGTGAGACACCATAGCTTCCCCAAGCCATGTCTCTCAGTTTTTCCATTTTTCCTCTGATATTTAATCGAGCTTTATTTTCCTTCCATTGAGCTATGACCGAATCACACTCATCTCGATTTACAAATCCATCTTTCAAATACTGCAAGAAAACAGCATCAAGGTCATGTCCAATATATTTTGATTTGTAAATAAGCTCTGACATCGGGTCTGATTCTTCCTCTTCAGAACCATCACCAGATCGCTTTTTATATTTGCGATCAAGTCTTTCTGCCACCTTCATCGCCATCCAGTGAGCACCTAATAGTTTTTCTGGAACTAGAATGTCGCCGAACTCAAAATGAAGAATGCAATGTGTTGATATTTGCTCAACAAGTTGTGCTTGTATTTCTTTATCTTGATCAGTCAAGAGAAATTGAAAATCATTCAGCATCCATTCAATTCGTTTGATAGTGCGAATATTCCTTTTCTCAAGGCGTTCTAAACTACCTCGAACCTGTTTTACGACTTCTGGATTTTTATCTCCGCCAAAGACCACTGAAAGATTGCGATCTAATGATGGGGCAAAAGTAATTTCTGAATCAATGACCTTATCCCTGTATCTCTTGAGTGTATCAATTTCTTCCTTTAACTCTCCATCATTTACTACAAGAATAACGTGACAAGACCTTAGTGTTGCCAAGCGATCAACAAATCCAAAGACGGAATCTAATGTTAGTTCAGGGCGTTTCCGCTCCAAATCATCCAGACAAACAACGCAACCAGTTAACAATCGCTCTTCAAGCGCATTTGTGGCTATAGCTGGAACCGAAACAGAGAATGATCCTTCTAAAAACTTACCTATGACATCAGCAGCAGTCCCAATACCTCCCCGCATTTTTCCAGCAGAAGCTATAATTTGCGCCTTTAGCTCTTCAATCGTTGAAAGTCCAAAAAGTGAAACATAACAGAACGGTCGCTTATCCTCGACGTGTGTAGCTTGATATGTTTTGACGAACTCATTATAGAAATGAGTCTTTCCCACGCCCCATTCACCTTTTAGAAGAAGCGTCCGCCTTCTATCTTGCTCCAAAAAGTTATTGAACACCTGTGAATATAATTTTAGCGGATCGTCTTCCCTCATCTCAAAAATCTTATTGTTTAGTGCTCACTTTAGATGCTGTTACTGCTCTTTTTATCAAATCACTTTCATTCTCGGCTCTCGAATAGATTGCATTTCGGCGAGACTTATCCATTCTAGCTATTGAGCAAATCAAAGTAGCTTTAGAAATTTCTCTGTGCTCTTTGTTATACTGAACCTCCAAAGCATCAATATCCGCAGAATCGCCAAATGCTCCTAAAACTGCTCTAGCATAGTCTCTGGTGTAATCGTCGAGTGTCGCATCAAAGGAACATTGACGCGCAAAATTGATTGCTCTTTCGGAGTTAATCTGAAAAATAAAAATATGTCTGAGTAGCAAATATCTTTGGTGATCAATTCCGACACCAGGGCGTTCAAGCAATGCGACTACTTTTTCAATTAAGTCTGAATGTAGGTCTTCTAAGCAAGAATAGTATTCTAAGATCGACTTCAATTCTTGTGGTTGTTCTACGGCAATTTGCAGACAAGATTCGACAGCAAATGGATCACCGACAGCACCGAGGCGTTTCAAACAATAATGGAACAGTGATTTGTTAAACTTAACTTTTTCTTCGCCAGCAAAGTTTTCCCGAAAGGCGATTTGTAGTGACTCAAGTTTGATCTCTTCACTTTGCTGTTCAACAATAGAAGCAATGTTTGCAGGCGTAGCATACTCAAAATTAACGCCTGCAATTTCTCTTAGCTGTTCCTTTAGTTGCTCTTCGAGGTTACCTATTAGTGCAGTGACACCGTTAATTTCATCTTTGGAATCTTCGGCTGTAAAGATAGACGATTTAGCTGACTGAAGATTGAGTTCTTTCTCTCTCAACAAAGTTGTTAACAGATGCAACGCCTGCACTGCTTCATTTTTTGATTTGCAAAAGATTCGCATGTCATCAACGTATCTCGCAAAGTTAATTCCTTCGTTGTGAAGACGCTTATCAACACTATTGAGATATACTTCACCAAGGAGAAAAGACGGACGATACCCTTGAGGAATGCCCCTTGTTCGAGGTTCAGCCCAACGATTGAGGCATTGAGACAATATTTTTAGTGTATCTCCTTGGACACCCATGGCGGCTAAATCCGATAGCAGCCTGCCTAACGAAATATTTTCAAAGTAAGCAGCGATGTCCGCATGTAGAACATACGCATAGCCATCATTGATTGCATTCAAACTTGCATCTCTGAAGTTTTTCCATCCTTGAAATTCATTTACACACCAATACTGAGAAGATTGATCTTCACTAAGAATGTATGCAAAGCGATACTTACCAGCACTCCAAGCAAGGTTTTTTCTGACAACTTCTACAGCATCAAGTAAGAGTGCTTGATAAACTAAGCCATCTTCGGTGTTTAATCTGCTTCCAGGTCGAAGGTGATAGCCTGGTTTTAACACATTTACGATTTCAGAACGCGATGGCGTGTAGTTACCACCCTTATCTTTAATTCTTGTTAACCAATCAGAGAGATTGCTCTCGATTAACTTTAGCTCAAATGGATGATCGGAAAACGACTGCTCAAGAAGATCCTTTTTGTAGCGTCTCCATGCTAAATCAAAATCAATTCTCGAAAATACATCAGTCATTATTTAATCAGACAAAAATAATCCATTTGCTGTGTATAATAGCCCATTTACCTGGATTTTTCATCTGTTTTCCTTAGACCTAATACGATGCGTCTTACTCCTTGGTAGGAGATTTTAACTTTCAATTCAGCTTTCAAAAACTCACTGATCTCTCGGAGTGATTTTCCTTCCGCATCTTGCTTCTTGATGATCTCGATACACCTCTGCTGGATTGGTTCTTCCTCAAGATGACCTTCAGAATTGACCTTGTAACCAAAAGGAACTTTTCCACCCTGATATTTCCCTTCTTGGCGCATTACCTGTTTTGCTTCAGCAATACGCTCTCTGATTCGACCACGCTCTTGTTCTGCTACTGCCGATAAAATTGTGAAAACCAATTTGCCGATGCCATTTGTTACGTCACCACCAAGATCGATGAAGTGAAGAGCAACGCCTTTGTTCTTAAACTCTTCCAAGACGTTCAGTGCATCACGAGCACTTCGAAACATTCGATCTAGCTTGGAAGCGATAACGACATCACCAGACTGAAGAGAGGAAAGTAACTCCTGCCCCTTATCTCTATTCATCAGGGGAACCGAGCCTGATACGCCCCTGTCTCGAAAGTAGCGGTTTATAACCAGGCTATGCCTTACAGCATAGTCAGCTATCTGCTGTTCCTGAACCTCAATAGAGTTACCCTCGTCATATTGACGCATGGTCGAAACTCTTAAATATGCAAAAACACCCATATTTTACCTCATCTTCTACGAGAATCTCGTATTTTTATAAAACCGTTATATTAACTCTGGACATTTGTTACTATTCATAGTATAGTAACAATATAAGATAATAGCAAGAGCAAAGTAACAGCATTCTGTTGTTACTGAGCAAAAGCAATGATTAGTGATCTAGAAGAGATGAAAGAGGATTTTGAAAGACTCAAGCGTATCGAACCCACCAAGCAGGATCTCAACAAGAAATTGAAACGTCATCAAGGAATCAAGACGTCTTCGATCAATGAGCCGATTGATTACTAAGGTATCGTATGAGCAAAAGTTCAAAAGACAAAGTGATCAAAGTCGTTAAAGACACTCAAGCACTAGAGATTGAAATGACGGAAGTTGATCGAAACGAAAACACATCCATCAAACGTCAGAAGGTAGCAGCCTTCTCACGGTTGATTGATGAATATCTGAAATCAGAAAGAGGCTTAATATTGATTGGGATTCAAGTTAAATGATTAAGAAGTTTTCTTCCTATGTTTCAGAAGACCTTAAAGAAAACCTAGCAGGTAAAGCATACGCATACACTCAATACCGAAAGCACGAGCAACAAAAAGCAAAGATCGTAAGTCTATCCAATCGCATCCAGGAAAAGTGCCGTTCGGGAGTTCAGGAAAGAGACTTACACGTTAAGATCAATCAACTTCTTTCGTCTGTCTTTGACCTTGCTACAGCACTGAAGATCCAAGGTGAAATGTCTTCTTCTTTGGCAGGTATTGAAACCTCAAATAGCCTGTTAGCTCAGAACGTCAGAAAGGAAATTGAGCTTGCATTAGAAAAGCAGAAAGCTAAGAAGTAATGTATCCGTCCTTTAAGCCGCATCCTTGACGGTGGCTTTCCACCTATGGGGGAGCAATTGAGCCATTTGGTCTCTAGGAGTTGACTGGATGCGTGGCAAGACATCATTAAAGTAGTGCCAAGTGTTGACCTTATTAAGCCTGCAAGAGTTGATGATAGAAAAGAAGATGGCCGCGCGCATGGCACCCTCATGCGAGCCAGCAAAGAGCCAGTTTTTTCGTCCGAGCGCGATTGGCCTCATCTGATTCTCAATCAGATTATTGTCGAGCCTAATAGCGCTGTCATTAACGAACAGGGAAAGGGCGTCCCACTGCGAGAGCGCGTAGTGAATAGCTTTCTGCACCTCACTGCTGGGCAATGTGCGCGCACTCCAGGCAAGTAAGTGCTCTTGTAGCTTTTCAAGTATGGGTGCTGCGTGCCTTTTCCTTGCGGCTGCAGCCGCATCCGGCGGCTTACCCTCCGGCTCGGCGCGATAAAGCCTGGCGATAAGCTCTAGAGTTTTATTGACATCAGCCTTAGGCGCGAGCTTTTGAATTTCTAGAAACTTTCTCCGCACATGCGCCCAGCATCCAGCTCGCACTGATTGCTCCGGGACATAGACCTGGTTATATCCCGCATAGAGGTCGGTTTGAAGCGTGCCTCTAAAGTCTGATAGTAGAGCCTTGGGCACCTCACCAGCTCGTGAGTCAGCGTAGTGAAAGTAGACTAGGTTTAAGGGTGGCGGTCCCAACACTCCCCAAAAGTAGCCCGTATGGCATTTACCTTCAGTTTCCCCGTCTTGAATCTTAACAGTTGTTTCGTCAGCTTGTAGGTAATGCTGCTTTAGCAGCTCAAGCTTTGCTGCGAGGTGCAGAGGCTGCAAGACTTCAGCAAGCTTAGCCAACCAGTCGCACATGCGGCTACGGGGTAGCTCGAAGCCAAGCCGGGCAAAGATGCCCTCAAGGCGGTGCAGCGGCAGGTGATCCTGGTACTTGGACAGTAGGATGTAGCTTAAAAGCCCCACGCCTGCCGGGCAGCGATCGATGAGCTGCACGCCTGCGGGTAGCTTTGTGGTAACCGGAGCACTTTCCTTACAGTGATTACACGCCATAACGGGGCGTACGTGCTCTTGGAGCTCAAAGCGCGCTGGTACGTACTCAAGGATCTTGGTTGTTTCCTCGCGAATCTGTGTAAGCTCGCCTCCACAGCAGCTGCACTGCGTCGCAGCTGGCGGGTGCACGATGCGCGTCACTAGCGTATCTGCAGGAAGTTGTCTTCTGGTGCGCTTTTTCCGTGTATGCTCAGGGACTACTATGGTTGGAAGCACTTCCTGTGCTGGCTCTTCCAGCTCGGTGACTGGGAATAGCTTTTGCTGCTCTTCTGTTGAGAGCTTTTCTGACTTCGTCCCAAAGCGCACTTTGTTGGCGTTAAGCAAATGCTGCTGAAGTTTCAGAATCTCGCGATCTTTTTCTACAAGAAGGCGCGATACAGCGGCAGGATCTTTTTTGATTAGTTCGAGATAAGCAGCGTCAGTCACTCTTTTTGAATATTTGCTTATGCCGCAGAATACAAGCCTTTTTCTGCGTTTTTTCTCAAAATTATTCGCGAAAGATCTACACCTGACAGAAGCTCTTGCAAATCGACTCCGCTGAGCACTTCGGCGCCATCTTTCTGGGTCACTTTAAAAGTTCCAGCCTCAAGACGCTTGTACCAGAGCGCATAGCCGTCCTTGGCCCAGTACAAAATCTTAACTCTCTTGCGGCAGCGGCTCACGAATACGTACAGTCCGCCGCCTATAACTGAGCGCTGAAGCTGCTCCTGCACATGCTGCGCTAGCCGCTCGAATCCTGCCCGCATATCGGTGGCGCCAAGCCATAGATAGACTTCAGCTCCAGCAGCTATGCTTTTCATCGCAGCGCTTCCAGCACTACTCTAAGATCTTCAGGCGCTACGCGAAGGGTTACACCGCCATTTAGCTCCAACTCAACACGCCGGTCCGTCTGCACTCGCGCAAAGCGCGACTCCGTCGCTCGCGCTCGCTGCCGCCATACGTAAAACTGCTTCTCCGGAAGACCCCGTTCAGAGCAAAACTCGGGCACCGATTTACCTGATGCTTTCTGCTCGGCTACAAAATGCGTAATCTCTGATATGCTTCGTCTCATCGATTCCTCCTAAAGAATTTCGATGCTTTTAGCAGTCAGATTAGGTCAGCGCGAGGATGCGGCTTGAAGGACGGATACAGAAGTAATCTGGTTCCATCTGGTCAGAATGCACCTATAGAACAACGAGCCTCAGAGCATATATCCTCTTTCAAATATTTTTCGCAGAGTATTTTTGAATCTCTAACGGAATCCAAAAATCTTTGAAAACGAAATCAATTCAACTGATCCGGATCTGTAAAATAATTTGGAGTAGGAATTGATTCAATATCTCTTTGCGGTTGTTCCGTCTGCTGACTTTGAAGAATAGCAGGATCGTTTAGTAAGCGAGCAGATTCAAGAATAGATTTAACATTACTTGTCATTCGCTTAAATCCGTAGGCATTAAGAACCGATCTAAATAGTTCATCTCCACTATAAGATGAAAATCTTTTCATAAGATCAGCAATTTCCCTCAATGGAATCTCATCCAAGGTTCTCGATCCTGGTGGTCGAAGGCGAACAATCGGCGAACCCACTTTACGCACAACCCAGTTCAATTTATCGTTAGATTTCCCTTGAGCTTCCTTTTCAATCTCACCTCGCTTTAATAGCCTGTCGACCGCTTTTAGTAATTCAGCTTCAATCTGATGTCCTAACTTTCCGATACCTGCTCCACGAACGTAGATTCTGAGCAAATGGGCGACCTGTATCGGAGACTCAATTGCTATAATCTCCATTATGGAATTTGAGATTTCAGAGGTCGATGCCCGTCTAGGATCAGGGAGTGATGAACCACTCCAAGATGAATAGTGCTCAGTAAATATATTTCGATCAAAGCTAGAAGAGGTTTCAACATGACTATCTTCGAGCGGACTTTTGATCGTGTCTTCAACCTGAGTGGTAAATTGAGTTGGTGGCGTGCTTGTCTGCTGATGTTCAAAAACCTTACCTTCTTGAACATTTATAGATGCCTTACGCCCATTTGGATAAATTTGAAGTCTGTCAAGCGCAGCCCACAGCCCACTCATAGCCTGTTCAGCATCCCTATAAAAACTGCTTTCCCTTACCCTCCAGAATGTCCATCCACATCGTTCAAGTTGACGCTGGCGAACCATATCATTTTCAAAGTGTTCCGCTCCGTGCCAGTGATCTCCATCACATTCAACTGCTAATCGTCCCTGCATACCTTCAACGACAAGATCAATGTTGAATCCAGCAACTTTGAGTTGAGGAATTACTCGATAGCCTTTCTCTACGATTTTTAGAAAGACTCGCTGCTCAAAAAGACTATCAAATGGCTCCATTCTGACATCAGGGTAAACCTTTGTATGATCAAATGTTCCAGGTTCAACTCGTGGATTGTAACAGTATTCAATCAATCTATAACGATAACAATCGGGACTGAGATCCTTGAGCTGCACAGAGTGGAATAACCACATTTGTTCTCGTGCTCTGCTTGCTGCAACATTATATGGTCTTGCGTATCTCTCACCAGTTAATGTTGCTAGTCGGGAAGCCTCTCGTGGTGCTGCAACCATTGAGAGAAAAATGATATCCCTTTCGTCTCCTTGGAAGTCATATGGATCACCGCAAACTATATTGCGTTTCTCCATTTCATCAGGACCGATAGTATCAAGCAGTCTACGTTCAATTTCATATGCCTGAGACGAGGTGCTTAGCATACTGATTACGCCAATTGATTTACCTGCATAACGTGGGTCATCAACACATTTTTTAATTTGTTGGACAATCTGCTCAGCTTCAGCAGGATTTGAGCTTTTCCTACTTCCTTCAGAATATGCGCCATCGACATAGCATGGAACCACGGGTGGAAGTCTGTTTGCTGTATATTGCTTCAGTGGCTCCATCGGCTCTCCTGCATAGAAGAGGTTGTTTGAGAACTGAATTATCTCTGGCATACACCTGAAGTGTTCTCGTAACCGAATAAAGCCAGGGAACCGAATCAAAGCCAAATCAAAAAAACTATCGTCCACACCGATATTATCTCGATGAGGCAAATCATTGAGATACTTCCTTCTAAGCTGATGAACTTCTTCCTTATCAATACCAACCGACTCAGGAGAGATTTGCTTGTTATCTCCTACAACTATGATCTTGTCCGCTATAAACTCCAAAAATAACGCTTCTGGTCCTGATTGACTAGCTTCGTCAATGATCACGACGTCAAACGAATGTGGTTTTGGCTCAAGAGTTTCTGCTACTCGGTAAATTGGCATTACCCATGCAGGAATTGCTGATCGGCATTGCTCCATATTCTTTCGAGCTGCGTCTCGATGCTTACCAACGTATTTTCCAGTTCCTTTGCCAATTTTTTGCATGTTTCTCGCCCATGCAATCAAATTCTGGCGCTCATTCTCAGTGAGGCGATCAAAGAAGTGTCCCCACGAAAGGCAAACCGTCAAATCAGCGATAATTCGGTTAATATTGCGTCTTGCTTCTTCAATCTCCCTACCAATCTTTTCACTTGCTTTAGGGTCAGATAGCTTTCTGATCCATCGATCCACTACTGACCACTGCCACGCCTTTTGAAACTCGATCAGTCGATCATTCCAAACTGGGTCATTGCAAGAACTCTTAATTTTTTGAAAAAGTTCAGGAGATGTTGTTCTCAACGACTCTTCCAATAGGCGTAATCTCTTCAATTCTTTACCAGCAGTGATCAAATCTGCGATTTCAAAAAAGCAAGTTCTGTATTCTGTTAAATTGCGTTGGTGAATTGCAGAGAGCAATTTGTCAATTTGAGCAGGGCGTAGCTTACCTTCGTAAGCCTTTGTGAGAGTTCGACTTATTTCAAGGACTTTAAGCGATGCCTGTTCATGTTGTTGGCTTCTTTCTATCGCTTCGAGGATACGACAAAAACCATCTAACGAGCCCAGATCATACCAAACAGGAATCTCAATTTCTCCAATTTCAACTAGTTGATCTCTCACGCTAGTCATTTCGCTATGAAGTTCGGCAGCCTCTCTTAGGGGTTCGCAAAGGTCTTCAAACTCAGCAATAGTTCCTGCAAATGTTGAGAACGGAACTTTACTGATTCGATCCCAAAGATTTTGAAGTGTCTCCAGCTCGTGTTTAGCTTCTAACCACGAAAGAAGTCGCTGGGCTTCATCAAGCGAACTAATATTCCTACCGTCGAGATTCACTTGATCAATTAAATATGATCGCTCTTTTACAACTTTTGGTTTTCCGAAGAGTCCTTTAAGTTTTCCACCATCTTCAAGGTGTTTTACGAGAATACCGCAATCGGCTAAAGCCTTTGTAGTATTACACTCAACTGGCAAGGAGACGCGGTATGTATCGAGGAATTGGCTGGCAGTTTTGAGCTTTTCTAGTGCTGCATCAGTTTGCTGAAGTAAAATTCTCCAAGCTCGATCTTTCTCGCCAAGAACTTCTATAAAAACTTGCTCTGCCCAACGATGAATATGAGATTTTCCTTTAGATAGCCTGGAGCGTATTTGACGCACACCTGAAGCAATTGCATGAAACTTCCCAGACTCCAGCGTTTTTAATTGTTCAAATTCTCTCTTTCCTTTGAGTTCCTTCAACGTGGCTGCTGCTGCTTGAGATCGTTCCTCTGCATCAACTATGTCAGCAAACTGTTCAGTGGTCGGCAAATCAGTTATTTCAAATGGAATTAAGACCGATCCACGAACTACAAGTTCTTCTTCACGCTTTGCCAAATGAAGAAGTTCGCCCATTTCTGCATCTGAAAGTTCAATACTGTTATTGGTCGCATATTCTGACACCCAACCGAATTTATCAGTCTCTACGGCAAGTCGACGGGCTATTTCAGATAATTTCCCCTTGTAATCGCCAGTTGGCGCATGATGTTCAACGACTTCCGCCTCTCTAAGAGTTCGTAAATCAGCTTGTAGTCTTGATTGAGACATTCGAGCTTCATGCAATTGCTTTCTTAAATTCTCAATCGTGCGCTGATTAGCGTTTTTATCCCATGAATTATAGCGATTTGTGATCCCGACAATTGATTCCTCAAGTCCTTCGTATGCTTTTCTATCATTACCTAGAAGTGAAACGCAGAGGGCTTGAACCTCTTCTGGAATTTTCTCACTTAACGATTGGAGCGCACGAGCTGTCTGACTTGTAATTAGTATACGCTTACCTGACGCAAGGAGATGACAAATCAAGTTTGCGATAGTTTGAGATTTCCCTGTTCCAGGTGGTCCCTGAACAACTACTCCATGATTCGAGTTGAACTTATCTACTATTCGTTTCTGTTGTTCGTTATAGGGAAGTGGAAAGTATATTTCGGCATCACCATCAGAACATTTGCCACTCTGCGATTCATCATTGTTGTAATCTTCCTTATTAACTTCAAGTGTATCAACAACGCTTCTAACACCAATCGGAACGCTATCGGCATCTCCATCTTTAAGCTGCTCAACAATAGACTCAAAGACATGAATCAATGTTCGAGGTGTGCGTTTTCTTAAAATCAACGCTGGCGCAAAGTGAACTAGTGGCTTTTCTGCCCCACCAGCTTGCCTATCAAGTGAATGAAAATACTCACCCTCTGAAGAGAAAAAATTTGTCCATCCTCGCAATATGGGTTCAATCTGATTTTGATCCCACCAACGATCGGCAACAGATTTTAGCTGCTCTACCACTTCCCGATCATTTTCGGGTCGCTTAGCAACATCAAGCATATCTTGTTCTAAGGTCAGCTTGGCACCATCTGCTGCTGGGGAGACTGTTAGAATACCTCGACCACCCTCAAACGACAGTTCGGT
The DNA here is from genome assembly GCA_019694465.1 of Oligoflexia bacterium. Classification (GTDB taxonomy): domain Bacteria; phylum Bdellovibrionota_C; class UBA2361; order UBA2361; family JAFLCA01; genus JAIBBV01. Next base: position 29,321 of record JAIBBV010000008.1, read on the forward strand.
TTGAGCAGTTATTATATGTCGCTTGAGGGGTGACTGACCTTCTGGTTTACACGTAAAAAGACCAAGTCCAATAACGATCTCAAATGATTCGCCTAAGCGTTTTTGCTTTTGATACAAGGCAAACAGCTTGCCGTATATTTCTTGAACTGGTTGTAGCTTTCTAGTTTCTTCAGCCCAAGGCTGCCAGTATGTTGCAATCCACTCAACATGAGCATCTTTAATTTCTGGGTGATCGTCTATTCTATGAACAATGACTCGCTCTACAATCTCATCGTCTTCATTCTTCTCTTTAACAGTTTCAAAGATTTCCGTTAGTAATGATGGAGGTGAGTCACGGCGAAAATCTTCGACCTCTCCTTCATTAACCCATTGTTTGAGTTTTTCAGTTAGTTTTGGCGGTGGTTTGATCTTTGGTTTGATCGCTCTAAGCCAAACATCATCTTCAATTTGCTCACGCTCTGACGCATCAACATTCCAGCAAGAACAAAACCATCCAGATTCATGTGGAATTTCACTGAGCCAAATTACATCCTCATACTCTGAAATATCTCTAACTGAAGCGAGTCGAGCTGAAACAAGTTCTCGTAGGAAGTGAAATAACCTCACCGAGCGATCTACGATTGGGGATATGGGAGAAGCGTTCTGTTCCATCAAGGTATTTCACAAACTAAATCCGATAATTGCCTGAAAACACTATCACATTCTGTCACATGTATAAATCATAAACTGATTGAGGAGGAACTATCGAATGTAGCTGAATTGAGCCGAGAACAGCCGAGGATCGAAATCCGACTAGCGACCTAGGGTGAGGTATACCCTTGATACATCCAAACGAGCCAAGCGTAAGCCAAAAGGCGATCAGTCTTTTAGATACGGGTTCACCTTTGGGTCTTTCAGGTGATCTAGGTTCACCATGTATTTGATCTGATTAACCGCTTCGTGAAGGTTCTTCACATTTATCTTGTGAGCGTATGTTTGCATCGTTTCTGAACGACCTTTCTCGTGACCTAGAAGCTCATTGATAACTCGCTCATGCAGATTTGCATCGGTTCTGTTTGAAAGATTGGTAGCTACGGTATGACGAAATGAATGAAAACCTTTGATCTCTCTTTTAAGATCCATCGGTTGAACGCCACACCGTCTTTGAAAATCACAAAACCATTTTGATGCACTGCCACCATATCCATTTACTTTTCCCTTTTTCAGTTGAGGGAAAAGACGCTCTTCTCGGTGCTGCTTTTGCCGATTAACAAAGTTGATAAAACCAAGATCGATTAGTGTTTGATGAACTGGAACATCACGAATGCTTTGATCGTTCTTTACCTGACGATCTCCACCATCTCTAATCTTTATAACCCAAATATCACTTGAACGTCTTAGATCCTCAACGTGAAGTTGACAGAGTTCATTTAACCTTGCGCCAGTGAACATTCCGAGCAGAGGCAACCAAAAATGATGATGATGTTTCCAAAGACCTTTAGTGTATTCATCAGAGGCAAATATCTTTCGCAAATCTTGTGTTGAAAAAGGTATGCGCTTTTTAGCTTCTCGCTCTGGTAGTTTGAAAGTGAGAACACTTCCAATATCATCAGTCATGAAACCGTTAAGTCTCGCCCATTTGAGAAAAGTCTTAGTGCGAGAGAGATACTTCACCGCATTACGAGCACCGAAACGCTCTTCAACAGGAATATCCATTTTCAGAAGCTCTTCAACCGATAGATGCCTGTATTTTGCGATCTTGGTGCGGTTCTTTGGGAACTTGAAAACTGCGTCTTTATACTTCCGCATATCTTCAAGAGTAAGTGCACCGATCTTTCTATCGCCAATAACTTCAACAAGCAGATCAAGAAGGAACATATTTTCCATCTTGGTCTTGTATCGCCAATGCAATGTCTGTTCATCGCAGTATTGCTTGATTGCATCTGATATTCTGGTTGCTGGAAGACCCTGAAGGCGTGGTTCTCTGATCTTTTTCTTTTTACCAACGCCAGGTTGATCTAGGTGTATGACTTCAAGCGGAAGTTCCAGTCTTTGACGTGCTTCTTCAAGTAAGCGGGTAAAGAACTCTTGCCGTGCTCTGCGATCTTCATCATCTTTGCGTGAAAGTTCGTCTATGCACTTTCGCAACCATTCAATCGGGTTATCTTCGGTCTGAGGTTTCATTGATATTTCCAACATCAACGCTTCAACCCCAACCAAAATCCTTCTTGCTCGTGCTAACGCTACGCTTCTAAGGTTCGTGCCGAGGGAACGCCGTATCTCAAACCTTCTATCGGCATAACCGCTAAAAATCTTAGGAACTAAGTAACGGAAGTAGAATGTTCCGTGTCTGTTGCGAACAACAAATGAAGGGGTAGCTGATGGCATAAATCTCTCCTAAAAACGGCTAGTTGCACGTTCAGGAAAGAAGTTTTCAGGGTGGGAGGTGTGACATTAAGTGTGACACTGTGCGTGACACCTCAACGATTACATCAACCTCCACACCTGAAAAGCGACCTAACTACTTAAAACAAAATAACTTTTTCACTCGCTAAGTAGCGAAAAAATTATTGGATTGGAGATGCGGGGAATCGAACCCCGGTCCGAGAAGATTCAGCTTGAGCCTTCTACACGCTTAGTGTGCTAATTAGTGTCATCATACAGTCTCGAGCAAACGCGATGCTATATGACCAGCTTCGAGAGTTTCAATGATTTGACCGAAGCAATTCAAATCATCTAAGCCCGATATATAAGCCTCTAACGAGCAACGGGCGTACCCGTTAAAGACCGGCCCGGAGCCGAAGCTGCGAGCCTAACCTGCGATCCCTGCTGTCTTAGGCAGCAAGAACTGCTGGCGCGAAATCTTCACGATTTGCATTTAGAGTTTTCCCGCTTTTTACGAGGCCAGCGGGTCCTCGGCGTGCTTACTCAAACCTCCTACATCCCGTCGAAACCTTTACACCCCCAAAAGTTGGGGCAAAAGACTATTTTACTTGATGGCCTGCCTCTGTGCAACGTCTATCTAGTAACGCAAGCAGAGGGCGTTTCTCCCCTTCGTCCACCCAGTTCCGAAACTAAAAGCTGTCTCGTAAGTACTATAGGCAAAGCCCACTTAGTACTGCGAGCCCTGTTATTCGAGCATGGCAATTAATGAACCTGCCTCACGCCGTATTCATACGGTAAGTTCCAGTATTTGGAACAGCTCAAGCACTTGGGCCGCTTAACAAGGTGAAGTGGATTGCTTTGTTCGCAATACACGCGCGTTAAGTATATCTAGGGCCAGTTTTCTTTCGACTCTTAATGCGGACAAGCTGTGTTATAGTTATTGTATGCTGCTTGAACATTTGAGTCGCCGTTACAGAAATCCATTCCATCTAAGCGCTCGCCCTCGCAGGTTTGCTGTACTGCCTGACCATCGCTGCTTGCGAGGTTGAACGACAGCACTACGTCAGCGCTCGCATTACAGGAAAACTCAGACGTATCAGTCGTTACATTAGCAGGATTGCTGTAGAATGGGTCTGTGTCGATATCCACTTCAGCCAGCATGGCCCCATAGGTTGTGCCTGTCGCGGACAGATAGGCCGGCTCGCGGTACTCAACTTCAGCGCTGTAGTCATTGCCCGGAGTATCCTTCTTATCTTTGTAGGCACCAGCAATTAATCTTAGGTTCGAGACAGAAGTGCCACTAAAGAGCGAAACTGAGTATGAGCGCCGTCCCTCGAATCCCACAAAAGTGTCATAGGATTTGCTTCTGATTACATTGTTACCATCAATTACGAGGTAGGACTTAAATGACGAATTTGATCCGCTAAATTCGCTATTGGCGCTTCTGTCGCGGCTCGCGTCGAAAACAATTGATCCATCTTGCTGGGTCAGGAAGGCACGCACGGTACTCGTGAATTGCCCACTGCCATCGCCAGTGCCAACGACATTCGCAATGAATTCGCCGCTAAGTTTTACTGTGGTTTTTTCATAGTCAGTTGGTTGGGAGTTAGGGCTATTACAGAACCACAAGTGATAGCGGAACTGATTCCCACGGGCTGCGTTATCCGCAGCGGAGAATATCTTGATATAGATGTATGATCCTCCCGCACTGACTTTTACTATGCGTTCTGAGCTTGGGGCGGGCGCAAGCACTTGCTCGATGTCGCCACCTGGTAAGCTGCCAGACACCACGCTGACAGTGTTTGAGTCAACTAGAGCTTGGCTGGCCATGTGCTTAAGATAGCAGAGGCTTGTACCGCTCTGCACAATGTTCTGGAAATTATATCCGACATTCTGTGCTAAATAGCAGCCGGAGAATCCAGAGGACTCTCCATCGCTAAGGCCATTGAGAAATTCTGAACACTGACCAACAGTGGCGGTACTGCCGGCTACGGCATCAACAACGCCCGTGCGCCAAAAGAGGTCTTTGATGGTGCTTAGCAGTGCTATGGCGGGCAATGTCGGTGGGGTGCCAGATACGCTAGAAGTGCTTGCGCCACCACTGGTTTTCGCCCGTGCGAGGTTGGCAAGACTTGGTAATTTGCTTAGGTTGCTGGCGCTTCCTGGTTCCAGAAGTTGTGCGCAGCGTTTAGCCCAGTTTGCGCTCTTGGTAAGATTCTTTAGCGAGAAATTCGCGTAGACGCCGTTTGTAAGTAGACGCGCTCGTCGCCACTTTCCATTAACTGGAATACAGTAGCTCGTGCCTTTATATTTAATAGTTGAGCTAAGCTTCTTAACTATAGCTTCGGAAGGGCAAGGGCAGAAAAGTCCCAAAGTAAGGATGGAGATTAACGTAATGAGTCCAATATGTCTTCTTAACATAGGCGCTTCCCCGTAGAGTTTCTAAAGGCATGCTAGGGCGTTGGTACAGAACGCCGCTGTTATTGGAGATGATTGGCTTTGTTGATGAGATTCAAGAGAGTGTGATAGAACAGGGTCTTCGTCGTTTTATACGATTTCGTAAAGTATAGAGGAAAATATGGGAAAGGGAGATAAGAGAACACGCCGTGGAAAGATTTTTGCTGCCAGCTTCGGCAAGAGTCGTCGTACCGCGAAGGCCAAGCGCGCCATGAAACGAGCTGCAGCTAAGGGCGGCAAAGCAAAGAAGTCGAAATAAGCAGTATGGCGAGAGGCTATCTAGTCTCTCGCCCACAGCTGCTATTGGTGCCTCGACGCACTGCGGTAATTTAGAACTTGCTGCAGCACTCTTGCCTTCTACGCGCGCAAGCCGGATTTATGGGGCTTGCTAGTCTCTGCAGATTCCACCTATCGCGTATGTAGGATTCCAGTATTAGGAGCCAGAGTTCGCCGCTGTATCTGATGTTTCCTTAGTAGGGGAACGTCGCGCTGCACTGGGGTTAATGCGTACGGTTTTGTCCTCCGACAATTCAATTCCCAACTCTCCAGAAAGAAGCATTTCAAGCGTGAAACGGGATAGATATTCGTTCACTTGCTGCCTTAGTCCGTACCAAATTGGGCGTAGGTTGCAGTTGGTGCTCGGATTGCAGCATTCAAGGCTGAGTGGCTTGTGATCGCAAATCACTTCAAAGGTATCGCCCTCAGACGCCACTAAAATATCGTATAAATTAATTTCCTGTGGCTCTTTGCCAAGTTTGTAGCCTCCCTGTGGGCCGCGAACACTGTGCACGATTCCATTCTTGCGTAGGCGCTGTAGAATTTGTTGAGCATAGTCCACAGGGATCTTCTGAGCTTCGGCAATCTCAGTTGCTCGCACTGTTTCCTGACCGGCTTTGCGGCGTTGCGCGATAAAGGCAGAGCAGTGAATTCCGTACTCGCCCCATTGGGTAATATGCATATTTAACACTCCATAAAAACTGAGAGCGCCTAATAAAGCGAAACCTACTGGACCATCCGATGCATGGCCTGTAAGAGCCTTAAGCCAATCAAACCAGCCATGGCTTCACTTTGTTACGCACCCTCACAGGAACCTACTCAGATGGGTTTAGGCACTAGTAGGGCCCGGTAAGCGCTGGTGAGCTTACCAGATACCACAGTTTGCATTAGCTAGGCGTTAAGTTGTAGCTTTTCAGAGGCCTAATTTTGCTTTTTTAGCATCTATACTTTAATATAATATTCAAGTTAATGTTGCAGTTCAACGCATTGAAATTATGAACTTTTTTTAGCGCAGTTTATGGCGACAGATACTGAGACACTCGAAAGCTTTGCGCAACAAGACTACAAGTACGGCTTTTATACCAATATTGAGGCTGATTCAGCCCCTCCGGGCCTTAATGAGGACATCATTCGGCTAATCTCTTCCAAGAAGCAGGAACCTGAGTTTTTACTAGAGTGGAGGCTGCGCGCATACAAGCGTTGGAAGGAAATGAAGGAGCCGAGTTGGGCCTTTATTAAATATCCAGCCATTAACTACCAAGATGTTGTGTACTACTCCGCTCCTAAGAAAAAGAAAGAGCTTAAGAGTCTGGAGGAAGTAGATCCTGAGTTGCTCAAAACATATGAACGGCTTGGTATCCCGTTGCATGAGCAGAAGCGCTTAGCTGGTGTAGCGGTTGACGCTGTGTTCGATAGCGTTTCAATCGCTACAACATATAAAGCTGAGCTTGAGAAGCATGGTATCATCTTCTGTTCTTTCTCTGAGGCAGCGCGAGAACATCCTGAGTTGGTAAGGAAGTATCTAGGGTCAGTTGTTCCTTATACTGATAATTTCTTTGCGACACTGAACTCGGCCGTCTTCACCGACGGAACTTTCGTGTACATCCCTAAGGGCGTGCGTTGTCCGCTTGAGTTGTCGACTTACTTCCGTATTAACGCCGAGAAGACTGGCCAATTTGAGCGCACCCTGATTGTGGCAGACGAGGGAAGTTACGTTAGCTACATGGAGGGCTGCACAGCGCCGATGCGAGATGAGAATCAGTTGCATGCAGCAGTTGTTGAGCTAGTTGCGCTAGATAATGCACATATAAAGTATTCTACAATTCAGAACTGGTATCCTGGCGATCGCGAGGGCAAGGGCGGCATTTACAACTTTGTTACTAAGCGCGGCTTGTGTGCTGGACGTAACTCGAAGATTTCTTGGACTCAAGTAGAGACCGGCTCAGCAATCACTTGGAAATACCCAAGTTGCATCCTTAAGGGCGATAACTCAGTCGGTGAGTTTTACTCAGTGGCGATCACCAATCACCATCAGCAGGCTGATACTGGGACCAAGATGATTCATATCGGTAAGAATACAGCTAGCACAATCGTCTCAAAGGGAATCTCAGCTGGTGTGGGCCAGAACTCCTATCGCGGATTGGTGAAGATAATGAAGTCCGCTGATGGCGCGCGTAACTTTTCTCAGTGCGACTCTATGTTAATGGGGGATAAGTGTGGTGCGCATACTTTTCCGTATATCGATGTGAAAAATCCTAGCGCCAAAGTGGAGCACGAAGCGTCGACCTCTAAAATTGGAGAGGACCAAATCTTTTACTGCAATCAACGAGGCATCTCGACTGAAGATGCGGTGTCCATGATTGTGCACGGTTTCTGCAAAGAAGTTTTAGCAGAGTTGCCAATGGAGTTCGCAGTTGAGGCACGTAGGTTGCTGGAAATTAGTCTTGAAGGAAGCGTTGGATAAAGGAACTAGTTATGTTGAGCATTCGTAACTTAAGAGCAGGGATTGAAGGGCGCGAAATCCTAAAGGGTCTTGATTTAGACATTAGGCCAGGCGAGGTCCACGCCATAATGGGAGCCAATGGATCTGGCAAGAGCACGCTCGCTAATGTTTTGAGCGGCCGCGATGGGTATGAGGTAACAAGCGGTAATGTCACTTTCAACGGCAAGGATCTGCTCGAGCTTGACCCTGAGGAGCGCGCTGGGGAAGGCCTGTTTATGGCTTTCCAATATCCAGTCGAGTTGCCTGGGGTGCTTGGTAGTTACTTCTTGCGTACTGCGTTTAATTCAATTCGCCGTTATCGGGGTGAATCAGAGATGGCTGTGCGGGATTTCGCGGCCTACATGAAGGATAAGGCTAAGCTTTTGGAGCTAAGTGAGGACCTGCTTTCACGTCCAGTAAATGAGGGCTTTTCTGGTGGCGAGAAAAAGCGCAATGAGATTTTCCAGATGGCCGTGCTTAATCCAAAACTAGCAATTTTGGATGAGACTGATTCAGGGCTCGACATCGATGCATTGCAAGTTGTGGCTAATGGGGTAAATAAGCTGCGTTCAAAGGATAACGCGGTTGTAGTCATTACGCATTATCAGCGCCTTCTAAACTATATTGTACCTGATTTTGTCCACGTGCTCCTGGACGGTAAGATTGTTAAGTCCGGCGGTAAGGAATTGGCGCTGGAGCTTGAAAATAGGGGCTATGCTTGGGTGCGTGAAGGTACCGCACAGCGTTAAGGGGAGACTGGGATCGTGACACAGACAGATTGGGTATCTCAGAATTTTCTGGCTTTCGAGCGCGGCTTAAATGGAAGCGCTCACGCTCCTTTGCATCAGCTACGTAAGGATGCGTTCCAACGTTTTGCGGCTTTGGGTTTCCCCTCTGCTAGTGCTGAGGAATGGCGAAAAACAGATCTTAGCGCTATCCGTGGCGGGAAATTTGAATGGGGGCTCGCGAATACTACGTCTGAAGTGGCCGAAAGTGACCTGCGCAAAATTATGCCAGGGCCATTCTCAGCGCATGTGCTGGTATTCTTCAATGGGCGCTTTGTTCCAGCGCTTAGTACGTCTGGTAAGTTGCCTGCCGGCGTTAAGCTTTCACCTTTGGCAGATTATGTGCGTGGGACGGGGACTGATTCTGAGTTGTCGAACTTGGTGCGGCAACGTTTGGGTAGTTTGGCTACTTTTACAGATCAGGCTTTTGTCGCCCTCAATACTGCTTTTTTGAACGACGGTGTAGTGCTTTCTGTAGCGCGAGGAGTCGAGCTACAAGAAAGCATTCAGATAGCCTGGATAAGCGATGGAAGTCAGACAGCCAATTATAGTACTGGTCGTTGTTTGATAGCCTTGGAGGAGGGTGCCTCAGCGCGGGTCATTGAAACATGGAGTGAAGCGGCATCCGATAGGCAGATTTTTTGTAATCACGTTACAGAAGTTTTTGTGGCTGATGGCGCCATGCTGGATCACGTTAAGGTGTTGCCGGATTCTGCGCAGGCATTGCATGTTGGCCGACTAGTTGCTCGGGTTGGCTCCAAGTCCAACCTTCATACGGGAGTTTTCTCGTTTGGTGGGGCCATGGTACGGAATGAAATTTGTCCGGAACTGGCAGGGGCAAATTCTAACTGCGTAATGCATGGGCTCACTGTAGTTGGTGGTAGCCAGCACGTTGATAACTTTACAGTACTTGATCATGCGCAGCCAAATTGTGAGAGCCGTGAACTGTACAAGGGCGTCTATGGCGATAAGGCTTCTGGTGTGTTTAGCGGGACAATAATAGTTCGTCCAGGCGCGCAGAAGACCAATGCACTGCAAACAAATCAAAGTGTACTGTTATCCCCAACTGCATCCATCGACACGCAACCCCAACTAAAAATTTGGGCTGATGATGTTAAGTGTACGCACGGAGCTACTGTCGGTCAGCTAGATGAGCAGGCGTTGTTCTACGTGCGCTCGCGTGGCGTTCCATTTGCGGATGCGCGCGATATGTTGGTGCATGCCTTCGCCAGTGACATCGTAAATAGCGTGAGCACACCAGCTTTGCGTGATTATTTAGAAAATCAGCTTATGAAGAAGCTTGGCTCGTTCGGAATTCACGAAGAGCGGTAAAGTTATCGGCTTTGAGACAGAGCTTAGAGGCTCGTTACTGCAAACATCACGACAAGGGCGCTCCATGAGAGCGAGGGGAGGGCGCGAAGGGTTAGAGAGAATCCTTTCGAAATTTGCTTGGCCATGACCTAATCCTCAATAAATCTAACGAGTTAACCTACTGCAGGCTAGTGCTTTTTCCTGCTTGAGGGGGTAATGAGCAAGTCCTGTGCCAGCCATTGCAAGGGATGGCACTGGAGTTGGGAACCATAGCGCGGGCAATACCGAAGTATTACTCTCAGAGACTTCGTGTGAAGATTTCGTGTGTTAGTACGGGAAATGTATGCTCATAAAGCGGATAAAAATATTCTGCTATGCTGGAGAGATAAGCCATTTGTGGCACTAAGATACTAGCGCTGGTGGACTAATTTAATAGGCGCTTAAATCCTACCTTTGATATTGCACCACCGTCTCAAATTTTTCCAAATTGCTGTGAAGCTCCATGAACTACTAAGTATTTTGTAGGCTCTAGGAACGTATTTTTATTTCCAATTTTGCGCGCGGTCTCTGAGAGAAATGGGGGGGAGAAATGGGGAGGAAAAAGGCGAGAAACAGGAGCCGGGGTTGAACCACAGCATATACTAGTGTCTGGGTGACACATGAATCTCCTGTTCTCGCCTTTTGGACTTGGGCTACTTGACCAGTTTCACCGAGTAGCACTTCCCGTCCGGAACTATCTTGAACCGTGGGGCCAGTTTCTGTTCAGCTGGAGTGAGTATGCGCGTGTGGCGCTCATCACCCCTTCTGTACACAACCAGCTCCCAGACTCGTGGTATTCCGTACTGGTCAGGTCCGGTGAAGTAGATCGCCTTCTCGGTTCCGTCAGGTAGATCCAGAAGGAGCCACCCTTGGTACCCGTGAAGAACTACTCGCTGCGCGCCCATGTACGCCATCCCTCCCTGTGCAAGGACGGCTTCGACGTACTGGCACTCGTAGGCCCCCGGAGTCCCGTTCGCATCGTCAGAGACGGCACGAATGGAGCTTCGCGCACAGGGTGCGGAGATCGGGAACCTCGCGAACTGCCTTCTGTCACCGACGACGCGTGAACTGCCGTCAGCGAGCCAGACTTTCCATTGTCCGGCGCCGGTCTCCTCGAAACTCGTGCTTATTGGGTGGGTTGGAAGTCCACCCCGAACCTGCCGGAAGGTTGCCTGTGCGGGGCAACCTCGTTGGGCAGTCGAGTGGTCGTGTCCACCGATGGTTATTACCACTATCCCGGTTTCTCCCATTGAGAGTCGTAGCATCGCTGCTGCGATCCCAAGCAAGGCCGGAGGAAGTTGGTCGTCACAATCGGAACGGTCGGTAGGCTTGGTCATGGTTTTTCTCGTTATGGGTTGAAGTGGATGAAAACAGCGAACACTACAGAGCCGAGACCCTTGGCACTCTAGAGTTCGCTGCCATCCGGACCCATGTCAGACAAAGACTATGACGAAAGCGAGAACAGGTTTTAAAAGAACATCCAGGATAACCTTTCAATCGGATCCTGTTTCTCACGGAAGGCCACCAAGCATTCCGTCAGTACAGGAGAGAGGGGAATTCTACTGCTAGTTATGGGCGGTTGGAGAATAGCTGTGACATTTCAGCTCCTTGCATGAATTGGTCTTACTTGACCCCCCGCAAAAAAACTCCCGTCCGATGTGTCTCCTGGCTACTGGAGAAAATATTTGTGTCTCCTATCACTCGTCTCATCTGAACACCTAAACGCTAGGTGGCCATTAAGAGCAAGGCCGTTTTCAGGCGCAACTAAGCACTTGGAAGGATCAGAAAAATTCTTCCAGTAGCTGGAAGTAATCAATTTTTGCCTGGTCGGGAGTGTCTATCCCATAAAGCGCGAACATTCGCTGCGTGCGTGCGGCACCGTAAAATGGGTTGTACTCCGCCGCCAGGCTTCCGCTAAGAATGGCAAGAGCCTGGTAACGGTCAGCGCGGCCTACTCGGCCAAGGTCGATTAGCCCAGAACTGCCCTGCGGATTCAAGATAATATTTGGCAAACAGCAATCGCCATGTGCTACGACAACATCCTCGACTTTTGGTTTGCACTTTACCAAGTGTGAAAACAAATCAGTCAGACTTTTGCCACGCCACTTGCTTGAAAAGTTGGAAGTGTTAACTTTTCCGTCGCGTAAGCGGACTTCTACGCGAGCAAGCCTAGTCTCAATTCCTTCATCAAATGGGCATTCATCAGGACTTACTCCGTGAAGCCCTTTTACACTACTAACTATCTCGGGTGGCTTTGCCTGTGCTTCTGCCGGCGAGGAGACTTGCCCTGCATCTTGACCAAGGAGTGCGCTAATCAATAGGTACTGCACCTCTGCAGCTTGAGCGAATTCCACTACTCTTGGGACTATGATACGTCTCGATAACCATTCCAACTTCTTACGTTCAGTAGACAGCAGTACGCTAGAGTTTTCGTCCTCAACTTTAACAATTTTTAGAAATAGCGATGGCTGTGAAAGGTGGGTACAACGGTAAACAGTTGCCGAGGAGCGTCCAATTGCGATCGACTCGAGCCTGTAAACAAGCAGATACTGACGTAATGGTTCAGGTAAGTCACACAGATGGCTGCTAGAGAGCATAATACGCCAAACTTAACATAGTCTGGGCCCTGCGAGCGATCTGCGTGTTCAGCAGCCGAGATAGTCGATGTCTGTTGCCTTGGCTGTATTCGAACCCGACAATCCCACAGAAAAATTAGTGGGAAATAACAAATGTACACAGAAACAGGCCGAATCTCTGGAGATTTATGCGCCTCGCCAGATAGGTTAAGTAGGCTGAAATATCTGCCGATCGTTAGTGGTGTGCCGCATACTATAACATGGCGGTGCAACTACACTATGCGATCAATTCTCCCAAAGTTTGTCACTCTATGTGCCTTGGTCGGGGTGATATACAGCATTGGCTCTTTGGGCACGTACTTCAATTGGGCAGATCCATCTTGGCAAAAGCTGTGGGTCAATCCACCAGCGCTTAAGAATAGTATTTCCTCGTTTCCTGAAAAATATTGCGCTCAATCAGTTAGAAGTATGTGCAAACAGGTCTCACACAGCGTAATCTGGTTCTTGGGACTAGAGTCAGTCAAATAATTAAAGGCACGCTCTCACAAATTCTGAAAGCAAAGCTTGCTTCGTATGGCAGGAAAGTCATTTCGCTGCGCAAGCTACCCGGCAAATTGTACAATTAATCGCGGGCGACATAGCGCTATTTTGCAATCCAGGACTGCTTGTCGTGCATGAGTCGCCAACAGCGATACAAATGCAGATAGCGATAAAAGCCTTCGTGCATTAAGTTGAAGCGGCTACTGCGCCTATCATCGCAGTCTATGCCGATCTGAATAATCTTCCGGCCATGTAGTCTCAAGTATAAGCACAGTTCAAATATATAGCCCGTCCAGCGATCTAAGTTAGAAAGTACTGGTAGAATTGCAGAGCGTCGAAAGGCCTTACTGCCAATCGAGTAGTCAGAAACAGTCAGATTGAACGCCAATAGAGTGAAAGTAATATAAAGTTGGCTACCCAATACACGCAGGGCGCTGCGACGCTGTGAGCCCATAGTCTTGGACCCAACCAGCATATCGGCATGCTGAAGCAGGTCGCATGCGTAGCGTAAGAAAATAAGTTCAGAAGAAAGATCTACATCCAGACAAACTAGATATTCGTTTTTGGCGTTCTCAACATTTACCTGAAAGGCCTTGCCAACACTCCGTTCAGGTATTGAGAAAAAGCGTAGCCAGGAATGAGTGCGCGCGAGCTCAGATCCAATTTTTTTAGTGTTGTCGGTGGATCCGTTACTGGTTACCAAAATCTCATGCGCGATGCCTTGCTCCTCAGCAAATGCGTGTAGACGCAATAGCGCTGATTCAAGGATTTGTTCCTCATTGTAAACAGGGATTAGTATTGAAACACTGTGCATACTTTGCATGAAAACTACGTTTTTTGAGCATCTGCCTTAGATTCGCTCTAGCAGTGACATAAATAACCTATTGGCACAACTTGAAAAAATCTGAGTGTGGTGCCCTTTGAAGATTGGTAAGCTATTTGCAGCAGTTGTGACATAAATGGGGTGAATAACCTCTGGGTGAATGATTGTTTAGGGAAGTCAGAGTAGGCAACAAAATGATGCAAGTTGCTTCGCTCGCGATATAAACTCGTTAGGTTGTTACGGGCTCTAATTCACTCAGGGGTGGCACGATCTCGGCGCGGCCAGGTTGGGCTAAAACAAGGGGCACTTTTGAGGAATAAGTAAATGCGTCTTTCATCTCAGCCCATTGCTATAGCTCTATTCACTTTTGTATTTTTTAATTGCACCTGCCTATCCGCCCAATCTCCAACTGGCATTGACTTAGACGCTAACGGTAGCGCAGATTTTTTGATGGTGGGGATAGGCGGCGATAGTGCACTAGGTTGGGACTCCTTTACTGCACAAGGTGCCAGCACTGGTCTACCGCAGGCGCAACTTGGCGCAGTAGGGGACCATCTTGTCCCTGCCAATTGGGCCGATAGCTCTAAGACTTTGCTAGGGTTCATTCATCGCTCGGGCAATAAAGCCTACTGGAACGTCGCGAACTCTCAAGGCAATGTGACCACGCGTGCGCTTGGAGCTGGTTCTGATACATTTGTGGCTGGTGCAGATTTCAATGGCAATGGGGTCTCTGATGCTGCCACTGTAAGAAAGGCCAAGGATGGATCAGGAAAATTAGAGTGGACTATTCGCTATGACTTTTTCAAAGATGTTGATGGTGCGGCAAAAGTCACCAAGAAGAAGTCACTCAAGTTTGGGAAAACAGGTGACCTACCTTTTTTTGCAAATTATGACGGCTTAAGAGACTGGTTAGGGGTAATTCGTCAGAACCCATCAGGCCCAGGCTCGCAGATTTTCTTGCTTAACCCGGCTAAGAGCAAAAATCGAAAGTTTTCGGTTTCCGACTATGTCGTAGGCAGCATCCGTCCTGTACCAATACGCTTGGCGAACGGAAAAGATATTTTAGCGCTGATTAGAAAAACTAATAGCAGTACAATTATAAAATTTGTGACGCTCACAGGGGCTTCAATGGGCACTGTCGAGCTTGCAGCGACAGGCGATGTGGTGGTGGGGGACTATAACCCGGCAGCAGCTGGTCAAGAAATCGCTGTAAGCGATGACAGTTCGTTTCTCGTGTACAACCCATCCACGACTGAGCAAACTGCTGTGTCAGTGCCAGCAGGGATCGCGGTTGATGACATAAACGTGAATAATTTTTCTTCAACTGGCAGTGGTGAGACCTGCGATGATCAAACCCTATCGCCGAATGATGGCAGCGATAACTTTCTGTGGAAGCCTGTCGGCGAAAACAGCAAGCGCTTGGTAGT
This sequence comes from Oligoflexia bacterium, assembly GCA_019694465.1. GTDB lineage: Bacteria > Bdellovibrionota_C > UBA2361 > UBA2361 > JAFLCA01 > JAIBBV01. Next base: position 44,401 of record JAIBBV010000008.1, read on the forward strand.
ATTACTGCCAAATGCCTATACCAGCTATATCGACGAGGTTGTTCTGCGGAAGGCAGATGGCGCATTCATAGAAAAGGCCAGTATATCTTTCCAAAGTCTAGCTGAGAATCCTAAGTCGCGTACATTCGCGCGCTTTTCTAAGCCTGGCCGGAAGTACCCCGATGGGCTTTCGGTGGTGGCACATCATAAATATGGCTGCTTTTTGAACTGGGTCATTCCAGAGACCAGTGAACGGCAGGATTAGAAGGGTGGGCAGGGCAGTAATCCCTGGACCTTAGCGTAGATTTGCTGGCATATAATTTCGAGTCATCGACTCCTATCTTAAGTGCTGGTTTTTAGTCATAATTAGCGTGGTTATGGTTGGTGGGAGTGCTGCCTAATAGGGCCCCAGAAAGAAAGTCGCTTGTAAGCGGCTATTGGTAGACCCTATTCGGCTTTACTCATTTTTTGCAAAGTTTAGTGCTTATGCTTCAGCCGCCTACTGGTCCGAATGATCCAAATCTTAGTTCCGCTCGCGATGCTAAGCCTACCAGCCCGGTGCCGCGAGATCTTAGTGACTCTGCCACTCGTCAGGAGGAGGCCAAGGGAATTCAAGCTCTCTTAGGGGAGCACGGCTTGAATTTAGTTTGCTGTTGGCCAACACAACCTAAGGGCGTCGCTATCCCCGATCATGATAAATACTTTGCGGAGACACCAGTAGCGCCATTCATAGCTATTCATAGCACGCAAGAGCTTCCTCTGCTTAGACCCAGGATATATTTTGGCATAGCTCTTACTGCAGAACGTATTCTTGATGTTGTACCAGTAAGTAGTCCGGTGCCAATTCTGGCAGTAGAGCGGGCTTGCCAGCTGACAGCCTTGCTGCCTAAGCACGTGAGTGGCCAACTTTCAAAATCTATTGCGCTTGCCGCAGCACCGGGAAGCACTGCAGCAGCGGCGCATTCTGCACATGTTGAAAAAACATTGGGTAGTGGAGCCCTGCAGGGAATTTTAGACTCTGACCTTTCCTTTGCGCGTGCGCTTGTGGCGAGGCTGCATAGTGCTGGTTTCATCTTAGACGCATCAGAAATAATTGAGGCGAGGGTAAAGTCTCGTATGCCTGATATTGATGAGTTTCCAGCTATTTCTGAACGTTGCCGGGCGAGCTTTATCCTGCAGCAACCTTTTTCCGCTGATTTTTTGGCTCTGCGACGAAAGATCCAAGATGGCAGAGCTAGTGCTGAACTTGTCGACAAGCATTCAGCATTCGCCTATTTGAATGAAGTGCACTATTTGCTGCGCGAGACTATGCCGGCTGTAGGCAAGGCATTCCAGACGATGTGGGAGGACTTTCAGCCCCGGGTATTGGAGACTAGTCCTCAGTTTGAGGCCATGCAGGATGCGAGCGGCTTCGCTAGACAAGCCCTGGACGATGCCAAGCAGCTAGTTACCGACCTGAAAATTACTTCTCACTTCATGTCTAACGCTGCTCGTGCATTAGAAACTGACCTGAGTGCTGATTTAACTCGCAGCATTAGGGCAGTTTTTGAATTTAATCGAGCATTGGTCGGTATAGGGCGCGGCCTTGTCCTCTGGGCGTTAGCTCCTGGACGTGATGAGGCCTCCAAGAACTATTTGCTTGGATTGGCAAACCAAGTCGAGGGAATGCTTAGATCCCTAAATGGCGCGGCAAGCGAGCGCTTGTCTAAGTACTACTCAGCTTAGGGTGTCTTCGGAAGTACCGTCTGGACAGCTAAGCTCATAATCTTGAGTCCTTGGCTACTTCAGCAAACTTTCAACTTGCCTAGCTAGCTCATCTGCCTGCGCTGCATTCTGCTCACACAGAGTTACATGCCCCAGTTTTCGACCTGGTCGCTCTGCTTTGCCGTAGAGATGAACATGTGCACCAGGGATCGCCAGCATGCGCTCGGTGTCTGGGAGTGTAGATAAAATATTGAACATGCGAGCGGCGCCGCGCTCGTTCGGGTTTCCAAGCGGCAATCCACACACTGCACGCACGTGGTTTTCAAATTGACTACAATTGGCTCCCTCGATAGTCCAGTGCCCAGAATTATGTACGCGCGGTGCCATCTCGTTGAATATTAGCTCGCCATTGTGCACAAAATACTCAACTGCCAACACCCCTGTATATTGCAGTTTTCGCGCAATGCGAGTGGTGTAATCTTGAGCTTGAGGGATCAAGGCTGCCGCATCTGGAGCTGGCGCAATCGTGTTCCACAAAATGCCATCTCGATGAACATTCTGACTAAGTGGGTAGTATGCAATTTCGCCTTGTTTATTGCGGGCAATGATCTGAGAAACTTCGCGCGTGAAGGGAATAAATGCCTCAAGAATCAACGGACTACCCGCTAAGGCCTGGAAAGCCGTGTCGACCTGCTCGCGAGCGCGTATGATTTTTTGGCCTTTTCCGTCGTAGCCCAAGCGACGGGTCTTCAGTACGCATGGGAAACCAATTTCCTGCACAGCCTGAAGTAGTTGTTCTTTTGTTTCTACTGCAATATTAGCTGGTGTGGGAATCTTTAAGGCCTGACAGAGGTTTTTTTCGTACAGGCGGTCCTGTGAGATTTCCAAGGCCTGCGGGCAGGGTGCCAGAGGTCGAAGTTTTTGAACTATCTCGAGGGCGATTACTGGAATGTTCTCAAATTCTAATGTGAGTATATCAACAGACTGCGCAAATGCAGCAAGCGCCGAGCTGTCATCGAATGAGGCTACTGTTAAGGGTGCTAAATCGCGGGCCGGCGACTCGGGATTTGGATCAAAAAAACGAAAACGCAACCCTAGCGGGTAGCCTGCTAGGGCAAGCATGCGGCCAAGTTGCCCCGCCCCTAAAATGCCAACTGTAATTGGACCTGTGCTCATTTTGCCTTTCGTGCTCTGCGTGGATCAGGCGCGGCAAGTACCTTTTTAGTTTGCGCCGAGCGGAACTGTTGGAGAGCCTTTCTATACTGTGGGTGCTTATTGCTTACGATAGCCGCTGCGAGAAGGGCTGCATTTGTAGCGCCAGCTTTGCCAATTGCGAGTGTTCCAACAGGAATACCGGCAGGCATTTGAGCGATTGAGAGCAGCGAGTCGAGACCCTTCAGAGCACGTGATTCCACCGGCACACCCAATACTGGCACAGATGTCTTTGCTGCTGTCATACCAGGAAGATGGGCTGCGCCACCAGCTCCGGCGATGATTACCTCGATGCCAGTATCACGCGCTTTTTCGGCGAAGCTAAATAGTAAGTCCGGGGTGCGGTGAGCGGAGACGACTTGCACTGAGTGTGGAATCCCTAACTCATCCAGCATCGACGCAGAGTACTGCATCGTTTCCCAGTCTGATTGGGAGCCCATGATAATTGCTACCAGTGCAGTGTCTTTAGATTTTTTCATATCGAATGTAACGGGACCCACTTTTCAGTATGTATTGCGTTCAGGCAGACTGCTCTTCAGTCCAACCACCGCCAAGCGCCTTGTAGACTGCCACTAAATTGGTCAAGAGTACACGCCCACTTTGGGAGAGTTGGTCCTCGGCCTGAAATAAGGAACGCTCGGCTTCTAGAACCCGCACAAAATCAGTCAAACCTTTAGTGTAAAGCTCCTGCGCCAGGGCGTAGGAGCGCTGAGTAGCATCAACCGCTTGAGAAAGTGCTTGATAGCGCTCCTGCTGCTTTTCAAAGGAGGTTAGGGCAGTTTCAACGTCTGCAAACGCACTCTGAACGGCCCTCTCGTAGCCTGCCAGCGCTTGTTCTGCGCGCGCGTTTTGAACCCTAATGTTAGCTCGAATGCGACCGGCATCGAAAATCGGCCACTGTACGCGGGGGCCGAAACTCCAAGCACTTGAATTGCCGTCAAACAAAGAGCCAGACTTTTCGCTGCTTACACCGAAGGATCCAGTCAAGGAGAACTTCGGAAACCAATCTGAAATGGCTACGCCCACATTGGCTGTTGCTGCCTCGAGGCTTCGCTCCGCTGCAATTATGTCGGGCCTTCGTCGCAATAGTTCAGAGGGTAGCCCAACTGGTATGGAGGTCGGGAGTTTGGGGGCAGGGGCATCTGCGATCAGTTCAGGCAACACTAGTTCAATTGGCTGCGCAGTCAAAAAGGCGATACGGAAGATGGAGCTTTTGATCGCGGCCTCCTTATCTGGAATCGCAGCGCGTGTGGAGGCTAACTGTGCTTCAGCTTGTGTTACGTCCAGTTCACTCACTAGGCCAGCATCAAAGCGGGCCTTGGTAATTTTAAGCACCTGCTCTTGGGCGCCTATGTTCTTGTTGGCAATTTTTAATTCATGCTGCAGTCCACGAAGCTCCAAGTAGTTGTGGCCAAGCTCGGCTAACAAACTTACCAAGGTACCAGCAAACTGGGCTTGGCTAGCTTCAAACTCGCTCCAAGCAGCTTCTATTTCGCGGCGTGTGCCGCCGAATACATCAATTTCCCATGCTGCATCGAAGCCAGCTTGATAAGAATTGAAAGCCTGCCCTTGCGAGGTAGCACCAGCAGTGCGCCCGCCTAGATTTTCGCTAAGTTTTGTGCGCTCGTAAGCTCCTGCTGCCCCAATACTTGGCCAAAGCGCTGAAAAACTTATTCCATAGCGAGCCCGAACTTCACTTACTCTGGAGACGGCGATGCGTAGATCGTGATTGGAGCGAAGGGCCTTTTCAACTAGGGAGTTTAGAACCGGATCTGAAAAGACAGTCCACCAGCGTGACAGGTTGGCCGGAGTTTCATTCGAAAAAGTGTTGCCTTCAGGCGCGCTCCAATCGGCTGGAGTAGCCACTTCTGGTCGTTCATACGAAGGACCTACCGCACAGGCTGTTAGGCCAAACAGGGCGAAACATGACACCAATGAGAGGCGTTTCCGATTTAACGCTGATATCAGTGTGTCGATAGCCATAGGTATGCCGTATTCTACTGCACTACTACAAGTTTTGACTCAACCGCTTTTACACCGCCTACACTACGGGCTGCGTCGAGAGCTAATTGCACCTGCTCCTCAGAGCGTAGCGCACCACGCAAAGTTATGGTTCCCTTGAAGGCGTCAACGTTAACATCTAGGGCTGGAACTTTCTTTGTTGCTATAAGTTTGGTCTTAACTGCAGACACAAGAAACTGATCGTTTAGAGTTTCCTTGGTGGTGCGATCGTCCTGAGTCGCTACGTAACCAGCTTCAGCCCCAACACCGGCAGCTGCGACCCAGCATCCACTGCAGCAGCAAACGAGAAAACAAGAAAGCGAAATTCGGGAAATTGTGTTCATGCGCGTATATCCTCCATTTTAATTCTTTGGTTCTGTCTGGCCTGGGTTGGCCTTGATAAATACGTCCATTAACTGACCAGTGTACACAGGCAACTTACTACTATCAAAGCTATACAAAATTTGTAGCACACGCGTATCTACCCGTTCTGTGCTATCGCCAGTTAATGAGCGCTTGGGTACTACTAAGGGCTCGATCCGCACATAGGTTAACTCTGTAGATAGCTTGGGGTTGCCACGTACATTTGCAACTGCCGGTGATCCAGGAGTAAGACGCCAGGCGTCGTTTTCATCGATATCCACACGCACGTGCATGGTGTCAACTTTGCCTAGTACTATCAGAGGTTGTATGAGTGTCCCAGTTTGCGCAAACTCTCCAACACGCACTTTTACTTGCAGTACTTCGCCATCAATTGGGGCTCGCACTGTGTGTCGATCGAGTGTGACGCGAGCTGCTTCAGCAGCAGCTTTGGCAGTGGCGGCATCTGCTTCCGCTACAAGTAGATCTTGTTTCCAAGCCCCAGCTTTCAATAATGCTAATTCAGCTTTCGCGGCTTCCGCTTTGGCAGTAGCCATTTGCAGGGCGTACTTCTTGCGGCTTAGCTCGTCCGCGCTTACAGCGCGCGCATCTGCAACTTGCTGCCAGCGCTCATACTGATGTTGAGCGTCTGCTAAATTCGCCTCAGCTTCTCGTACTCGCGCTTCTGAGACCGGAATATCTTCAGCGCGTGGCATGGCGCGCAACTTTGCGAGGCGCGCTTCAGCTGCAGATAAGGCTGCCTGTTTTGCTTCAACTTCAGCCTGTGCCTCGCGACTATCGATGGAGAAAAGTGCATCACCCTTCGTCACGCGTTGACCCGCGACAACGTTTACCGCGGCTACTACGCCTGGAATCATGGTTCCAATGGAAATGTTCTCTGAACTGGACTCAACAATGCCAGCACCGGCGATGGCAGATGGGTAGGGGGACTGTGATGGATTCGCAATGGGCTGAGATGCCACTACAGGTTGACTGCCAGCGAACACTACGCGGACGGCATGCAGGAAGCCAAGCAGGGCTAAAAATGGCAACAAATATTTTCGAATCATAAGTGTTGATTACCGTTCAAAAACTCCTTGGCAGTCGCAACCGCAATGATCTTGCCGTCGTCTAGCTTAGCAATTCTATCGGCAAAGGGGAAAATTCGGGAGTCGTGAGTTACGATTATTAAAGCGCGGTTTTCACCTATGGCAACTTCTCGAAAGAGCCCCATAATCTTCTGACCAGTATCATGGTCAAGCGCTGCGGTAGGCTCGTCACAAACTATTAACTTTGGTTCATGTACTAAGGCACGCGCTATCGCAACACGCTGCTGTTGTCCTCCTGATAGCTCACTTGGCAGGGAAGTTAAGCGTTCTCCCAGGCCCACTCGTTGTAGAACCTCCGCAGCTTTTTTTAGGGCCTCATCAAAGACAACGCCTCTTATTAGGAGAGGGATCGCTACGTTTTCTTGGGCGGTCAGGGTGTGAATAAGGTTGTAGGCCTGAAACACAAAGCCAATATTTTCTCCTCTAAACTTGGTGCGATCTTTGTCGGGCATGTGCTTTAGGTCGCGGTTGAACACAAGACATTCGCCGCTGTCGTGGTCCAGAATGCCGGCAATCACTGAGATGAGAGTAGTTTTGCCGCAGCCGGATGGGCCTACTAGCATTAGTAGTTCGCCAAATTTAACGTCGATGTCGATTCCGCGCAGAGCCGGGACGGTGGTGGTTTCAGTAGTGTAGGTTTTTGTAACACCGGCGCAGTGCACAGCGATGTTGCTTGGAACTCCTGTGGTCATGACTTAGAGCCTGAATCAAAAATGCCCAAGAGCCCCTTAACGGACTCGTATTGCGAGCGAAGCGAAGAAATCCGTACCATTTTGTTACTAACTCTTAAAAACTATAGCGGGCTCGAGTTTGAAGACTTTGCGGATGCTGAAAATTGCGGCGATTACACAGATCACTGTAACCGCAGTAGCGCTAACAATTAGCAGCTCAGCCGGCATGCGGAAGGCAAGCTCTGACTTTTTAGAAACGTGATAGAACATCGAAGCGGCGCCTACTCCTATGCCGTACCCGATTAGTCCGACCACAATTGCTTGAACGATTATCATGCGCAGAAGGGTGCCATTTGAAGCTCCCATTGCTTTAAGTGCACCGAAGTAACGTAAGTTATCTAAGGTGAAATTGTGGAATATCTGGCCAACTATGGCGGTGCCGACTAAAAACCCTAGTAGCACTCCTATCCCAAAGTTAATTGGAATGCCCGTGTACTTCAGGAAGTACATGACGGTCATGTGCTTAAACTCTTCAGCTGTAACCGCTTTTAGCCCTGTTTGGCTTTGAATATTGCGCGCTAGATCAGAAATAGCGACACCTGGTTTGGCCTTTACTAATACAAATGACAGCAGCTTGCGTTCGCGCGGCGCAAAGTTCATGGCGCGAGAGTAAGTCGTATAAATAACCGGCTGGGACTGGAAGGTACGGGAGATACTTGCGATGCCAACCACAATGGCGCGCCTGTCGTTAAGTTCAAGCGTGTCACCTATGTCTAGAGTTTGGCGAGAGCCGTCCGGCAAAATTTTGGCAAGTCTGCCCTGAGCTCCGACGATGTCGACGATGACACCATCGGCACGGCGCAGGTCTTCAAGCTTGCCCTTGATCATGTTACCTGGGCCGCCTACTAAACTGGCATCATCTAGGCCGATAACGTTACAATTCTGAAACACTCCGTTCGAGAGACGAGCCTTAAGCAGCCCCTTGTAGAGCGGCGTTGCCCACTCCACACCATCTACGCCACGTACTCGCAGCAGCTGCGTGTCTTGCAGCGGCTTAATATCATCAATGTATTGCACCTTGGGATCCATCACCCATACATCGGGAAGTGGACTGTCATTGATGAAGCCAAACGTACGCGTCATTATTCCGGTGAATATTGATGACTGCTGGGTAATTACAAATGAGGAGAACATCACACCTAAGATCATCCCAATATATTTGGGACGATCACCAACCAACATTTTTAAGGCGATTCGAATCATTTGAACTCTAAGTAGGCGTATTCGTCGATCTCGTTGCTTATAGTGAAAAAGCTGTCTGAACGAAGTTCTAGCCTAGCAGGAGCGGCGGGTTGGGGACAAACTAGCCGCTGCTTCCCAGCCAGACTTATTTTGGGGTGGGAAAACTAGTCTGTCACCGTAATTTATTGAAATAAAACATGAATTTAGCTAGTGCATCGTTTCCGCCTTGGTTAGCGCCATGGCTTGAATCACAACGTGGAAATCCCTAGCCGTATTACTCCCTGATCACGATGTAGTTATTAATGAAGCAGAGTATCGATTCGCAAGTTAGACCTGGGGAGGGCGGTAGGCCAAGTGCCGACCGTAGCTCATGTAGTCGCAAACCTATTTGCCAGAACCAACTGGTTAGCATCAACCGACCACTAGAGAATGATTTGTTATGCCGCGCCGACATTTTTGGGGGAGGCCAAGAGATGCACCACGCAGTTAACAGCGGGGCATAGTGTTGGAGTAGTGCATAGAATACTTGCGGAGGAGAGGCAACGTGCGGCCGAAAACTGCTTTATTAAATTATCTGCCTATCAGCGCGTTCTGCGTCGTCTAAAGATTAGCAGTAAGGCCATACCGGCGACAAAGCCGCCAATGTGAGCCATGTATGCCACCCCGCTGGCTTGCCCAGCCGCAGCTCCAGCCTGTCCTATAACTTGAAGCACAATCCAAAAACCAAGCACAACGATGGCAGGTAGAATGATAATGTCTCTGCCCACCATCACTCGCACCCTATTGCGTGGATAAAGTGCTAAGTAGGCACCTAAAACGCCTGCTATCGCGCCTGAGGCTCCCAGACTGGGAATCACAGAGTTGGGATCGGCATACACATGCGCTAAGGCAGCACCGATGCCGCACAAAAGATAGAACAACAAAAACTTAAAGTGCCCAAGATAGTCCTCGATCTGATCACCGAATATTCCAAGGTAAACCATGTTGCCGATAATGTGCATCCATGAGCCATGCATAAACATGGCGCTAAAGATCGTAACGGAAATTGGATCAGGACTGGGGTACAGGCGCAGCGGCAAAACTTGACCCTGCACTTGTAGTTTGATGGTTTGGGCCAAGTCTACATGATGAGTGATTTCGTAGGGTACAGTACTAAGTGCATTGGTGAAGGGCTCACCGCGCGTGAGCTGCAAAAACCACATATAGGCATTGGCAGCCATGATGGCGTAGACCACGACCGGAGTGCTGCGTCGTTGGCTATTGTCGTCGCCTAGGGGGATGAACATAGAGGCTTATAATGGCATATCGAGGCGTCCCCCAGCCATGCCTACAGTCATTGCAAATTGTAGTGTAATTAGGTTGTTAGGCTAGGCGCGGCTAGTGTATCGGGAGGTGGTGCTTGCTGCATGCTTTCTGTGGGCCGGTTGATTTGCAGCGCGGCGACGATGCAGGTATTTTAGCGGGCAATTTATGTCTTCAGCCAACTATCAGCGAGTTATCCTTCACCCCAGCCGCGACGTTTCCTTGCGTCGCGGGCATCCATGGCTCTTCTCGGGAGCTGTCGCCAAGGTTGAAGGAAAGCCCAATCCAGGCGATCTTGTCAGTGTGCATACCAGTGATGGTGAGACACTTGGGTATGGCCATTGGTCGGTCAGCAGCATTGCCGTCAAGATTTTAGAATTCGGCTCACAACCATTTGATGAAGCTAAGTTTATACAGCAGGCGATTGCCGCAGCTTATGCGCGGCGCAGGGCGATTGGACTATTAGATAGCACCGATACCGACGGCTACCGTTTAGTACATGCTGAAGGCGATAAGTTGCCTGGGCTAATCATTGATGTATTTTCGACAAGTTGCGTAATTCAATTTCAATCTGAAGGTATGCTACGTCTCAGAGACGAAATTGTGGCAGCCTTACGCGAGGTACTTGGGTCAAAGTTACAGTGTATTTACCAAAAGGCATTCGATCTGGGTGAGAAGCGTGGTGAAGTGGAAGGCCAATATCTGTTTGGGCAAGCTTCGCTCAGAAATTTCCGCGAGAACGGAATGACTTTCTTGGTAGATTGGGAGCGTGGACAAAAGACAGGTTTTTTTCTTGATCAGCGAGAGAACCGAGCGCTAGTTCAAAAAATGGCAAGGGGAAAGTCCGTCCTTAACTGCTTCTCCTATAGTGGCGGCTTCAGTGTGGCAGCCCTTGCAGGCGGCGCGCATTCAGTCCTGTCGGTTGATTCTTCGCGCGCGGCGCTTGCGCTTTGCGCTGAAAATGTCACTCTTAATTTCCCTGCCGCTAATCACAAATGCCAAGAAGCAGACTGCCTGCAGTTTTTGCATACGATACCACCCGACTATGATCTAATTGTGCTTGATCCACCGGCGTTCATTAAGCATCGCGGAGCGTTTAAGGGCGGATTAAAGGGCTACGAGACTATAAATTTTTTGGCGATGCAGGCAGCGCGCCCGCATAGTTTGCTTTTTACCTTCTCCTGTTCGCAGTTGTTGTCCAAAGAGGATTTTTGGGAGCTGCTGACCCGCTCGGCTGCTCGAGCTGGCAGAGAAGCGCGAGTACTTCAATATCTACGCCAAGCGCCTTGTCACCCTGTGCCGCTAACGCACCCAGAGAGTGACTACCTAAAGGGATTTGTCCTTGAAATCTCTTAAATTCGATTTACTGCCTCTTGTTGAGCAGGCACTCACAGTTCGAAAAGCTCTTTGGGAGCGCGAGACTACTGTACGGCTCTTCGACGGGACAGCGGATGGAAGTGATGAGTTTTTCATAGATCGGCTCGGTCCGTGTGTGCTGATGCACGTTTTAGTCGATGAGGGGTCCGATCTTTCAAATCTTAGACCTGGCATTGAGCAGGCTGCACAGAGGCTATTGTCGGCTACACAATCCAAAGCGGTATACTTGCGAGTGCATGCTAAGCAAGCGCGTGAGAGCGCAGATAGGGCGGCAGAATTACTTTGTGGTCAGGCTTGTCCCGAATTTTGTGTTGAAGAGCAGGGCATGCGCTATCTTGTGCGGCCGGAGCAGGCAGTGAATGCCGGGGTCTTTGTCGATACGCGTGAAGTGCGTAAGCTGCTTAGAACTTCTTGCGCGGGACAACAGGTGCTTAATCTGTTCTGTTATACCGGTTTGCTCGGCCTTGCCGCTTTGTGCTCCGGAGCCGAGGTGGTTACGCAAGTCGACGTCAGTAAGTCCATTTTGCAGTGGGCAGGCGAGAACCGTGCGCTGAATGAAGGGTCTGCGCATGGCACTATGCGCCTAATTTGTGACGACGCAGTTGTCTTCCTAGAGAAGGAGAGTCGGCGCCATGAGCGTGGCAAACAGGGCTATCATACTGTAATCATTGATCCTCCTTCCTTTGGTTCGGGTCCAAAACGTAGCTTCAGTCTACAGCGCAACATGCCGATTTTATTGAGTGGAGGAATGAAAGTACTCGAGCCAGGGGGCAGACTGTTCGCAATGTGTAATCTGCGGGCGTTAAGCAGCGCGGATCTTTACGACATGCTACAGCAGGCTGCAGCTTCCCTCGGACGTCGAGTCCAAAATTGGCAGACGTTGGAATCCCCAGCGCCTGACTTCAGAACTCCACCGACGCAGGCTTCTTCGATGCGTGGCATTCTCGCGTGGCTGACCTAATTTTAGGTTGTGGCTGGTGGGGGCGTGCCGGCTCGAAGCAGCGCCTGCCTCATTAGGGAAGCAAAGGCACGATGCACAAATTCGGACGCATCGATAAAAAGCAGAGCCCTTCTAGTAAACGTCAAGCCGTTTTGGTGGCGATCATTGTATTTTGCTTTGTGGCATTGTTGGGCGTGCCAGTGCTTGTGATGCGCGATGCGGCACCGCTGCCAATGATCGATGCAGAGCCTGTTCAACAAATGAGCAGTGAAGTGCGTGTAAAACCCGATGGCAGCATCGATGTTACAGAAATTTACAGAATCGCTAGTGAGGGCAAACAACTTAAGCATGGCATATTGCGTGCCTTCCCTCTGGCGTATGTAGATGAGTTCGGCGCTGCTTTACCAACCACCTATACTGGCAAATCGGCGCTGCGAAACGGACTCGATCTTCATTGGACAAATCCGGCTCCGGAAGAAGGTTTTACGCTGTTCTATCTGGGAGACGAAAATATTCCACTTGAGCAGGGCATGCATGAATTTGTCTTTAGCTACAACGTTCAGGGTCGGGTTGGTAAGCATGATGCTGCTGCCTATTTATCGTGGGAAGTTAATCCATACTGGCCAATCGCAACACAGCAGATTGTGGCGGAAGTCAAACTACCAGCTTTTGTGGAAGCGGCTTCGGTTACTTATGCTGCGCGTATCATCGGCCCGACTGAAGATCTTACGCAGGCGCCCTCAAAATCTGGCAACTTAAGTCCAGTAGTGAAGGCAGAATTTTTTGATGCTGGCAAACTCGATCCGACCGCCAGAGATGTGTTGGGAGTGCGCTTTCAAATGTTGCGCAATCTTCAGCCCTATGAGCGTCTACTGGTCACGGTTTGGTGGCCAGAAGGCTTCATGAAGCGCTAATGCCGAATCTACTTCGTCCGCTAAGCACCGGTCCAAATTGGGTGCTATCCGTAACTTTATGGCCATGCTTTTGCTATGCTGTTACTCGCCTTTGCTATGGGAGTGCGTAGCAAGTTGCCGCAGCTCGCTTCGCTCTCAATACGAGTCCGTTAGGTTTGTAATTTGACGCATGTGCAGCTAGAATGGCCCAAGACGCAATTGCTAAATGCTCTAATTGGACTTTTCTTATGTCAGCCAAAGATATCGGGGTAGCACCTCCCAAGGGTTTTCGTGATTTTTTGCCGCGTGAAACCGAGTTGCGTGATCGCGTGTTGGCCGACATCTTGCGAGTATATCGCTCGTATGGATTTGAGCGTGTTGATACACCAGCGATAGAGGATTTGCGCCGTCTTCAGAAGAGTGAAGGGGGAGAGAATCTCGGCTTGATGTTCCGGATTCTTAAACGCGGAGATAAGTTAGATCTTTCCAAACCAGGCCTTAATCCTGATGACTTAGTCGACCTCGGTCTGCGCTATGATCTAACGGTGCCACTCTCGCGGTACTACGCAAATAATAAAGAATCCCTTCCAGCGATCTTTAAGGCAGTCCAGGTTGGTCCGGTATGGCGAGCTGAAAGACCCCAGGCGGGACGTTTCCGTCAATTCGTACAGTGTGACATAGACATCATCGGTGGCGCTGCTCCAGCCGTGGAAGCCGAGCTGATGACGGCCACGCAGGAGGCGCTCGCAGCTGTAGGTATTCAGAATCTTGTGTTGCGTCTAAACGATCGTCGCATCCTACTAGCAATGGTTGCAAATGCTGGCATTTCCGAGGATCGCGCTGCCAAAGCATTGGTGCTGCTTGATAAGCTCGATAAGTTGGGCCTGGATGGAGTGAAGGGAGCCTTCCTGGCAGATGGGTTTGGAGAGGAAGCCACACAGAAGCTAATCACTTTTGCAGCCAAGGTGCAGGCTATGCCTGCTGCTGAGCGACTCGAGGGGGTTAGGAGTGGGTTGGCGTCACTAGTGCCGACGCTGGTCTTTGATGAGCTGGCGCAGATTCTTGCCTCGGTAAAGCCAGGTCTTTGCCAGGGGAATACAATTGAGTTTGATCCATTTCTCGTGCGTGGAATGGGCTACTATACCGGGGCTGTCTTTGAAATTAGCTCCCCGGAATTCGGTAGCTCTGTTGCTGGTGGTGGTCGTTATGACAAGTTGATCGGGAACCTCTCAGGGGTGGAGGCGCCAGCATGCGGATTTTCAATTGGCTTTGAACGCATAACCTCAATCCTGGAAGAGCGTGAGCGGTCCGGTGGCTCGGTGGCCCCAAAAGTTGCGATATTCTACGATGCTGGCCCAGGCACGCTTGAGGCGGTGATGGTAGCAGCGCAGGGGCTGCGCAAACAGGGCACCATCACATCCATATTTGAGAGCCCACGAAATATGAAAAACTCTCTTGAACGGCTAAAGCTATCTGGTTACACCGGATTTGCACGCTTTAAGTCGGGAGAGGCGCTTTCTATTAAGTCGCTAGAATAGATACCTCTCCCATCTCGGGAGTAGCCATGCCACATCGTGATTTCATTCCGCGCTCGTATCTTTATTTGCGGAACGGGTATACGAGTTCTGCGTTTCTTTCAGATGTTATCGCTGGAACGACAGTCGGAATTGTGGCACTGCCACTGGCCATGGCCTTGGCTATCGCGTCGGGACTTACCCCTGAACGTGGGCTAATCACTGCCATTGTAGCCGGGTTTTTGATATCGGCCCTAGGCGGCAGTCGTGTTCAGATCGGCGGTCCAACCGGCGCCTTTGTTGTTATTGTATCGGGTATCGTCGCACGACGCGGCTACGATGGACTGGTAGCTGCGACATTTATCGCCGGAATTATTCTGCTCGTGCTGGGGCTGGCGCGTTTAGGGAAGATGATTAAGTACATCCCACACCCAGTAACTACTGGATTCACTTCGGGCATAGCCGTCGTAATCTTCTCAACACAAGTACGTGACTTTTTGGGCCTGGGCATTCCTGCGCCGCCGGCAGACTTTATTGATAAATGGGCCGCATATCTAGGGGGACTGGCAACCCTTTCTTGGCATACTGCTGTGCTAGGAGTTATCTCCTTAGCCACATTGATTTACTTCCGTCGTTTGGACCCGCGCATTCCAGGCGCACTGATTGTGGTGGTTTTCTCGTCAATCGCCGTATGGGCTCTGGGTTTGCCAGTTGAGACGATCGGCTCGCGCTTTGGACAAATCCCCACCTCCTTTCCACCGCCACATTTTCCTGAGCTTAGTATGCCACTGCTAAAAGAGCTCTTGCCTGATGCATTGACCATAGCCCTGTTGGCAGGAATTGAATCCTTGTTGTCCGCAGTTGTGGCGGATGGCATGACTGGCGACAAGCATAATTCCAATACAGAACTTGTGGCCCAAGGTGTAGCTAATATCGCATCTGTGGTATGCGGGGGAATTCCAGCCACGGGTGCCATCGCACGCACCGCTACTAATATCAAGACCGGTGCCAAAACACCATTGGCCGGAATGATCCACGCCTTGGTGCTTTTGCTATTCATGCTGTTGCTCGCGCCATTAGCAGCCTACATCCCACTCACCACCCTGGCTGCCATACTGTTCATCGTGGCTTGGAATATGAGCGAAGTAGATAGGTTTCGCTACTTGCTACGCGCGCCACGCGGGGATGTAGCAGTACTATTGTCCACGTTCCTTTTGACAATTTTGGTTGATCTAACTTTGGCAGTTGAGGTGGGCATCGTGATGGCAGCGCTTCTATTTATGAAACGCATGAGCGATGTAACTGATGCCATCGTCGAACACAAAGTTCTCACAGATGATGAGGGCGAGGATGATATTGATACTGAGCGCCTCCCTTCTATCCCGGAAGGAGTGGAGGTCTACGAAGTAAATGGCCCGTTCTTTTTCGGTGTAGCGGATCGCTTCAAGGATATGTTGCATCGCGTAGAAAAAAACCCAAGATCCTTTGTTTTGCGCCTGCGAAAAGTGCCAGTAGTAGATGCGACGGCACTGCACGCTTTGCGTGAATTTGCTCTGAAGTGCGAACGTGAAAAAGCCCAACTAATTCTATGCGAAGTACAACCAGCGGTAATAAAGGCCATGCAGGCCATCGGTCTACTTGACACGATTCGGCCCGATTCAATTGAGGAATCACTCGAAAAGGCTCTAGAGCGCTTTAGGATGTAGCGCGAGAGGCCTTACCTCGAAGCGCTGATCGCGGTTTGACCAATTTTTCTGAACTTTATAGCCATTCACACTTCCATAGGCCTGGCTAAGTGGTCCGCCCATATCCATTATTATGTCCGACACTTCGCCGTAATTGGCATCATACCAACCTAACTCACCATTATTTACATCTGGGTCGGTAGCCGCTTCCGTCCATTCGTGTGAAGCAGTTACAGTGATATTGTCGCGAGGGTTCGCGCTAAATGGGATACCATTGCCAGTGCTGCCGTATACTACAACTGCATAGTAGATTCGCCCGAACTGTTTGCTATCGAAGCTTGAATGGTAGCCGCCAAGCCCCTCACGCGAGCTATACCCATCTGGCGATAGTAGTACCATCCCAGGAGGAAGAAATAGGGTAAACACATCCTGCTCTGATGTTCTTTTAATGCTTCCGCTTTGAAGCCCATTAAAGATTGAGCGCTGGATGTCCAGTTCAGTGAATGCTTTCTTAGTTGGACTAAGCGTTAGGCTAGTAGAGGTGCCGACCTTGGCGCGCTTCACCCCATACTCTTTCCACACGCGAGTATAGGGACTACCTAGGATGTCCTTTGAGAACTTGTCTAGATACTGCCGATCCTGGGCTCCGCGGGTAGTTCTCCAGTAATCTCCAATGTACACATTGCTGAATACCGGTGCGCTCAGAATCCTGCCGCCGTGGTATGTGAGTTCTGGAGTTGGAAAGCTGACATGGTTGTTAAATGAATTGATAGATGTATCCATAGTCCTGATGTATTTAGGGGGCGTTACAGAAATAGACTTACGTTGCGGCGCATATTTGGATTGAGCCACGACGTTTCTAAATTGTTCGCACTATTAAAAATTTGCGTAGCTAGGGTTGGGCCAGCGAGCTTCGAATCGTTCTATGCCACAACTTGCCTACGCATTTGTTTCGCCAAATATAATCGGAATCGGCAAGTTGGTGTTGCGAGGTTGCAAGACAAAGCGGGTCTTGTCTTAGAGTGCGTAACAAAATGAAAACTACTGCGCCAAGCTATATACGGCCTGCAACAGCGTCAGGCTGCGCAACCCAATCCTCAAAGAAATATGCTACGTTTCCGGTTGTTTTGCTTGCCTTCATTTTGTTACGCACTCTTAATATCTATTAGACCGCTTCTAGTAGCCGTGTCGCTCCAGCTTTGTTTCATGCAGTATAATAGTGGCAATTTCTTCGATCGATTTCTTTGTAGTATTGATCATTGGAATGCGGTCCTGTCGCATAAGGCGCTCTGCGCTGCGGATCTCTCGTTGACAGTTTCCGATGTCAGCATACTCACTACCAGGTCGTCGTTCATTGCGGATTTGTTGCAATCGTTCTGGGTCAATTGTCATGCCGTACAATTTGGAACGCTGAAGCAGCAATTGTGGTGGTAGAGATTCGCGCGATAGATCTTCTGGGGTAAGTGGGTAATTAGCGGCGCGCACTCCGAACTGCATGGCCATGTATAGAGATGTCGGCGTCTTGCCGCTGCGTGACACTCCAACTAAGATCACATCAGCGCGTCCAAAATCGGAAACACCCAGGCCATCATCGTGGGCAAGCGAAAAATTCACAGCTTCAATCCGCTCATGGTAGGCCAAATTATCTTCAATTGAATGCGACGATCCAACCGTGTGAGAAGCTTTCACTCCTAGTTCACCTTCCAGGGTTGTGAGTGACGAATCCAAGCAATCTATAAATAGAGCTCTAGCAGACCGCAGCACGTCTTTGACGCTTGGGTCGATTAGGGTACTAAAAACTACAGGCCTGGCTCCATCGCGATCGGCCTGCTGGTCAAGACGTTCAACTACAGCGCGAGCGCGCTCCGGAGAGTCTACAAATGGGATGGTGGTCTGGGAGAATAGAAACTGGGGAAACTGTGTTACAACACTGTGGCCTACCACTTCCGCAGTAATACCAGTGCGATCCGACACATAGAACACGCTGCGCCGTTTAGCCATGCGATTTCCTTTTGAGCTGCCTCAGTTCTGGTCTACGATAGCAAAGATAGCATGATCTCGTGAAAATTCTCAGCATTGAAAAGGGTAGGGCCTATGGCAGCAAGCGAGTGGGTTCGCGGATTCGATAGCCTGCGTATCAGTGATGTCAGCCTTGTTGGGGGCAAGAATGCATCATTAGGTGAGATGACTCATCATCTGCGCCAGGCTGGGGTCAGGGTGCCAAGTGGCTTTGCTGTCACTACTACCGCCTTTAGAGCTTTTCTAGCTCACAACAGAATCGCTCAAAAAATAAGTGCGGCCTTGCTCAAGATCCAGCCTGGAAATCTGACCTCTTTGCGTGAGGTAGGGAGCTCGATTCGATCTTGGATTTTGGAGGGGGAATTTGAGTCACAGTTTTTAGCCGTGCTTGAAAAGGCATACTTAGAGCTGTCGCAGGGGGATCCAAACTGCTCTGTCGCTGTGCGCTCCTCCGCAACAGCCGAGGACATGGCTGAGGCCTCCTTCGCAGGGCAGCAAGAAAGTTATCTGAATTGCTGCGGTATTGAAGCGGTTAGTCAGGCTCTAAAAAAAGTGTTCGCCTCCCTCTACAATGATCGCGCCATTTCGTACCGCCTTGATAAAGGCGTGGTCGCGCCAGATTTGGCACTGTCTGCCGGTGTGCAGCGTATGATTCGGAGCGATTTGGGCTCCAGCGGAGTAGCTTTTACACTTGATACAGAATCTGGGTTCGACGAGGTCGTTTTTATTACTTCTGCCTTCGGCCTCGGTGAGGCGGTGGTGCAGGGGGCCGTTAACCCCGATGAGTACTATGTGTATAAGCCAGCTCTGCGCGCTTCACGACGCAGTATCATTAGGCGTCAACTAGGCTCAAAGCTGATTAAAACTGTCTTCTGTGACAGCGCTACTTCTGGCGCTTACGTAAAAACTGTAGCAACAACTCCGACTGAGCAGAGCTCGTTCTCACTGAGTGATAAACAGGTTGAGGAGCTCGCACGTTGTGCATTGCTAATCGAAAAGCACTACGGTCGCCCTATGGACATAGAATGGGGGCGCGATGGAGTAGATGGCCTACTTTACATACTACAGGCGCGTCCTGAGACGGTGAGTTCTTGCGCGCCCAAAGTGGAAACACTTCAGCGCTACTCAATCAGAGAAAAGTCGAGAATCTTGGTGCGAGGTCGTGCGATAGGTCAGAAAGTGGGGCAAGGGCCCGTCTGTACGCTGAAGGAGGCCAAGCAAATGGGGCAATTCAAAGCGGGCGATGTCTTAGTCACCGATATGACTGACCCAGATTGGGAGCCAATAATGAAAATCGCATCTGCGATTGTGACCAATCGTGGCGGCCGGACTTGTCATGCTGCAATTATCGCGCGCGAGCTAGGCATCCCAGCGGTCGTGGGCTGTGAGGATGCAACTGAGATGTTGAAATCTGGAACTCAAGTTACAGTTTCATGCGCGGAGGGTGACACGGGGCTTGTGTACGACGGAATCCTGCCGGTTGAGGTTACCTCAGTTGAGCTTGGCTCACTACCACCAACCCCGGTAAAAATTTCGATGAATGTGGCTAACCCTGAGCTCGCTTTCCAATTTCGTCGATTACCAAATACTGGGGTTGGCTTAGCGCGAGTGGAGTTCATTATCGCGCGTGGTATTGGAGTTCACCCACGCGCATGCTTGGAATATTCCTCTTTATCGCCTGAACTAAAGGCGCGTGTTGAGCAATGCAGCGCCGGCTATAAGGATCCGGTCGAGTTTTATACAGAGAAGTTGGCTGAGGGGGTGGCGACAATTGGGGCAGCTTTTTATCCCAAGCCCGTAATCGTGCGACTTTCTGACTTTAAGTCGAACGAGTATCGTGGGCTTTTGGGGGGAGAGCTTTTTGAGCCACAAGAAGAGAATCCCATGATTGGATTTCGTGGTGCTTCGCGCTACGTGTCGGAGTCGTTCCATGACTCGTTCGCATTAGAGTGCGCCGCCATCCGTAGAGTGCGTGATGAGATTGGGCTTACAAACGTAGAAGTAATGATTCCCTTCGTGCGCACGGTGGCGGAGGCGGGCCAGGTTATCGAAGTCTTAAAGCGCAATGGTCTTGAACGAGGTAAGAATGGGCTACGCGTCATTATGATGTGTGAGATCCCCTCGAATGCCATTTTAGCTGAGAATTTCTTAGAGCTGTTTGACGGATTTTCAATCGGGTCTAATGATATGACGCAGCTTACGCTGGCGCTTGATAGAGACTCTGGAATTGTAGCTAGCCTTTTTGATGAGCGAAACCCAGCGGTCAAAGCCATGCTAAGTATGGCCATTCGCGCCTGCCGCAAGCATAAGAAGTACATCGGGATATGCGGACAGGGACCTTCAGATTATCCTGACTTCGCTGAGTGGCTGGTGAAGGAGGGCATAGATTCTGTGTCGCTTAATCCCGATACTGTGCTCGATACTTGGCTTTATTTGGCGAGAGCCGCGTCTTAGTCCTTCGTAACTAGTGCACTCAGATTAGCTGCGCAAACTTACTGGATGAAAGAATTCATCTTTCGCAAATTTCAATTTTGATCATTAATAGGGAAGTAGGATTTTTCTGCGGGTTTTAGGCATCGCTGTGCCATACCAAAAGCAGTCCCGTCCTAATCTTTTCGTCCTTGCCTCCTCTTCAAAAGAAGATAAGCCTCTATCGTCGCCCAATCAGACGGGCAAGATTCATTTTAATGGTATTTATTTTGCGTCCGTTGCAGAAGCCGTGTGCGGCCAAATGCTGGAGTTGTTTGTGCCTGGCTTTGCCATTCGCTATGGGGAGACATTCCAGATCTCTATAGGCTCTGGACGTAGCGTGGATTTTCTTGTGCAAGGTGTACTGGTGGAGTTTCACGGGGTTCGCTTTAGGCCCGAGCGCAGAAGATACGGGGACTTCACAGGGGCCCGGCAGTTTCAGCACTTCCGCCGACAAATGCGGAGAAGTGGAAGAAATAGATGGAGAAGGGCGCGCGTTCTCGAGGAGGCGCGTCGAGAGATGACGCAAAATTACTATCATCGCCGCTGCTCACATATTAAGGAGTCGCTTGAACACGGAACAAGGGAGTTAGTGGTGGCAACGACCTGCGATGAATTCTATGATTTTGTGATCCGACGCTTTAATAGAGAGTTTTGCCCGACCCGCTATGAGTTTCGTGAAATCTTCTTCTCCATGATAAAAGTGGTCGTAAGGCAGAACTTCTCTCCAGCCGCACAGCGCAGGAGGGCTTAGCGGTCGTGGCTGCCACATGTTTTTTGAACTGTAGCTGTGTAACATGAGAGCATATCTTCCACCCGCTCAGCTTTTCTTATTAACTATCTGAAAACGCTATCTAATTTCTTGCCCCGGAAGGAAACCACTAATCGAATCAGCGGCATAACTTAATTAGAGGGGTGCCGTAGCTGTATAGCCTCATAGTTAGCAGCTACTGAGTATTGGAAGGTTCGGTAAGTACAGGGATTAGTGACATGAAAAGTCTTTCATTCCGGCGATTAATTTTAGGGTTCTTTCTGGCATTCGCCTTAGTGTTTGTTGCCACTCCACAAGAAACCCACGCGCAGCAACAAAATGTTAGTATTCAGACAATCTGCGGAACTCTTAACGCTTCCTGGCCAGACATCGCGCAAGTTTGGGCGCAGATATTGGCGCTTGTTAACTCAGCGCTGCAGCAGCTGTTGCAGGTGGGAGTAGGGGTTAATATCGGAAATATCCTGCAGTGCTTACCTAACATAAATATTCAGCTACCAAATATTGATCTGTCAGCCTGCTTCCAATTCAATATACAGGCATCGTGTAACTTTAATGCGCAGCTGCCTAACCTTCAGCAGTGTTTGCAGACTGCGCTTTCAAGCCTACAGCAGTTTTTGCAGCAGCTTAATATCAACATTAATATGAACAGCCTCCTGCAGTGCTTAAGCGGGCTGATCAACGTAAATATTACTATCCCTGATTTGCTCAATATATTAAATGGATTGCTTAATCAGATTTTGGGTCTCCTTAATAGCTTGAGTGCTTCGATTTCCTGGTATTCCAATGTGTTCCAGTTCTTCCTACAGTTTTGCCAGGGCTATAATGCCAACGGTGGCTTCAATGCCGGCGCTGGCTGCGGGCTAGGTGGAAGTGCAGGCTGCTCGTACAGCGGCTCAACTAGCGGGGGCAATGGAAGCCTAAATCTAAATCTTAATCCATTCGGCTGTAATGGTGGGACAAGTCCAATGGTGCTTGGTGCTACAGCAGCTTCAACGGCCACTGCCGACATTGAAGTCTGGGCTGAAGTCTTCTCGAGCAAGGGCAAGAAGATTTCGACCAGGCGCTTGGATTGTTCGGGTGAGAAGTGCTCAAAGAAACTTAAGTTCTCATCTGCCAGCACTAAAAAATATGGCAAGGGGGTTAACGTAACCTACTCCGTATTTAAGTCTGGTGGTAATGGCACTTCCAGCAGCTTGCCAACAGACCGGCTACCAGTTGCGCAAGTTAACGCCAAGTCCGTGTCGTTCGATTAGACTTAGTGCCAGCGTAACAAAAATGCCCTAGGTAAGCTTAACGGGCTATTATTGCGAGCCAAGCAATCCGGTTCACTATACTATGCACTCTTAATGTCAAGTTCGTCCATTTTTAGATGGGCTGTGGATAAGCGCTGACCTGAAGTGTAGAAATCTACCTTGGATGAGGCAAGCGAGGTTAGCTCGGTCGTGAGGCAGTATTATAGCGAGTGACAGAAATCCGTAGCGAAATTCTTTGTGGTAGTAATCACTCGCTATAATGCCGACCAGCGGGAGGCTAGACGACAAATAGTAAATGACCCAATAAAAATAGGCCTTTAGTCGAGAAAGAGAAGCACCGCTTGTGCTATTGGGACAATTCGCATTCGGCTACGCCTTTCAGTCATTTATTATAGGCGTAGATCGCGTGTTCGTTTATGTAGCTTCGTACGCCAGGGCTAAGTAGCCCACTAGTATCTTGATCCGTTGCAATTAGCTCGCGAATTTTAGTACTTGATGCACTTGATAGGGCTGCATTCGTGACTTCAATCATGCGAACGTTGGCTGGGCATTGTGTAGGCAAAATATCGTAGCCTGGGCGAGGGTAGGCCAAGAAGCTAGTCTCTCGCATTAGTCGCGCGGAGTCCTTCCATGTCTGCAAATGAGGAATGTTGTCGGCCCCAATGACCCAGCTGAATGTGTGTTGGGGGTACTGCTTCTTGATATAGTCTAAAAAATCTATGGTAAACGATGTGGGCAGATCTCCATTTACTTGTGCATCTTCTATTTTGATACTGGTTTGCCCCGGGAAGGCCTCACTTAGCGCAATCTTTAGCATTGCAAGCCGCGCTTCCGCTGTTGCATGCCATGCCTTATCTGGGCGGTCTGCGCTTGGCACGCACCAGACCTGCTCGCAAAGTTTTGATTTTAGTAAAGCTGAAATAACAAGGGTATGACCTGTGTGCGGAGGATCGAAAGCTCCGCCAAATAGCGCGATTGAAGCCATACTAGAGCAGTTCCGGAAAAAAGCTGAAATCCCTCGTCGTCGCTCGGGATAGCTGTTATGCGGATATTGCCACGTGATTTCCGTACAGCAGCTAATTGACTGTAGCTGAAAAGTCTCGCCAATAAAACACTCTTGGTTCTGGCTCAGATCTCAAATTTAAGGACTGTTGAGTGACTCTGATAGTTGAAGTGTCGCAATCTCAGCCGGAACAGGTTAGGCAAACTCACTGCCATCATCGGATTCGGGATCGGGCGTAATTTCTAGGGTAGCACGAAAGCCGGCGGCCTTACCGCTGTTGCCCAAAAATGTGTAGGCATCGGCTAGGAGACTCATCAGGTGAATTTTTTCTGAAACCGGAGTTTGCTCCGCACTAAGGGCATATCCCAAAGCGCGCTCCCCATATTTGACTGCAGCTTGATAATCGGCCGACTCAAACTCCAGTTTACATAAGGCAGTCAGTGTCTGTAGCAGGCCACGCAATGGCACCTCTCGCTCCGGTTGATCCAGGATTCTTAGAGCGGCTTCAAGCTTTGCCCGTTGCTCCTCTGGGGATCTGCCCTCGAATCCAAGCAGTCTGGCCTGTTGTAGTAGGCAGTGTCCAAGGGCTGTAGTTTCTGACCCAACGTGGGAGGGGCGTAGCAGGTGTTCCACTTCATTTAGTAGGTGTAAGCTACGCGTTGGGTCTTGTCGCATGAGAGCGCCTGCAAGATTGAACATACACTGCGCAATTTGGAACGGCTGCAATTCTGGTGTCCACTCAGCTTGGGCTAATTCGAGGGCCCTACTAAAGTGCTGGGTAGCTTTGTCCCATTCAGAACTTGACTGTGCAAGTTCGCCCTGAATAGACCAATAGCGAACGACTTGTGGCCCCCAGCCATCTGCTGCAGGAGGGTTAATTCTTTCAAGCAGTGACTTGGCCCGCTTGATCTCGCCAATCCCTTTTAGAAGTTCGATGCCCCGAAATTTGCATTCGCGAGTAAATGCCTCATCGGCTTCAATCAAAAACATTTCAGCAGCAAAAGCTGCCTCTAATGCCTCTTCGACCTCGCGTTTTGGGACGCCAAGCGCCTGGAGAAGCTCAGCTTGCGTGAATTTCAGCCTAACTCTAGCGATGTTAGCACTTTCAGAAGAATCAGCAGCTAGTTCCTGCTCAGCTCGGGCCAGGTATTTTTGGCATTGTTTCCGGTTGCCCTGCCAACACAAAATTTCAGCCATTCGTGTGGATATAGCTGAAAGCTCGAGTGCGGGAGCCCCCTCGATCTCCTCCAACAAATCGTGTGCGTTGTCGTACACGGAAAGTGCGCGATCATAGTAGTGATGCGAGACAAGTATGCCCGCAAGACTACTCCACAGCCTGTAAAGGTCGGTAGATGGAAGCCCAGCCCGCTCCAACTGTTCGAACAATTCTTCGCGCAGTTTATCGGCGGCTTCATTATTTCCAGCGCGCTCAAGCGCGACTGAAAGCGAAAATCCAATGTGGAAATAAATTGGTTTATTACCTAGGCCTATTGTCATTACTGTATCTAGAGATTTTTGGAGAGCTTCTACTGCTGAGGTGGCGTCAGCATTATTGAGATGCACTTGCGCAATATCTGCGTAAACACTGGCGAGCTCTTCATCGGGCTGAGAGTGCTTAAGTTTTAAGGTTAAGTATTCTTGATAATACTCCAAAGCCTTGGAAAGCTTTCCCCCTTCACGAGAGCTCTCAGCTGCCATAAGGCAAGAGTTTAGAACTCTTGGATCGCCCAGATCAAAATGCTGTCGCGCGAAAGAATAGGCCTGTAAAGCAGTGCTGGTAGCTGTGTCAAAATTGCGCAGGGCGTAGGCAGTCTTGGCGGAGCGCGCCAGCGCCTGCCAAGCTGAGTTCAAGTCAGTGACAGGGGAGCTGTCAGGCGGCTGGTTTGAGTGGCGAGCACTTCCGGCACCTTCTGGGGATGGATCTGGTGGTTGTGGGGACGGCACCGCTACTCCTTACGACAATGCTTAATGGTATCTGAAACTTATGTCCTATTCAAAACTAGATTTGGCTACAAGGCGCGGCTTAAGTTGAGTTATCTATTCAATAATATTGTGTATTTTTTTAGCCATTCGAATAATTCTTGTGCCCATAGCGTCCAGTTATAATGCGGTACTGATCATTGATTTCATAGTCGGTAACCTTCTGGTTGCTAAGCAAGTGATGCGTTGTCTGCCAGTCCGCTTGGCAGAGTACATTTCTACTTTTAAGAGTCGTTGCATGGCCGATTTTGTAATGAAGCATTCCAAGTCGTGTTTAAGAGCATATGCGGTTTTGTCTACACTAATATGTGCAGCGATTTATCCATCTTCTACTTTCGCAAGCGATAAAACTTTGTGGAACCTCCCAAAAGTATTGAGTGATGAAAATACCAAGGTTGTTTTCAGTGTAGATACAACTTGGCACACCGTACACGGGAAGACAGGCGGGATAGCGGGAAGAGCTTGGCTACAAGACAACAAAGATCCATCATCAGTAAAGGCTGAGGTTAAGCTGCCAGTGCGACTCTTCAACACAGACAGCGAAAGCAGGGATAAGCGCCTTAGGGAGGTTATGGCAGAGTCAGCATTCCCAGAGGTTGTACTAAGAATTGATAGCCTGGATGGAAAATGTATCCCAGAGAAAGTAGCGCTGGAAGCTTGCCAAGGTGTGATCAGTGGAAGCCTGGCTATTCATGGACTTATTCGCGAGGTGCGCCTACCGTACGCTATACGGCGTGACGGAGAAACTTATAAAGTTAGTGGTGATTTTACTTTTGAATGGGCTGCCTTCGATGTCGAAGACCCCTCAATACTTATTGCTCACGTCGACAAGAATGTTGCCGTCCACTATGAGTTATCTCTATGAGCCGCATCACGCAGGTGAGAATTGCTCTGCCGGCCTACAAGTATTCACCCTCAGAAATACTGTCAGCAACTAGCCACTGGCTTATGAGTGAATCGCATGAGCGTGAGTTGTTTGAGCGATTCGTAAGTTCATCCCGCATCACCAGTCGCTACTTTGTGCTCCCTGTCCAAGAAATTCTGCAGCAGCGTTCGAATGCGCGCCGGGCGACTATTTTCGCTGAGCACGGTACTGTGCTTAGTATGCGCGCTGCAGAGGCGACGCTCAAAGCTGGGCGAGTGCACCCGACCGAGGTTAGTGATCTTATCTTCACTTCTTGCAGCGTGCCTACAATTCCGGCAATTGATACGCGTGTAGTGAATGAATTGGGAATCTCCCCAACCGTAAGGCGAATTCCTGTGTATCAACATGGATGTGCTGGTGGGGCAGTTGGATTGACGCTGGCATGCTCTATTAATCGTGGCAGCACTCTATTGTTGGCAACCGAACTTTGCTCGCTAGTATTTCAAGCCTCCGATTTTAGCGGGGGCAATTTAGTTGGTTCAGCTTTGTTTGGGGATGGTGCCGCTGGTGTGCTCATCCAAGCGCACGGTGCTGGGCTTGAGATGTTGGCGTGTGAGTCTTACCTTATTCCAAATAGCGATGACATGATGGGCTATGACATCAAAGATGATGGCGCGCACTTGAGACTAAAGCGTGAATTGCCCATGGTCCTTGCGAATGAGGCTCCGCAGCGTATCCATGAATTTTTGAAAGGGTGTGGACTA
This sequence comes from Oligoflexia bacterium, assembly GCA_019694465.1. Classification (GTDB taxonomy): domain Bacteria; phylum Bdellovibrionota_C; class UBA2361; order UBA2361; family JAFLCA01; genus JAIBBV01. The sequence continues at coordinate 71,515 of JAIBBV010000008.1, forward strand.
GAGGTGGAAGAGGTGAGTGCCTGGTTAATTCATCCGGGTGGAGTGAAGATTCTAGAGGCCTTGGAGTCAGCCTTATCGATTCAGCGACCCCGCTCGAGATATGCTTGGGATGTGCTAGCTAAATTTGGAAACATGTCTTCGGCCACAATTTTATTTGTACTAAATGAGTACCTTAATTCGGGCCAGGCTCGAGCTGGGGAGCGGGTGATGCTGGTCGGGGTTGGCCCAGGTTTAACCCTGGAGCTTGGTCTGTTCGAGTACAAGAGTGGTGAGCCACACTGATGAAACTTTCGTTCGCAGTTTTCTATTTTGCACTGGTTGCTTTGTGCGCATTGCAGCGTCTATATGAGCTAAAGCTCTCTACGCAAAACCAAATGCAGCTTCGTAAGAATGGATTCGCACGTTTGCCAGAACAAAAGGTATTTGGCGTAATGCTTGCCGTTCACGTGCTTTGGTTTCCTGCCATGTTACTTGAGTTTATGTATGCACCACTGACAGTTCCTAATGTGCTTGCACAACTTGCGCTTGGCCTTTTTGCGCTGGCGCAGGCGCTTAGGTTCTGGGTAATCGTGACACTTAGAGAGCACTGGAATATCGCGGTTATGGGGGGCGGAGTAAATCTTAGCTTTGTAACTAACGGCCCGTATGCCTGGATTCGGCATCCAAATTATCTAGCGGTGATTGTTGAGCTCGCTTGTCTGCCACTTGCTGGCGGCGCACTCAGAACTGCCTTGGCATTTAGTGCCTTAAACGCAATCGTGCTGTGGAGAAGAATGGCGGTGGAGGAGCAGCAGTTGATGCTGCGTCAAGGCTATGCGGGCGCCATGGCAAATAAGGCTCGGCTTGTGCCAGGAATCTGGTGAACGTGCTAAAGGCAAATACCGCTAATAGCTAGTAGCAAGTTCGAGCAGAAGGCGAGGGCTGAGCGGCTCGAATTCTTATGAGCAGCTCTCCCCACTTCGCGTAGCAGAGCTGTGTGGCCAATTGGTTCAAAAAGGGGAGTGCCTGCTAAGAAGTTCAGATAAAAATATGTCAGACGAGTGAAGCCGCGCAGAGGGCGCATCTCCTTTAGTAGTGTCTGTTCATAATGGCTGCCAGATATTTCAATCGGGGCGCCTGCCTTAATTATTTCGATTAGCGCAGACGCTGCAAGCTTTGAAGATATAAGCGCATGCGTCATGCCCATCCCGCCGATGGGATCTAATGTTTCGCAGCAATCGCCGACAAGGAAGACCTCGTTGTGGAAGCCACCACGGCGTGAGCGATTTAATGGTCCGATGCCACGCGGATCTAGTGGCTGACCCATTGGATGGCCTTGAAAGCCGGTGCGTCCTTCCACAGCGATTAGTACTTTAGCTAAAAAATCTTTGTCCAGGACACGACGAATAGTACCGCTCGGCATTAGGATACTTACATTGAGCCGATTGAGGGCTACAGGAGTGCAGCAAATTTCTGCATCTGACTGCAAGATGATGTGAACCTGATTAAGTGGACGCGAGGCTACGCCATCAAGCATCATGCTGTAGCCAAAGCGCGGGCGGGGTTTAGCATGCGAGGCCGCTGCCAGTGACTCAGCCAGGAATGAATTGGCGCCGTCGGCCAACACTAGTCGATTAGCAAGAATTTTTAACTGAGGAAGCTGCGCTTCAAAGTAGCGACCGCTGCGGGTAATTGTTCGAACCTGTTGCCCAGCGATGAAATTTGCGCCATGCGCTTGAGCGCACTTCAGCAGCGCTAGGTCTAAATTGTACCTTTCTATCCCGAAGGAATTGGCAGAAGAGGCTCTTTCTGCCTCCAGCAAGTATGGCACACTAACATGCTCGTCCCCATGCCACAGCGAGTACCCATTTAGTGCGTGAGCCGGGAGCGTCGGGGTGCCAGGCTCTAATCCCAACTCTCTTAGAAGCGAAGTCCCGATGCATGACAATCCTTCGCCGCAAGCTTTGCGACGGGGGAACTCAGCCTTGTCTACTAGCAGTGTCTCGATGCCGGATTTTGATAATTTGGCAGCCAGGGAAGAGCCGGCAATGGATGCCCCAATTATTAAGACTTCCGTGTGTACACTTTTTGGCGCTGGCTTTGCCTGCATGCCAATATTTTATCCGATGCGCCGCAATCGCACAAAGGCAGCCCAAGATTGGTGCGCTGCATGAAACCCCAAAAGGGCAGGCACGAGGATACGCTGGAGGCTTACTCATTTGAGCTCCGCGCCTTGCTAATACACTCTAGCTCGATGCTCTGGGGTGCTTATTCGCTACTTCTTTAGTATTTGCTGTTGGTAAGGTGTCACTGGCAAATGCCGAGGCGTTTGCCAACTCGGGCAAAGGCCTCGATAGCCTTATCCAAGTCCTCTTTGCTATGGGCAGCTGAAATTTGAACACGAATGCGTGCTTGCCCTTTTGGCACTACTGGATAACTAAAGCCGATTACGTATATGCCTTCATTCAAGAGTGCATCTGCAAAATCTACTGCCAACTTTGCTTCGCCAAGCATGATCGGAACAATAGGGTGGGTGCCGGGACGAACGCTTAGCCCAATATCGCTAATACGCTTACGGAAGTATTTTGTATTCTCCTCAAGCTTGTCACGTAAAGCTGTGCTCTTCGAGAGCATGTCGAGACAGGCGATACAGGCAGTTACAAGTGCTGGCGGCAAGGAATTACTAAAGAGGTATGGTCGGCTGCGCTGGCGCAATAGCCCAATAATCTCGCGACGCCCGGTAGTGAATCCTCCGGCCGATCCGCCCAGTGCTTTCCCTAAGGTGGAGGTAATAACATCTACTCGATGCATCACCCCAAGCGCTTCAATCACTCCACGTCCTGTCGGTCCAAAAAAGCCAGTGGCGTGAGACTCGTCAACCATCACCATTGCTCCATAGCGTTCGGCTAGGTCGCAAATTTGTGGAAGCAAGCCAATGTCGCCATCCATAGAGAATACCGCATCAGTTGCAATCATAATGCGGGGGCAATTCTCAGCCTTGGCAGCTTTAAGATGTGTCTCTAGTTCCGCCAGGTTATTGTGCTCATAGCGAAAACGTTTAGCCTTGCACAACCGAATTCCGTCGATAATGGAGGCATGATTCAATGCATCACTGATAATCGCGTCCTGTTCTCCTAAAATTGTCTCAAACAGGCCGCCATTAGCGTCAAAGCAGGAGGTATATAGAATCGCATCCTCGGTCTTGAAAAACTCCGATATCTTTTGCTCCAACTTTTTGTGGATAGACTGCGTGCCACAGATAAAGCGCACTGAAGATAGTCCAAGTCCAAACTGATCAATGCCTTTCTTGGCCGCATCTTTAAGTACGTCGCTATTTGACAGGCCCAAATAATTATTGGCGCACAGGTTCAATACCTGCTTTCCATTGACTGTAATCCAGGGCGACTGCGGTGATTCGATTACCCGTTCGCGTTTGTAAAGGCCAGCTTGTTTAATTGCCTCAAGCTCTGTGGCGTATGAATTCTTGGCATTATCAAACATGGGGCTCTCCTTTTTTAGGCTCCGACGCAGGAAGTTAGTGACACTTTTGAAGCCGAAACTGAGTAGCGTCGCATAATTCCAGGAATCAGGTAGTCACGGAATGCGCTGACGCGGTCGAAATCACTCTTCCATGCCCAGTCTCGCCGCGCGCGAGAATCATCTACGTCTCCAGGCCAGCTATTCACTATGGCTAATCGTTGCGGATTAGGCTTGAAGGAGATCTGTGCAGCAGAGAAGTACTTCATTACTTCCTGGCGAATCTCCTCGGCGCTAATGGAGAAGCTGCCAATATTGTAAACAGTTGAACTTAGTACAGACTTCTTGGCTCTTGCTATTGAGATGATCGCGTCGATTGCATCTGGCATTGCCATGAAAGGCAGGCGTGTCTCTGGAGTAACGAAACACTCATATGGTTTGCCTTGAGCTGCAGCGTGAATCATCTCCGGACCGTAATCACTTGTGCCGCCGGAGGGCAGTGAGTCTGCGCTCATTATGCCGGGCAAGCGAATGCAGCGGAAGTCAATGCGCGTAAGCCCAGGCGTGGTGTCGAAGCGCTTATAAGTTTGGCTGAAATAGCGGCCCAGGTTTTCGATGTACAGCTTATTAATACCATACATGGTTGTGGCATGCAGGTAGTTATCCTCGTTAATCTTTCCGGCTTTTACTTTCTGCTCGAGTGATTCAAAGCCATAAATTGCAATGGTGCTGGGGAAAAAGAAGACCACTGGCTTACCACGCTGCATAGATTGAGCGTCCGCCATGTTGAGCAGATTCAAGCTGCCTTCCACGTTGACGTTATGCGCCAGCAATGGATCGCGTTCACCGCCAGTAGATAGAATGCCAGCCAGGTGAAAAATAGTGTCAAATTGGTAGCGTCGCCCTAGTTCATCAATCAGATTCCGATCAAGGATGTCACCCTTGTAGAACTCTACTTCTTTCTGATAGTCGTCGATCGGGCTGCGGTCGAGAGCGACAATCTTTGTAAGGCCTTCTCGTGAAAGAAATCTGATTAGGCCGTGACCTATTTCGCCGTTGGCTCCAGTGATTAGAACGCATTGATTAGTCATGTGGGATACTCCAAATCAACCTCTGCCGCCTAGACTCAATTCTGCAAATACCGGCAGAGTCGGCCAATAGAATTGCCAGGTCCGAAAAGACGGATTTGCAATACTAACTAGCCCCTCGTCTCAGGTAGTTACGCGGCAGCTTCTAGGCTATGCCAGCCCTGGATCTAATTCAATAGTGCCAAGCTTATCAGATAGTTGTAACTATGCGTGTCATCCAAATATCGCTAGTCTAGCCTAATAAACTGCAATGATTGACTTCAGTAAATGGAAAGTAAGCTGTTTTAGCTCTTTACGCATGCTCTGGCGGGGGCGAAATTCGAACTAATGAATGATCCAATTAACCCTATAACACTGGACCAAGATGCGAGTTTGCCAAGTGCTTTTTATCGCGCCAGCGCTGCCTGTCCTGAGGGGGTTGTCTACCGCCAGCCGATTCCCGAAGGTTTCGGCGGGTCCGACGGTAGACAATGGCGTGCGTGGACATTTCGTGAAGTTGAAAAACGTGTAAATAAGATCGCGGCCTACTTGCATGCGCAGGGAGTGCGCAAGGGGACTAAGGTTGCAATTCTATCCAACACGCGCCCCGAGTGGCTCGAAGCAGACATGGCGGTACTGGCCTGCGGTGGAGTGGTGGTGTCTGTCTACCAAAGCCTTCCAGCCCATGAAGTCGGATACATCCTATTCGATTCTGGAGCGGAGATCGTATTTGCTGAAAACCAGGAGCAGTTAGGGAAACTGCTGCACTTGCTTTCAAACCATTGTCAGATCCCGGCGACAGAGGAGCGTGCTGCGCGTGAGGCTAAAATTAGTCTGCGTCGAATCATCACCTTTGAAGCTGTAGAAAAGCATGAGCTAGTTGTTGGATTGCGTGAACTTTTGTTGGGTAGCGACCCCGGTAGTCCGGAGGAGTGGAAGGATCTGCGGCGCAGCGACCTGGCGACACTAGTGTATACATCTGGTACCACTGGTCCGCCGAAGGGGGTAATGCAAACACACGGTAATCATTTGTCAAACGTGCGACAGGCCTTCCGAGCTGGGATGTATGCACAGGGCATGCGGATTTTTTTGTTGCTACCTTTAGCGCATTCGTTCGCCAGATTGATGGGCGCCATCGCTTTTCTGACCGGAGCAGAGCTGGCTTTCCCGCGCGTGAGCGACAAGCTTTCTTCGAAAGCAGAGCCCCAGCTTGTAATGAATGACATGCGCCATTCAGAGTCTCAAATTATTCCGCTCGTGCCACGTTTGCTTGAAAAAATGAAAGATAAAGTTGAGTCTCAAGCGCGGCGCAGTGGATTAGCTGCCAAGATCTTACAAGTTACCATTAGCTCTGCGCGGACGCGTTTTTTAGCGCGTAGTTCCAATACCGCGTATTCGCCGCTCGCTTGGCTGGGCTACGTGATGAGCGCGTCGATTCGGCGAAAGATTAGCCGACAGATATTTGGAATGCGCTTTCGCAATGTTATCTCTGGTGGTGCCAAGCTGCCACCGGAGGTGAACCAGTTTTTCGCCGCGCTTGGTATTACGATTCTTGAGGGCTACGGGCTTACTGAAACCTGCGTTGCCACAAACGTGAATCGTCTTGACGATAATAGGATTGGAACTGTCGGACCTGTCCTAGATACAGATATCGAGGTGCGCATAGCTGAAGATGGAGAAATTTTATTTCGTGGGCCAAACGTCACCAACGGATATTTTGGAAGATCGCAGGCTACCGCTGCTGCTTGGGATGGTGAGGGATGGTTCCATACCGGGGATCTGGGAGCGCTGGACAGTGACGGCTACCTAAGTATCGTAGGGCGCAAGAAAGAGATTATTGTTAGCTCAAATGGCAAAAAGGTGGCGCCCGAGCCCATTGAACAAAAGCTTTGCTCTTCGCCCTTTATCTCCCAGGCTGTGCTATTTGGTGATGCGCAACCGCACTGCGTCGCGCTACTAGGCATTAATCAGCACAGCTTGGAGAGCTGGGCGAAGGAGCAGGGGCATACTTTAGACAGCAAACTAGCAGATGACACCCGCGTCATGGAGCTTTTGTGGCGCGAGGTAGAGGCTGTCAACGCCAGCTTGGCAGGCTTCGAACAGGTAAAGAGAATCGGGCTTTTAGATGAGGAGCTGACGGTGGAAAATGGGTTTCTAACCCCAACCTTTAAGCTCAAGCGACGATTGGTATTCAAGAAGTACGAGCGCAAAATTGCCGCATTGTACGGCAGTTCGTAATCTCAACTTTGATGTAATTGAATATTAGAGCCCTAAGTAAACTTATATCGCACGTATTGCGAGCAAAGCGAAGTAATAGCTGCACTCTTAGTGCTTTCCGCAGCAAGTCTTACAGGAACGACAAAGTCGTCGGTTAAGCAGGTGGCCGGCGACCAAACAAAGTCCGCCCAGCCCAACAAATATTGCATCCTTAACGCTTTCCGCATGAAAGCCACCTAGGTAAAACAGCAAAACGCCGAGCGCTACAAGTAAAAGTATCTCGCGTCGCTTGTGCACGCGCACGCCCCAGCACAGGCTAAGCGTGGCCAGACTTACAGTGATGCTAAACATTACAATGTCGAATAGATGATGCGAGAGTGCGCTTAGACCTAGTAGCGGAAGAATAGTGAGAACAAATGGCATCAATATGCAGTGCACGGCGCAGGCAAACGAGAGGCAGGCCCCGACGGTATCTAGACTGGCAGATACGTTTTCGCTTTCGTTGGCCGAGGCATTCATTGCTTACGCGTCCTTACAAGAAGTGCAAAGACCATAGAAAGTAATCTCATGATCTTCTATTACAAAATCTGGCAGCTTGAAGTTTTTAATAGCAGCGGGGCAGGATTCTACTTCGAAGACGCGCTTGCACTTGCGACAGTGGAAGTGGTGGTGGTGATCCTTGCACGACATTTCATAGCGTGTCGACTCGCCTGGCAACTCAACTACTTTTAAAAACCCAGAGTTCCTAAGACTTCTAATGGCGCGGTAGAGCGTGGCAATGCCAAGCGATGGGAGTTTTCGCTGCGCAGCGCTAAGGGCCTCTTCAGCCAGAAGCGGATGTTTAGACGACTCGAATACTTGCTGAATCGTCCGAAGTTGTAGACTTGTACGTTGGCGCATAGGGGTATCCTACAGAAATGATATTGAGTTATCAATATCGCCATAACTGCCTGAAACTAGTGCGTAAAAAGCCTAGAGCCTAGCTATGGCTAGGTCTGTAGCCTAAGACTATCGAGCGTTGATGCTTATTGATTTAGCTTAAGCGGATCGAAAATGAACAGGTAGCCGTGTGGGCTAGTGTAGACTAAGCGATCGTCGTGGCCCATTAGATGCGTGCTCATCGGATCCAATGTAAAGCAGCCATTTAAGACACCGCGCTTTTTGAGACGTTCAATAAGGTAGGCCGCGACTAGTACTTGATGACGTGCCACACCAACATGCTCATATAGATACATATCGATCGCAACTTTATCGTCAGCAGCGATACCTTCGCGTTCTGTGATCTCGCGTGTTTGCTGGTCATCAAACTTTAGATGCTTTAATACCAAATTCGCGATTTCTGGTAATATCTCGTTCTCATCTAACTTTCGATCGATGCTAATTTCAGCCAGGCGCACAACCAGTTCGTTATAAACACGTTCCAAAGCGCCATGCTTGTCGTCTACTACAAGGCATTCCTGGGGAACCACACCGATGTACACGCCACCATTAATGGGGGTCGATTCTCCAATGATGTGGCGTCCACCGAAACTGCCAAGTGGAGATTGAGCTGTACGAGTTGGATTGAACTGGGAGATGTACCGAATGCGACGCAAGGCGCGCTGGAATCGATTGAAACCACCGCTTCGAACTTGATCCTGTTCGGATTGACGAATTTTCTCGAAGTAGTTTTGTGGCGCTATGCTTGAGTCCGTTCCCATGTCACCACCGATCAAAGATATAAATCCCTTCCAAGCACGACGGATAGGACGAACTACCGAGTCCTGGTTCTCTCCGCGCTTTATGCTTAGACCTACCTGTAACTCCTGGTCCTGGCCATGAGTCTCTATCCCCAACTCCTCAGGCCTAAACGACGACGTATCCATTACACAACTCCCATTTCTATATAATCCGCTTGAAATGGGAGTTTGCTTCAGGTAGCTTTTTTATCTAACTATTTGAAACTATTGAGTCTTTATTTTCCGCGATAGGCAACCATTTCGATCTCCACCAAGGCTGCTTTGGGGAGGGCGGAAACCTGAATCGTCGCTCGCGCTGGCCTGCTGTTGCCGAGGGCCTTTTCATAAATGGAGTTAACAGTCGCGAAATTCTTCAGATCTGTCAGGTAGATACGGGCACTGACTACTTTCGAGAAATCTAAATTATAGTGCTTTAGCACAGCCGCTAAATTCTTCAGCACCTGTTCAGTCTGCTGCTCAATGGCAGGTCCAACTATTTCACCTTTTTCTGGATGCAATGGCACCTGTCCTGACAAGAATACAAAGTCACCAGCGGCGACGGCTTGGCTGTATGGCCCAATTGCGCGGGGAGCTCCAGGTGCATCAGAAGTTGGGGTAATCATACTTAGTAATCTCCACAAGTTGCGCCGCTGTACGGGGGCCAGCACGCTATTACTACAGGTACTTACCACCAACCGCGGCCCTAATAGAATTCTAATAATTCTATAACGCGATTCAGGCACCCCTTGTTAGCTCATACAGCTGCCGCATGCTAGAACTGATTGCGGGGCCGAGCCAAGCTATTTTTTCATTAAGAGCCCAATGCGGTACTCGCTCCGTCTTGTATCTGGGCTCCTAATTGTGGGGCAACATGCCTAAGGAATCGATTTTAGTAGTTGATGATGAGGAAGATATCCTTGAACTAGTTCGATACAACCTATCGAAGGACGGATATCAAGTCACGTGCGTCAAGTCAGGCGAGGAGGCCCTGCAATCTACGCTCGCTCAAAACCCAGCGCTGATTGTATTGGATCTTATGCTGCCAGGCATGGATGGCCTGGATGTGTGCAAAGCAATCAAGTCTGATGCCAAGATCAAACATACTCCAATCATTATGCTGAGCGCGCGCGGAGAAGAGGCTGATATCGTAAGTGGGCTTGAGTTAGGGGCCGATGATTATTTGGTCAAGCCATTTAGTCCGCGAGTTTTGTCGGCGCGTGTGAAATCTGTTCTTCGACGCAATCGTGGTAAGCCGGAAGACCTAAGTAAGCCGCTGGCCATTGATGGACTTGAAATAAACCCTGGTCGGCATGAAGTTAGAGTTGATGGAAAGCTTATCGAGTTGACATCAACAGAGTTTAAAATTTTGTACTTTTTAGCGCGACAAACAGGCTGGGTGTTTACGCGTTATCAAATAGTGGATGCAGTGCACGGCGAAGACTATCCCGTAACGGACCGTTCGATTGATGTTCAAGTAGTTGGCTTACGTAAAAAGTTAGGATCTTATGGCCAGCTGATCGAAACTGTTCGAGGAGTGGGCTATCGCTTTAAGGGCTAAAGAGAAGGCGCATGTCTATATTTGCTCCAATTGATGCCGCGACCAGATTGAGGTTCTATCTCTTTAGCGTTCTCATTCTTGCGCTCTTGAGTGGCTGCGCTTTCGTAATTTTCTCTGGTTGGAGCTATCTGGCTAGTGCCACAGCGTTGCTTTTAGCTACCATCGCATTTTGGATTGCATTCAGTCAGCAGCGCTTGTTGGATACGATTGCGCGTGCGCTCGGGCGTTTATGTGCCGGTGACTATTCTGCGCGCATTTATGCCGACAATGTTTTTGGTGAAACGGCTTTGGCTGCTAGCTTCAATGACGCAGCTGAAGCGGTCGAAGGTGATATTTCATCGCTGCGGGTACAACTTCGTGAGCATGAAGCAGTTCTGGCTAGCATGATCGAAGGGGTAGTAGCGATTGACAGTGCCGATCGAGTCCTGCGCGTGAATCAAGCGGCTGCCAAAGTAATGGGTGTAAGTGTGGCGGGTGCACTTTCGAAGCCGCTTTCCCAATTTGTACGCCATTTGGAGCTGTTGCGTTTTGTTTATGATTTGCGCTCCAGCTCCA
>JAIBBV010000092.1 GCA_019694465.1 Oligoflexia bacterium
GCTGGAGTTGCCTACTTCCCGTGGACGCTTATGTCGATTGCTTTGACATATTTTGGACGCCACTCGTTATTCCCTTGGGCACGTCAAGCTATGCCTGGCAAGGAATGGTGGATGCAGCCCGATTTTGTATATGCAAGACACCTAATTCTTTTATCAGTTTTGTTCTTCCTGTTGTGCCGCTTTGTTAAGTGGTCATTGCGGGGCGACATAGGAATGTTGCGTGAGCGCTGGGCGAAGCGTGGACGCTGGGTTGGTTCGTGTTATCAGTGCATGACCAAGGACTGGCAGGGGACCAAGCAGGAGGTCAGCAAGCTTCAGCCAGCCATGTCCCGCATGGGGCCAGTGCTAATATTCTTGTATGCTATAATTTACTCGCTCTTCACATTTGAGTTTGTAATGGGCATGGACCCAGTTTGGATCTCCAACTTGTTTGGGGGTTTTTATTTCATAGGTAATATCTATTTAGCTTGGGCCTTCCTCGCGATTCTGACCTACTACCTTTTAGTCACAAGCACGGGCTACGCAAAGGTAACGTGTCAAGGCACGCGCTGGGACCATGGTAAGCTTACCTTTGGTTTCTGCATGCTGTGGGGATACTTCTTCTTTAGCCAGTTCTTGCCCCAATGGTATGGTAACTTGCCTGAGGAAACTCAGTGGATGATTCTGCGCACCCGTGAGTATCCTTGGAAGGGATTTGGGTGGGTTACATTCTCAATGTGCTTCATTATGCCATTTATTATGCTACTCAGCCGTGATCTTAAGCGCACTCCAGCAGCTTTTGCGACGGTCGGCTTGATAATTTTCATTGGAATTTGGACCGAGAAGTATATTGCCATTATGCCAAATATCTCGCCTGAGCATATTCCACTTGGGGCAATTGAGTTTGGGTTGTTTTTCGGCTTCCTGGGCATATATGTGCTTAGCATCATGAATTTCTTAAGCAAATTTCCGTTTGTTCCAGTATCGCACCCCCAGACTCAGGGTTGTGTGGAGTGGTAAGCCGGCGACAACTCTAATGTTATTTGAGCCTCTAGTACTTCGCCTCGCTTGAGGTTGGCTGATAATTATGCTATTTTCCCGGCCTTGTTTTCGTTTAGCGGCTAGTATTTGAAGCGCAGCAAGTAAGAGGATTTATGCCAGTTCCAAAGAAAAGGACCACCAAGTCACGTCGTAATATGCGTCGCTCGCATGACGCTTTGGAGCGCACTTTTGCCGTTGTTTGCCCAAATTGCGGTGAGCCAGTACTACGTCACCGCATTTGCCTCGCGTGTGGGCAGTATCGTGGCAAACAGATCATCGCAGTGTCGAAAGAAGAGACAAGCGCTGCTTCATAGCGTATCGCGATGAGCGAATCTCCCCAACGTCGTTCGTTGCCAGTGGCGGTAGATGCCATGGGTGGCGATTTTGGCCCTCAACCTGTAGTAGACGGGGCAGTGGCAGCTGTTCGTAATTTAGGAATTCCATCAGTCATCGTTGGAAATGAAGGTGAAATCCGCGCGCGCCTTGAGAAGTTGGGTGCGTCGACAGATGAGCGCATTCGAGTTCAGCATGCTAGTCAAACCGTAACAATGGACGATTCACCTTCGTCTGTTTTACGCAAGAAGCAAGAGGCGTCCATCTGTATCGCCTTTGAATTGGTACGTCGCGGAGATGCCTGTGCAGTTGTGAGTCCGGGGAATACAGGAGCTGTTATGGCTGCTGGTATGATGATCTCTGGAACTCTTCCAGGAATAGCTAGGCCGGCTATTGCTACTCTTATTCCACGCGTTGGTAACAAGCCACCCACAGTCCTGCTCGATAGCGGCGCAAACGTCGATTGTAATGCTAGTCAGCTGGTACACTTTGCTTTAATGGGGAACCACTACGCGAGAGTGGCGATCGGCGCCGAGAAGCCGCGTGTGGCCTTATTGTCGAATGGTACCGAGCCATCTAAGGGTACAGATTTAATCCGCTCAGCAGCCCAAATGTTGGCTGAGATGCCAGAGCTTAACTTTATCGGTTACGTCGAAGGACGCGATATCTCGCGAGATCGCGCTGATGTTGTGGTGTGTGATGGCTTTGTTGGTAATGTGCTCTTGAAGGGGATGGAAGGGGCAGTTGAGCTCGTGTTTGACTCAATTAAGCACTATCTCGAGAGTAGTGTTAGAGCCAAGCTAGGTATGTGGCTGTGTAAGCCCATGTTTAAGAGGCTTTTTCGCGATAAGCTGGACCCTTCCGCTTACGGTGGAGCGCCTTTGCTGGGTTTGTGTGATACGGCAATCATTTGCCATGGATCCTCAGGGGCCCGAGCGATTGAGAATGCTATTCGCGTAGCGCATTCATCGTGGCAACAGGATCTCTCTGCGAATCTTTCGGCAGCCCTGGCAGGTTTTGATATGAAGGGCGCTGGTGGTTACGAGGATGGGATTTGGAATCGAATGGGGCAGCGTTTTGAGCGCCGTGCCAAGAAATCACAACAGCCCGCCGGACCTAGGAAGTCTGAATAAGATAGGTTAAGTCAGTTTCGCGAGCGCCGCGGTGTGGTTCGTGTGAACTGTAGCATTAGCGAAAGTAGGTGATGCTAGGTTTGGAGCGTGAAGACGCCACATTAGTGTGGTGAATTAGTTTCAATAAAGAGGAGCAATTATGTTGGATAAGTTTTTGACCGGGAAGGTGGCTCTTGTTACGGGCGGCTCGCGCGGGATCGGGCGGGCGATTTGTGAGCGATTGGCTTCAGCCGGTGCGCATGTCTATGTAAATTTCTCATCCAATAGTGCAGCAGCGGACGAGACGGTTCGCTTATGTCAGGCAGCTGGGGGGCAAGCAACTGCAATTGGCTTCGATGTTGCGCAGAGCGAGGCAGTTGATAACGCAATCCAAGGCATTATCAGTAAGTCTGGAAAGATTGATATACTGATAAATAATGCAGGAATCGCGAAGGATAACCTGCTTATGCGCGCGAAGAATGACGAATGGGACAAAACTATTCAAGTCAATTTGGCTGGTGCTTTCTACTGTGCCCGCGCTGTAGCTCGCCCGATGATGAAAGCACGCTGGGGCCGTATTATTAACATCAGTTCTGTTGTCGGTGAGATGGGGAACGCTGGTCAAGCCTGTTACGCTGCTTCCAAGGCGGGGCTAATCGGTATGACTAAGGCCATGGCGAAGGAGTTGGGTTCGCGTAACATTACCGTCAATTGCGTCACGCCTGGATACATCGAAACCGACATGACTGAGTCCATGAGTGAAGAGATGAAAAAAACCCTCATGACTTCAATCGCTGTTGAGCGCATTGGCACACCTCAAGATATTGCAGCGCCAGTTGCATTTTTGTGCTGCGACGCCGCCGCTTACATCACTGGTCAAATCTTAGGCGTCAATGGTGGTCTGTACATGTAGTGCGGCTCTGGTTGGGCTGCGGCGAGAGACAAGGCCAATTAATTGGAGCGTTTGTGACAGTTATATCGCTGGAAGCTCCCGTTGACCGGGTGGGGTCGGCGTTTCCCTAGGGAATTCAATGGGCTAAGTAGGCCATCAGAAGCCCCTTGCTCACTTGCCTTTTGCAGGTCTTTTCTTTATCGTGCTCGACACAACGTCAAGGCGCCGCACTCGGGTGTTTTAGTGAATCAAGGACAAACTTGAATCACGAATTCGGGGGCTTAGTAGCCTTGCTTGACTAATTCCGTCTTTAGACTATAACGGTTGCTTCCGCGATACATTAGGAAGAACCAGCTAGTAAGGCGGTTGGGCATTTTTATTTTTTGATTACTTCGGAGATGAGTGAGATGGCTGCATCAGCGAATGATATTGCTGAACGAGTGAAGGCTATTATTGTTGACCAACTTGGTGTCGACATGGCTGATGTTACACCTGAGGCCTCATTCATCGAGGACCTAGGTGCTGATTCTTTGGATATCGTCGAGCTCATTATGGCGCTCGAGGAAGAGTACGACATGGAAATTCCGGACGAGGATGCCGAGAAGATCCAGAGCGTCCAGGATGTACTCAATTACATCCAGAGCCGTCAGGGATAGTACTTCCCTATTGATCTATAAAAGGCCCCACAGGGGCCTTTTTTTGTGCTCACTAGGCCT
>JAIBBV010000060.1 GCA_019694465.1 Oligoflexia bacterium
CGTAATGGTGAGGTGTGGTCATGGGTTCGCGTAGTTTTCTCTCAGCTTTTTTCTCAGCCCTTAGAGTGCTGTTGGTCGCTTTGGTCGTGTCGCAGCTTTCTGCCTGCGGCGGTGCTGGCGGTGGAGGGTATGGATATGAGGGGGGCGGCGACCGTGGGACTGGGGCAGAACGCAGTCAAATTTTCCAAGGCGCTGTGAGCGACGGAGCTGGAAATGCAATTTCTAATGCAAGCCTAGCGATTCAAGATCAAAATGGTGAAGTGCTGGCGACTGGGGCAGCTGATGCTCAGGGAAATTTCTCGTTGTCGGTAAACTCAATTGAAGGAAGTCAGTTAGCACTTACTGTGACTACCAGTGCTGGCGCATTTACGGCGCAGCTCCCGGATAGTGCAGATGCGATTGTTGGGATTAAAGTTGTTGCGACCAATGACGGAATCTCTGTGATTGAAGACCAGACAAGCTCGACTTCGACACAGGTACAAGGCCCTGACGCTGGTTCCACTGGCTCAGAAGAGGCAGCTAAGCAGCAAGCGCAGTTTTTAGCTACCAAGGTTAAATTCAAGATCGCAGCGGCCAGTAATGTGTCATCCATGCCAGTGCTGTTAACTAAGGGAGCTTTTTCGGCGGCTACTGATGTAACAAAAGAAGTCCAAGCCTTAAAAATCCCCAAGGCGATTGCGCTAGATTCATCAGCGCTGGTGATTGAGGTTGATGGGCACCAAATTACTATTGCCTCTGGATCAACATCAGGAATCGTCTACTCAATAGTTATCGGCAAGACTGCGAATGGCGTTCTGGGAGTGCATATCTCTAGAAAGTCTTCGCAAGATACTGCGCCTGAGACAGTCTCTAATAGCGTTTACCCTCCGCCAGCGCCTAACTCATCTCAAGCTAGTGGTAGCAGCGGCGACGCATCGACCTCCCAATCGGGTGGTGGCGAGGGAGCCTCTTCCTCCAGTGGGCAGGGTGGTGCTGACTCAGGGGCTAACCAGAATTCGGTGTCGAATGGGTCAAGCGGCTCTGGTGATAGCGCTGATGCAGGGAGCGCAATCTCCGGAAGCTCAGACCCGACTCCTCCTAGCGTTGGGAGTGCAGCCGGTGCAAGCCAACCAGATGGCGGCAGCGCAGGCACATCAGCCACGGGCACAACATCAAGTGCTGGTTCGGTCACATCTCCAACGGCGCCAACTGGACCAAGCGGGTCGGGCGCTACGGGTAGCTTGCCTAAGCTTCCACGTAAGCCAGCTCCTTAGGGCAAGCTTATTAATTTAGTCCTTTCCTATATTTGCGACATAGTTAACGCCCCCCTCCATAACTAGTAATAGTGTTGCGTTGGGGATGGTGAGGTGATGAGCTATACTGCAAGGATTGCTGGACTTTTCTCTATTTCTATTTTGGCGCTGCTTGTAAGCCCTAGCGCCGAGGCCGCTGCTTGTAAGGCTAAATACAATTCCGAAAAGAAATCAGTAGCTTATGTCTGTCCTGGAACTCAGGATGACGTTGTTGAGGTGTACTGCGACAAGAAAAAGCGACTTGAGATAGCCGACTCTTTGGGAAAGGAAAATAAAACCCTTAAAAAGGCCAAGATTAGTTGTAAGTCGGGAGTGGATAAAGTCAGCATTAAGACTGGTGCTGGAAGCGATTTAGTGGAGTTTGGCGCAGGCCTTGGTAATCCTTCAAAAAAGAAAAAGCAGGTGGTGGTGATAGCCTCGCTCGGCGACGGGGATGACGCGCTTGATGCTAGAAATCTCTCTCCTCAATCTGATTCTGCAAAGCCAGCCAATAAGGCCTCTGTGTTTTTGAATGTTGACGCCGGGGCCGGGGATGATGCTGTGCGTGGGAGTGATGGACCCGATACTATTTTTGGCGGCGAAGGCGACGACCGCGTCGCGGGTGGCGCAGGGGCTGATCATTTGGAAGGCCAGGCTGGCGATGACGCGCTGCTGGGCGGCGAGGGAGATGACTCTATCTTTGGCGGGTTGGGAGATGATGTAGAGCTAGGGGAAGAAGGAGACGATGGAGTTTACGGTAATGAAGGAGATGACCTGCTTACCGGGGGTAATGATAACGACTATATCGAGGGTGGCGAGGGTAATGACTCCTTAGCGGGCGACCAAGGCAATGACCACCTGCAAGACAATGATGGGAATGACCGGCTAACGGGTGGGGAAGGCGAAGATATTCTTGATTCAGATTTCGAAGAAGAGGATGAGCTTAGCCCTGATTTTGCGGACATAGATGGTGATGGATTGCTCAATGAAGATGATCCAGATGACGACAATGACGGTATTCTTGATGTTGACGATCCAGATATGGATGGCGATGGCGAGTTAAACGAGACTGATTGGGATCCAGATGGCGATGGCAACCCCAAACAGGAATTCTATCAATTCTTTTTAGAAGGCGGGAACATCTATACCGGCCATAAAATTTTTGAGAACGAAGATCTTTAGCTCCCTCCACTAATAAAAATTTGTGGAGTTGCCAATTCCTTGTTCGCCGCCAGTCAAGCCATTTTTGCGCTTCTTTAGATTTTTTATGCTATCGAAACGCATTAGCTGAAAGGAAGACTAGACTCGTAACCCATCGTCTAATCGCTGTGCGGCAAGTGGAGGGTGTCTAAGCACACACCGCATGAGTTGTTCTTGATTCATGTGTCCCTGGCGTTGACGCGACTTGATATCTATTACTGCTTCATCTGCCGAGATGTCGCGAGCTCTGCGCACACCAGGTGATTGAGCGCCAAACAAATAGCGCACGAAGAATGGGGCATTAGTACGCTGGACTGATTGTACTAGTGCCAATTGTCCAAGTCGTATAACCCCGTCCATGGCACGCTTAAAGTTAACGCGGGCATCGGGAAATGTTCGAGCTTGAATCCATTCCTTCATCGCGTGGGTTACTAGCGCTTGATGCTGTCCGCACTCCTCAGCAATCGCGCTGGGAATTGGCATTCCATCCCGTAAGGTGTGAGGTCGCTTTATAAGCGCACGTCCAACGCGAGCGCGCTCGATGCTTCCATCAGGGCGAGGAATGCCGCCACAAAAAAAGGCCTGGCATACTTCGGCAGGGGCGCCAAAAGAGCGCCCCCAGATGCCGAGAGGGACAACGTTTAGCAAGAATGGGCCTAACGCTGTATGGAAGCAGGCTTGTGCGTCTTCTGGAAGTTGAGTCGCTTCACCATCGAAGCCCCAAAATGTCAGCATCGTGAGGTCAATTGGATCTTTTATTAATTTTGGTCGCGGGTCGTCGAGCAAGGCGAAAAACCGAGGTGGTCTTAAACTGGGTTCTTCACGCAGCGCGTCGGTTAGGTAGCTTTTGCGAACTGAATCATCTATTTCACGGGTGATAAGATCAACATGTAGGCCTAATGCCTTCTCAAGACGCCGAGCTATGATGGGAGCAAATTCGGCGAAGCGTCCGACATGTCCACGTACTTCAACACAGTAGTAGCGCTGTAAGGCAGGGCCGAGCTCGAGATCGATGTAGAAGCAGCGTGCATGTAGGGCTCCATAGGGAGCTAGTCCAGTGCCCAGAATCCGAAGCGCCTTGTCCACGCGCTCGTCTAAGCGGCGCAGGGTATGGGTGGGAATATCAAGTTGATCTGCGTGTGCCAGAATCTCTTCACGGATATCGGGCCAAGCGCATTCGAGCCAATAGGCCGGATCGCGTCGGTTAGCCCATTCAGCAGGAGTTAGCTTTAAAGAAAAATGCGATGGTCCCAACCGCAGGATGTCTATGTGAGTAATGTCGGGTAGGTGCAACTTAAGTGCTGGAATCTCTGTGTGTGCCAAGTCTGCAGATGGAGCGCGTACCGCTGAGGCTAGCATTTCCTGCGGTGGGGCAGCGCTAGTTGGGCCTAGTCCTTCATCGGCCCTAGTCTCTACTCTTGCCTGACCTAGGTGCTCGTGCATGCGCTCTCGCCTGGAACATGAAGGAGAAGTGCTGCTCCACAGTCAAGCTTGAAGCTGGCTACTTCAGCTGTTAGTACGTTGCTAATAGTACGCGAGCTA
The DNA here is from genome assembly GCA_019694465.1 of Oligoflexia bacterium. Classification (GTDB taxonomy): domain Bacteria; phylum Bdellovibrionota_C; class UBA2361; order UBA2361; family JAFLCA01; genus JAIBBV01. The sequence continues at coordinate 4,014 of JAIBBV010000060.1, forward strand.
CCCTGGAAAAGTGTTTCTTGAGTAAGGGGGTATCGAGTGCCACTTAAGCTAGCGCCCTGGCATTGCGGGCTTAGCGGGATGATCGAGAGAATGTCTCCCACAATACCAGAAACCCGCACTGCTTGTTGCGGCCGGGCCAAGTATGCCGTGACCTCCCCATCGGATAAGCTAAAAGCAAGATTTTCGTACCGTGGCTGCAGTAGTAGCATGATGTTGCCCAGTATGTGGTCTAGGCGTCCGCCGAAGGGACTAAGTAGCATTATGCTGGTGGCGCCTGCACTTTGAGAATAGTCGAGGCATAGTTCAAGATCGGTCTTATCTTTGTCCCTGGGGAAGCGAAAAACTTTGGTATCAAGTTGCTCAAGCTCAGCTAGTAGCGCAGGGCTAATGGAGTCCATGTCGCCAAGAACAGCGTGTGGTTTGACTCCAATTTTAGCCGCTAAATTAGCGCCGCCATCTGCGCACACTACATGGTCATTGCTAGAGATGAGATGAGTTAGTTTGCTTGGTGTAAGCGTGGGGCTATTGACGAAAACAACGTGTCGCATGGGCCCAAGTTAGTGAAAGAGACTAAGGGCCATCCAAAATTACGGCTGGCCTCGAACTGCTAAAGACATGGCAAAAAGTCTGGCGTAGCTATATTCTTACCCCAGCACACTTAAGCAGCCTATCATATCTTGGTTTGGATATCGAATCCATTCCACTGCCTGCTAGGCGGCCTTGAATTTATTGAGTCAATGATTATAGCGAGTGTGCCCGTTCGAATACTTAGGTCCTGTAACAGAAATGCCATGTGTATCGTTTACGGGCTTGTATTGCGAGCGAAGCAAGTAGAATCATTTTGTTACGCACTTTTTGTGAGAACTAGCATGTTAAAAAAACTACTCAGCCCATTGATTGTAGTGTTGGTTTTAGCGCTCTCTGGCTGTGGATATAACCGGTTCCAGTCCTATGATGAGGATGTGAAGTCCTCCTGGTCGGAAGTTTTGAATCAGTATCAGCGCCGCGCTGACTTGGTCCCAAATTTGGTAAATGTAGTTAAGGGATATGCGGCGCATGAGAAGGATGTTTTGGAGGGTGTCACTCAGGCGCGTGCTAATGCCACTGCCATGAATTTGTCAGGTGACGTTCTATCGGACGAGCAGGCTTTGAAAAAATTTCAACAAGTGCAAGCTGGCTTAAGCTCATCTCTAGGCCGACTTTTGGCGGTGGCTGAGAACTACCCACAGCTAAAAGCCGATGCATCATTCCGTGACTTGCAAGCGCAACTTGAAGGCACTGAAAATCGTATTACGGTGGCACGTAAGCGCTACATTGATTCTGTTAAGGAGTACAACGTGCTTGTCCGCTCTTTCCCATCAAATCTTACAGCTAAAGTATTTGGGTACAGCGCCAAGGCGAATTTCTCTGTTGAAAATGAAAGTGTAATTTCTAAGCCACCTAGTGTTGATTTTTCGAAGTGAGCGAGTGAGTGATGCGGCGGCTTGTTCTGTGGTTATTGCTTTCGATAGCCGCATTCACTGCAGATGCTTATGCTGATCGGGAGGTTCCCCGATTAAGTCGACCGGTGATGGATTTGGTCGGCGTGCTATCCGACCAGCAGCGGGCTACCCTTGAAGCTAAGCTGTATGATTTCGAAAAGAGTAAGGGCTCGCAAATCGCCGTGCTGGTGGTGGCGTCTACGAAACCAGAGGAGATAGAACAATACAGCATTCGTGTTGTAGAGGCGTGGAAGGTTGGGCGATCTAAGGTTGATGATGGTGCCCTTCTACTAGTCGCTACCGAAGATCGTAGAGTGCGCATAGAAGTAGGCTATGGCTTGGAGGGGGTGCTGACAGACCTGAAAGCAAAGCGAATTATTGATGAAATAATTGTCCCAGAATTCCGCAAGGGGGCTGTTGGTGAGGGGATTGTAGCTGGTGTGGAGTCTATTCTTTCCGTCGTACAAGGAGAGAATTTACCGGCTCCAAAGCCAGAACCTTCAGCTGAAGATGGCAGTGGCCTCTTTGTGAACATGCTAGTGTTAGGGCTGTTGCTTAGTTCCTTCGCGCGCCTATTCTTCCCAGTCGTGGGTCCATTCATTGCAACTGTTGCCACTACCTTGCTTTCGCTCTTGTTTCTCCCCATCGCCTTAGTTTTCTTTTTATTCCTAGCGCTTTCTCTGCTCTCGCTTTTTGCTCCGCGTGGCTTCGGTAGGGTGGGAGGTATGCGCTTTGGTGGTGGAGGTTTTAGCTCTGGTGGTAGCTTTGGAGGCGGGTTTTCAGGCGGCGGCGGCAGTTTTGGGGGTGGTGGAGCTTCAGGTAGATGGTAGCGATTCTACGATTTATTAGGCATTTACTGCTGGGCGATTACCTGGCATGGCGCCATGTGTCCGCTAGCACAATCAAACACTTAGAATCAGAAATATCTAAATCTGAGGCGCGTCATGCTTGTCAGATCTGCTGCGTAGTAGAGGGCGGCTTGCATGGCGTAGATTTGCTAAGGGGGATGCTCCCGCGGGATCGAGCCTTAGAGCTTTTTGCAACGCAGCGGGTATGGGATACGCAAGATAATATCGGAGTATTGCTATACGTATGTTTGGCTGATCGTGATGTGGAGATTGTAGTTGATCGAGGAGTACAGGCTCGAGTTCCCCAATCAGTATGGGAGAATATTGGCCGACAAATGGAGATGCATTTTGGATCCGGCGATATGCGGCGTGGCCTCCATCGTGCTATCGAGCAAATCTCTAGAGTATTGGAACAATACTTTCCACCTACAGGTTCTCCGGAGGATGAGCTGCCGAATCGGCCGCTAGTGCTCTAGCGAGCGATCGCGTTAATTGCATGCGCTAGGAAGTGGTTAGAAAAGGATAGACTGGAAAGAGTAAGTCATGTGAACGTTTCTGCGGAGCATTTTGTCGGTCGTGACGATCAAACTGTTCGATTGAAGCAGTCGAGCTACGCGATCGGGTGGATGCTCGCAAACAACCTAATCATTGTGAGACTTTCGAGGGCGGCCCCACCTGAGCGTGCTTTAACTCGGAAGGGGGATGAGTGGTTGTCACGCTCAGGGGAGCCGCTGTCTCGAAAAAGTGGGGGGCGCCAAACCCGCAGGTTACGCGAAGTCAAAACCGGGAAGAGGCCGAAATGCAGAACTTGAAAGACGCATCTCCCTGGCAGGATAGCGGCTTTCGTTGGTTTGGCGCCCCCCGGAACACAATGGAGGGAAAGTGGGGCAACGAACGAGAAATCAGCCCTTGCGAAGGCCAGAGTTCACGTCTCGCTCGTTAAAAACCATTAAATAATGACAGACTCTTTCGCAGTCTGTTCAACGAAGGTGGTTTTCTAGCCTAACACTAGATACACCTCGCCCGTTGAGCGGACTGCGAAGATAAAATCTTCTACCAAACAAAACTTTTTAAACACGGGTTCCCAGCTTGTTGTTCCAAGGAGGGGGGACAGGAACGTCTCGGTTGAGACCCGCGTACATTAGCATTAGGCTGGATCCTATGCAAGCGCAGCGAGGTTGAAGATTAAGGTTCTACGCTGATGCGCTCGACTAATTTGCTCATGCGCTTCTTAGTGGTGGCACGCTTGCTGGCGATAGTTAGAGCCCGCTTTGATCCGACTACTAGTAGGAGTTTCTTTGCACGCGTGACGCCAGTGTACAAAAGTTGCCGCTCTAGCAGGGTATATTGGGAGTCATGCAATGCTAATACCACGCAGGGAATTTCTGAACCCTGGGAGCGGTGTACGGTGATAGCATAAGCCAGGGACAGTTGATGAACATCAGAGCCCTCATATTTTATGAGTCGGCCGTCCCACATTTCTACTACCAACGAGCGGGCCTCTGGCTCCACCGAGTACACATACCCAACATCGCCGTTGAAGACGCCCAGATCGTCAAGTTGGTAGTTGTTAACGCGTTGGCAGACTCGATCGCCCACTCTGAACTCGGTATTCCCTACTACTAAGCGGCGCTCGCGGTCCGGGCAGGGATTTAGCTTGTCTTGTAGCCGCTTGTTTAGTGTTTCAGTGCCCAGCGGTCCGCGATTAGAGGGCGTCAGAACGCAAATATCCTGGGCGCTAATTCCAAACTTGCGTGGAACTTGGTCGGCCACAAGTTTTTCAATTGTGTCTAAGGCCTCGTCTGGGTCGCTACGCGGAATAAAATATGCGTCAACCTTGGTCGTGCCATCAGGTTGTGGAATATCGGGCACACTCCCTGAATTTATCATGTGCGCGATGGAATTGATGGTTGACTGTTCGGAGCGTCGGAATAGTCGTTGTAGCGCAACAATTTTTGGCCCGCGCGATGCAATCAGGTCGGCAAACACTCGGCCGGGGCCGACCGATGGTAATTGATCGCGATCGCCAACAAGCACCAAAGTAGCATTCTTGGGAATGGCTGAAAAAAGATCCTGCGCTAGGCTGATATCGATCATGGATGACTCGTCAATAATTATCACGTCAGCCAGAAGCGGATCGGATGGCCCATGGAAGAATCCCCCGCGTACTGGATCGTACTTTAGCAGGCGATGAATAGTGCTAGCCTGTAGCCCCGTAACTTGGGCCATACGCTGGGCAGCTCTACCGGTGGGGGCAGCCAACAGGAGTCGCTTGCCGGCCTGGCCGAATACAGTGGTCAGTGCCCTAATGATGGTTGTTTTGCCGCAGCCTGGGCCGCCGGTGATCACCATTAACTTATGACATGTGGCATCTAGAACTGCTTGCCGCTGTTCTGGAGAGAAGGTAACACCAAGCTCCTTAGCAGCCTGGGTTAGCGAGCCTTCAATGTCGCCCGGGGGAATGCTGCTTTCGTCCTCGATCTTGGCGCGTTCAGAAATAAAGCCGGCAACATACTTTTCGGCGCGGTATAGCTTACTCAAGTAGATGGCCTCTCCTTCGCATACTAGATAGTCGTCCCGAACTAAGCCTTCTAAATGACCGCTCAGGTCGATCTCTTCTCCTACTTGCAGGAGCGCTCGTGCCTTATCAAATAAATGGTTAACTGGGAGGAAGCAGTGCCCGTCATCAGCTGCTCGCTCAAGTGCAAAGTAAATGCCAGCTTTTAGTCGCTGTGGAGCTTCAGGCTTTAAGCCTAAGTTGCGAGCGATGTTGTCAGCCGTAAGGAATCCGACCCCCTTTACGTCTCGTGCTAAAACATATGGATCCTGCGCCAACACTTCCGGGGCCCGGTTGCGGTAGCGTTCGAATATTTTTGTGGCAAGTTTCGGCGAAATTTTGTGTTCTAAAAGAAACTGCATGATACCACGCATGCTGCTGTGCTCACTCAGTGCACTGCAGATTAGCTCGGCCTTGCGTCGCCCAATTCCCGGAACGCGCGCAACTTTTTCGGGATTTTTGAAAATAATATCTAGGGTTTGGGCGCCAAATTCGTGTACCAAGCGCTCGGCCGTTTTTTCGCCCACGCCGGGGATAAGTCCACTGCTCAAATAAGTGGCGATGCCTTGAGGAGTGGAGGGGGCCGTCTCGGTAACCACTCGCGCTGCTAATTGTCGACCGAACTTAGGATGTTGAGTAAATACTCCGCGCACTAGAAGATGTGCGCCCACTGAGGCAGTCAGGCAATTACCCACTACGGTTAGGGGTGCATTCTGCTCAGCTACATCGAGCTGGATTACGGAGTACCCATTACTGGGATTGCGGAAGGTAATGCGGGCAACTACGCCACGCACGACTTGCTCATCCGCATTATCTTGTGGAGAGTTCATATTATTGTATCGTAGCATAGCCTAAAGCGTTGCCGAGTGCGAAATATGAAACAGAACCTAAAAATTGCGGTGGTCTTTGATTTTGACGATACTCTAGCGCATGACAGCACCAGCGGCTTTTTACATCGCTGGGGGGTGGATGTTAAAGATTTTTGGCGTCGTCACCGAGAGCGATTGTTGCAGGGGTGGGATACAGTACCGGCATACCTTGAGATGATAATTGAGGAGTCGCGAGCTAGGTCACAAAAAGATCGTATTACTGCGCGTAAATTAGCTGCATTCGGTCCAAAAGTTGAATTACACCACGGTGTCACTAGCATCTTTGCGCGCCTGATTAAGCAGGCTAAGGCTATCCATCCGCAACTGTGTGTTGAGTTCTACGTGATTAGCAGTGGCATTGGGGAAATCCTGCGCCACACCCAGATCTCCAAGTATTTCAAAGAGATTTGGTCTAGCGACTTCGCTTATAACAAGGCTGGCGAGATTGATGCTTTAAAAACAGTGGTCAGTTTTACTGACAAGACCCGTTTCCTGTTCCAAATTTCGAAAGGGTTGGTCGGTGCTGCAGCTAGACGCGACCCTTTTGCGGTGAATCGCAAGGTTGCAGCTGACGAAATCGCAGTTCCATTTAGTCATATGATTATGGTTGGTGATGGCATGACAGACATCCCATGCTTTTCCTTGGTACAACAAGGCGGCGGGGTGGCGATCGGGGTTTATGATCGCGACAGTCGCGAGCGGTGGGGAAAAGCGCTTGGATTTATCGAGGATAGGCGTGTCAGTCATTTAGTGGCGGCCGATTTCAGGAAGCGTTCAGGCTTAGATGACGCGCTGTCTTTGGCGCTAGATAAGATCGGTAACTCGATAAAGCTAAAAAGTTTGAGTTATCAGGGCTAGAAGCGGCCCTAAGAGAGTGCATAACAAAATGAAGCAGATTGCTTTGCGTTGCTCGCAATACAAGTCGCTTGGCTTTTTCTATGTATTTTTGTTAGGGGCTCTAAACATAGAAAGCAAAGCCCGCCTTCCACTAGGCACTAGGCGGAATCCACTGGTAGCCAACGCCTCGCACAGAGTGAATATATTCACCATCGACTTTGCGTAACATTTGGCGGAGCCGCATGATTGAGTTGTCTATTGTGCGTTGTGTGGGTAACTCTTGGCCCTGTTCTGACACGGGGAAGATGGCACGCAAAACGCGATCGCGACTCACGACATTGGGGGCGCTTTCGACTAGCAGTTGTAGAAGCTTAAAATCGCGGGGGGCAGGGTGCTCACTGGACCCATCTGGGAAAGTAATCGAAAGTGCATCGAAATCTACCACGACTTGACCAGTCTGAACGCGTCGCGGGCTGCGCTGCTTATCCAGCACCTTGCGTACGCGGATCAGTAGTTCCTTCAAATGAAATGGCTTGGGAATGAACTCATCTGCTCCCAGTTCGTAGCCTTCTAGTCTATTCTCAGCAGTATTTAATGCTGTCAAGAAAATGAATGGCAACTGCGGCGCAGTGGAGCGCAGTGCGCGAGCGAAATCAAATCCAGATCCATCAGGAAGATTTAAATCGATAAGTGCTAAGTCTACTACTGCACTGCTCATGTGCTTTCGGCCATCAGCCAAGGTTTGAGCCCATAGTACATCGTATTGTTCGCGCTGTAGGCGTTCAACCAAAGTCGCCCCCAGGGACTGATCATCTTCAAGTAATAGTAGTGTGGTCATACCGGCGCTCCCGGAAGATCAATTTGCACCAAGAATTGGGAACCAGACTTGGAAGCTAAGAATTCTGTACGTCCGCCCAAGCGTTCGCTTAGTTGGCGCACTAGGTACAGACCAATGCCATTTCCACTTCCTCCGTAATGTCTAGAGAAAAGCTTGCCCAGTCGCGCACGGTCACCGCTAAATCCAATGCCATCATCCATGACTGTGATACGTACGATATTGGGAGAGGGATGGGAAATCCCAAATGCTACGCAAGTTGCGCGACCATGTACCACGGCATTTTGAATTAAGTTGCGAAGTATGCACTCGAAGGCACGCGCATCAACCTGAGCTACTCCATCGCCTTCGGTCTTAATGTTAACTCCTGGCCAGTGCTCACTAATATTCTGGATAAAGTCGCGGATATTGTGTGGTTCCTTGTAAACTAGAAGCTCACCGCCTTCGGCTAAGTATAGAGAATTCTCCAGTTGTAGGGTGAGGCGTTGGGTGTCGCCTACCAGGCGCTGCGCTAACGCTTCGGTCGGACTGCCGGACAAATCCTCCTTTAGGCTTTCAGCTTGAAGACGCAGACTGGCCAGAGGAGTCTTTAGCTCATGCGTGAAGGTGGAGAAAAAAGCCTTCAAGCGGCGCGTCGCGCGCATTTCACGATACATATAGTAGGCAATACCAGCCGCCCCAACCAAGATAAGCCCAACTAAGGTCATACCCTCCCAGCGTAGCATTGACACGTGACGATCAAGCGCGGGGGACGAAAGTCTTTCAAGCTGCATCAACTTTTGGGTTTGCCCCACACCAAACAAATACCACCAGGCAGTCAGAGATGTGGTGAAACCCAGCCACAACAGCAAAAGGGCAAACGGGATAAGGGGAGTCCAGCGAGCCCTTGCACTTCTTGTGCGATCGCTGCGTGCTTGTCTGTCCGATGCGGTTGAGGCTACTGGTGAGTTCATGTTAGCTGCAGTGTGTTCGATTGCAGAGACGCTGGCAAATGATCATAAAAAATTTGTCGGTGCTTTGCCACCACAGGAGCGCGCCAGCAGCAGCTTTGTCATTCTTTTGTCATATTAAACAGGGAAATTGCATTAAAATTCGAATGCTTATTGACTTTTTGCGGTCCCAGCGCAAAAACCTCAGCAAGTAAGGCATCGGCCTTTACGGCTTGATGCGAAAGAATGTTTTGTTAGGGGAGTCGTCCTAAATTATATGAAGTCTAATCTGAGCAAAATGTTGATTTGTGCACTTGCTACGCAGCTATGCGCGGCAAATGCGTTCGCTGATGATAAGGCTGCCAACGCAAAGCCGGCTGATGAGAAGAAGCTGCAGGTGGTGGTAACTGCCAGTCGTGGTGCTGAGCAAAGCCCGCTAGATGTTTCGCAGTCCGTAGCCAGTGTGTCTCAAGAGGATTTGGCAGCTGCTGAATTCGTCGACGTGGACGATGCAATTCGTCAGATACCTAACGTTGGAATGGCGCCTTCCGAGGGCAACCCAAATTATTGGCAGGAAGGTTTCACAATTCGTGGACTGGGTGCGCAGCGGGTCCTGACACTTAGTGATGGTGTGCGCCAAGCGGGGCAGGGGATTGGATATGGCGGTGGCAATTTGAGTCTCTACGATACGTTCGGAATTGATCGTATCGAAGTATTGAAGGGCGCTTCGTCTGTATTGTACGGAACTGACGCTTTCGGTGGTGTTGTTAATGTCATTACACGTAGCCCAAAGCAACGTAAAGAGTTCGGATGGAATGCTGGGGCGCGTTACACCTTTGATGGTGCGCGCGATATGAATCGCGTTGGCGCATACTTGGATGCAGGCGATGAAGCCTGGGGCACTGTGCTCGGTGGAAGCTATACGCATGCACAGGAACCCAACCTACCAGATGGCATCGATCCAGCAAGTGGACGCTATCGCAACTTAGGGCTGTGGGGAAAAACAGATTTCCGGTTTAGTAAGGATTCGTCTTTGCGCCTGCTCGCAAACTTAGATCGAAACAGCGATATTTTGGTTACGGACAGTGCGATAGTACTGCCAATCGCTATGTTTCCTCCACCGGGATCAAGCATTCCGGTATTCTCTCCACTGTATTTTACATTCCCTCTTTATCAGCGCTCAATGCTAGGAGCCGAGTTTAAGACAGACAATGTAGGCGGCAGCTTGGAGCAAGTTAAAACCGGTATCTACTGGCAGCAACTGCGACGCGAGTTCCACCGCGAATCTGCCTTCTATCCGGCTTTTAGTCCTGGCTTTGCTGGACCTCCGTTGTTTGTGGATCCAAGCGCCACAGTTACGCGATCTACGGTTGATACCGACGACCGCGTGAATACATTTGAATGGCAGACGCAGGCGCGTTGGAACTTGCAGCCGCATGTCGTAACGCTGGGATTAGATGTTGGTTATGACACTTCGAAATTGCCTGAGACTGAGACGCAGCAAGTTGTGGCCATAGCTGGAACTGGGCTAGTTGATCTTCCTTCCAGTGTTGTGGAACGCACGCGTGCTAAGGCCGACCAGTATCGGGTTGGTTTGTATGCTCAAGATGCTTTGAGTTGGAAGAACTTTGAGTTTACTCCTGGTGTGCGAGCTGATTTGTATGGAGTTAAAGATGACCAAAGTGATTTCGATGACTCTGAGGCAGGCTTAAGCGGTTCGCTTGGTACGGTCTGGCATCAAGCCGATCAACGTTCGATTTATCTAAATCTTGGCACAGGATTCCGTGCGCCTGATTTGGGTGAGCGCTTCCAGGATGGTATCGTCAATCTGGGCGCGCCATCGCGGGTAATCGGAAAATCAGATTTGGATCCCGAGCGTTCGTATAGTGCGGAGTGGGGAATCAAACAGGAAGGTTCAAAGGTGGACGGTGAAATGGCCATCTTTGTGAATCATATATCCGACTACATCGGTACGCGTAGTCTCGGTGTTGTGGACGGATTTGTTACCGACCAGTACGATAACATTGGAGATGTGAACCTATATGGTGGAGAAATCGGTGGACGTTTGCATGTAACGGATCGTTGGAGCGCCTTTGCTAACGCTGGCCGCACTTGGTCCAAGGATCGTGAAAAGGTCGATCTGCGCAGCTGGGTCTTCTCCTATGGTACCGACTACGAGATGCCGGTTGATGGGTTTGGTCTCACCAAGCTAAGCGCAGGGCTAGCCGCTCGCACTGTGCTCGATTCTGTTGACCATACTAAGACTGGTGGTAGTGAGAAATTTGCAGCCCCAGGCTTCACTACGGTTGATTTTAAGGTGCAAGCAAAGACTGTCAAAACAGCCTTGGGTGTTGGGTCGCTTGTGGCAGGTGTAAGGAATATTTTTGATCGCAAGTACAAGGAGCCATTCTTTACTCTTTATCAGCCAGAGCGAAACATCTTTGTAGGCTTGCAGTTCGACTATTAGAGTGCACCCGGCCTCTAATAAATAAGTTAAGTTATCCTTAGTCCTCGCCTAATAGGCTGTAACCACAGCGCTGTTAGGCGAGGATACGTTTTGGTGGCGCTCTATGTCTTTTAGTACTTTTTCTGCGATTGCTGAGATCTTCGTTACAGCTGCAGTACTCTACGTGGTGTACAGCAGCTACAGCCGCAAACCTTTCCCGACTGTACTTGCTTTTGGCACAGCTATTTTCGAGTTTTGCGTGAACATGTTTTACATGATTTCGCGCATGGGGCAGGTGGGGGAGCACCCAACATTGAGCACCCCCATGATTATCCTGGCTGCGCTGCATGGGTCGCTTTCGCTAGTTGTATTTATCGCTTATGTGACACTGGCCCTGCTAGCCTACATGGACGCTCGAAAGGGTAAATTCTATTTTGCCGAGCACCGCATTGTTACTGTGATCTTCCTAGTATTTTGGATGACCAGTGTGATCTCTGGCGAGGTCTTATACGTACTACGCTTTGGGACTCCAGTCGCTGAGGCTCCGCAAACCTGAACGCCTTAAGCTTGTAGATTGGGCTTATAGAACAAGTGCTAGTGCTAGGATTGATCCGATGATTACTGGCAGCACTAAGCTGCTCCTAATGCTAGGACCAATTTGATTCGCACTAGCTCGCCTAAGATTTAATCTAATCACTAGAGCCAGGTGCGCTACTAGCAAAATTAATAGCGCAAAACTTGTCATCACATGCGCCAGGGCTAAAGCGTCGCTGCCATCCTGGACCCAAATTAGAGCAATTCCCGTAATGATCGTTAGAAGCGTCGAGCCTAGTAGGCACAGCCCAACCTGATAGTGCACTTGCCCCGTGTAACTTCGTACGTGCCGGTAGTGCCGCAGTTGATACACGCTGTAAGGAAGCAGCCCCGCGATCCCCAGGAGCCAGTGCGCCTGTGCCATGTTTGTGGAGCTTGCTAGAAATGGTCGCGCGAAAAATAGCGCAAAACCGCTAACAGAAAGAAACCACAAATAGGTCAGAGTCGCCTGTAGTAGAAGAGAACGCCATGAATTTGTGCTCATTGAGCGTCCTTGCTGCTCGGCTGAATCTTGTTCAAAGTCCTTATGGTCTAAGGCTGTAGACGACGACAATGTTTTCTCTCCATTCAATCGGTGCTCCATGCGCTCGGGCTGGCTCAAATTGCCATTCACGGGTGATGGTGTCGAGAGCCGAACTATCGCAATCATTACGTCCAGAACTCTTAACTATTGACGCTTGTGAAACTTTGCCCAGCGAGTCGATAGATATCGCCAATTCAACTGAACCTTCGAATCCAGCACGACGGGCGGCCCATGGATAGGGTGGCTTAGGAGAGTAGCGCAAGCTGCTGCCTTGAGTCGGTCCATCGCCTGCACCTGGTGCTAGTCCGCTGCTACAGGTCGGGTTTGCGCAGGCGTTAGAAGTGTCGCCATTAGTGGGAGCCTTGACAGCGGCTGCTTGGAGCCTAGCTGGTATGGCATGACTTTCTTGTTTCAGCACACTACGCTCCATAGGCTTCAAGCGTAGCTCTGCCGGTTTGAGCGAAGACATCTGAGCACTTGCTGTGCTAATTACGCCTGCTTGTTCCGGCTGGGGAGGTAGAGATGGAATGTAGGAAACTTCAATTGAGCTTGAGCTCTTTCCTCCACCGGAGAGCGCGATGCTAGGACCAACTACCACTGCGCCATAAATGCCGACCGCTGCTGCTCCATGCAGGGCAGCAGACAAGCAGAATGATATCGGCAGGTCTAACTTGATGCTCATGTTACTGTTATCGGCCCAAGATCCTCTCAGTTTACTAAATTTAGCTGCAGCTTGGCAGCTTGATCAAGTTGCTAGGACCTCTGTCACGGTCGTGTCATGGCTTGAGCTTGAATCTTCTCTAAGGCTGGGGGAAAATCTGCCACCAGGGCCGACGCTTTAGGATGAATTGCACTATTTGTCACGTATCTGTCATGTGGTCGAACTTATGCTTGAGATAGTAACCGTTCCTGTCACCGGCTTTCAGCAGAATTGCCGCTTAATTGGAGACCCCAGCTCTGGTACTGCGGTGGTCATCGATCCAGGTGGGGATGTGCCGCATATTTTGCAAGTTCTTAAGCAAAGAGGCTGGAGGTGTGTAGAGATATGGTTGACGCATTCGCATCTCGACCACTGTGGCGGCGTAACCGAACTTATTGCGGCCAGCGGCGCTAAGCTCACTGCCCATGCTTTAGAGCGCGAGTTTCGCGAGCGAGTTGCTGAAATAGCAGCGATGTACGGGATCCCTCAGGACCAGTTTAAGGCCTGCCCGGAGCCCGATCGAGCGGTAGTGGCATCAGATGTGCTAAGATTTGGCGGTCAGAAATTTGAAGTGCGCTTTACGCCCGGGCATTCGCCTGGACACGTAGTATTCTATTGCGCAGAGCTTGGGCTCTTATTGGCGGGCGATACCGTGTTCGCCGGATCAATAGGGCGCACAGACTTGCCTGGTGGAGATTATGAGCAGCTCATGCAAAGTATTGCTGAGCAAATTCTTACTTTGCCAGACAGTACTAAGCTATTGCCGGGACATGGACCGGATACGACAATCGGTGAGGAGCGGCGCTCCAATCCATTTTTGCAGGACCTTTAAGCTATGAGCGAGAAAACAGAGAAGCGCAATGTGGTGCTGGGTATAACTGGATCTATCGCTGCTTACAAGGCAGCTGAATTGGCTCGCTTACTCGTTACTCGCGGGTTTGATGTGCGTTGCATTATGACTGAATGCGCGCAGCAATTCATCACCAGCACGACGATGCAAGCTGTTACGGGCCGTGCGGTAGCGACTAATTTCTGGGAGGAATCCGAGGCGGCGGGTATAGGGCACATCCAATTGGCAGATTGGGCTGAGGCACTAGTAGTAGCGCCAGCAACAGCAGATAGCATTGCGAAGATGGCAGCTGGATTCGCTGATTCACCTTTGTTGGCGGTAGCGCTGGCTACGCGCGCTCCGATTGTTGTTGCACCAGCAATGAACGTGAATATGCTCACGCATCCAAAGACTCAGGAGAATTTGGAGATTCTACGTGCCAGAGGCGTGCACATAGTCGATCCGGATGAAGGGGCATTGGCGTGCGGTTGGAACGGAGCGGGGCGGCTGGCTGAGCCCACTGAAATATTTGAGCGTGTGCGCAATGTTCTCTCGGCCCAGGATTTCGCTGGTCGTCGTATTGTTATTACAACCGGTCCGACACGTGAGGCGTTGGATCCGGTGCGTTTTATAAGCAATCGTTCGTCGGGAAAGATGGGCGCCGCGCTTGCGCGTGAAGCTTACCGTCGAGGAGCGCAGGTGCACTTAATTCATGGCCCAATTCATGAACAGCTGCCACGAGCGATCAAGTGCCAAGAGGTCGTCAGCGCGGAGGAGATGCATCGTGCAGTTATGGCAACTGTGGCCTCAAAATCAAGCATGCCGGACATTGTTGTAATGGCGGCGGCAGTGGCGGACTACCGACCGAGTGAGGCAGCTCAGGAAAAGATCAAGAAAACTGAAAAGTCTTTGAATATAAAGCTTGTTCAAAATCCAGATATACTACACGAACTGGGTCAACTTAAGCGCGATGAGCGTAAGCCGCTTTTGGTCGGCTTTGCAGTTGAAACCGGTGAGGAGATCGAAAACCTACTGGGGCAAACTAGAGCAAAGCTGAAGCATAAGAATGCGGATATGATTGTTGGCAATTTTGCGCATGACGCCTTTGATCTAGATACGAATCGAGTATGGCTAGTGGATCGCAATGGTCGGCAGCAAGAAGTAGCTACAACAGATAAATGGAGAGTCGCCAATAAGATTTTAGATGCCATTTTGACGTTAGGGTAGCATATCAATGGACGCACAGGAGCTCGCAAAGGCTGCCTTAAGCTTTCTTGAAGCGCGGGGTGCTAACTATCCGCATGGAATTGCGCGCGCGAAGCTTGACCGCCCAGATGCTCAAGTGCGTCAGCAATTGCGTCTATTGGCGCTTAGCGCGCCGGTGGAGGAGCAAGACCGGATCTTGTTTAAGAATCTTTTGATTCAGGGCCTTAAGTGTCAGGAGCGTGAAGGTCTTCTACTTGAAACGGGCTGCAGTGCGCAGGCGCTTGCTGAGGCGCGTGAACAATATTCTGCACACTGCATTGTTGTGTTCGGCTCCGAGCTAAGCCAGGCTGGAGTTCTAGTTGCCCCTACGCTGGCGGAGTTGCGCACGAATCTTCAGTCTAAGAAAAAATTCTGGCTTGATCTAAAAACTATTTTTGAGAAACCAACGGCCGCATGAAAAAAATTGCTTTGATTGTCCTGGTGTTGCTGTGTCCATCGCTATGCTGGGCTGCGCCTTCAACTGTTACTGTTGTCCCATCTGGTGAGTACGTAGCAGAAATCGATCTGAACATGATGATCTTGCCGGGGACGTCGGCCTTCTTGCGTAAATCGATTGAGGAGGCCAGTTCATCAGGTGCGCGTGCATTGGTTGTGCATTTAAACACTCCTGGAGGGCTACTGACGAGCGCACAGGAGATGGTGCAGGACATCTTCAAAGCCCCAATTCCAATTGTGATTTACGTGTCGCCTGGTGGTTCAACTGCAACATCGGCAGGCGTATTTATCACATTGGCTGGGCATGTTGCCGCTATGGCCCCTGGCACAAGTATGGGTTCAGCCCATCCAGTGCAAGGAGATGGTAAAGATATCGAGGGGGACATGCGCACCAAGGCCGAACAAATGGCGACTGCGCTTGTAAAATCGATAGCGGAAAACAGAGGCCGAAATGTATCCTGGGCTGAGAAGGCAGTCAAAGAGAGTAGTTCCATTACCGAGAAAGAGGCTTTGGCTCAGCATGTAATAGATGTAGTCGGCACTGATATTCGAGACGTTCTTAAGCAGATGAGTGGCAAGGAAGTTAAAATCGGTAATGCTATTGTCAGGCTGGAGGATTTTTCGGCCTATCCCATTAAGACTATAGAAATGGGAACCCAAGATCGGATCATGAATGTACTATCTAATCCCAACGTGGCAGCTTTGCTTTGGTTAGGGGCCACGACCGGGCTATCGCTTGAGTTATATAATCCAGGCGCCATCCTCCCTGGTGTGGTGGGTGTAATATGCCTGGTGTTGGCGCTGCTAGTCAGTCAGGTAATCCCAGTCAACCAGGCCGGTATCATCCTGCTTGTCCTGGGTGCCGCTTTGATTGGTCTGGAATTCGCAGTTCCCAGCGGGATTCTTGGAATAGGTGGTCTGGTGGCTATAGTGCTGGGGGCAATGTACCTTATAGATACGAGCGTCGCCCCGGGCATGGCTGTTAGTTATGAATTAATATTGCCCGTGGCGGCTTTGTTAGGGGGCTTCTTGCTGTACGTCGCGTCCGTAGCGGTGAAGACATTGCGTCGTCGCGCCAGCACTGGTCTGGAGGGTTTAATTGGCGAGCATGGGCGGGTGATTGAACCTGTCGCGGCTCATGGTAAAGTCCTAGTGCATGGAGAGATCTGGAATGCTTGTGCGCAGTCGGGCATTATTCAGAAGGATTTGGAAGTTGAAGTGGTTGCTGTGCGCGATGGACTAGTTTTGGAAGTGAAGCCGAAATAAGGGAACGCATATGATTGGGCAAATTGTAATAATAGCAGTTTTAGTGATGACGGTGCTCAAGAGTGCTGTATTTGTTCTCAAGGAGTATGAACGTGGTGTGACCTTCTTTTTTGGGCGCCTGTCAGGAGTGCGTGGGCCAGGCCTAGTCTTCATTATCCCATTCATCGAAAAGTTGGTGCGTGTCGATCAGCGCGTCGTCACAATGGATATTCCCACCCAGGACATCATCACCAAGGATAACGTCTCGATAAAAGTGAACGCGGTTCTCTACTTCCGAGTGATGGAGCCTTCTAAGGCGATTGTGCAGGTCGAAAACTATTTATACGCGACTAGCCAGCTGGCGCAGACAACTCTTCGCAGCGTGTGCGGCGAGGCTGAACTCGATGATCTGCTGTCGAAGCGTGAGGAGCTGAACGTTAAGATTCAAGACATTGTCGATCATCGCACGGAGCCCTGGGGAATTAAGGTTACAACTGTA
>JAIBBV010000009.1 GCA_019694465.1 Oligoflexia bacterium
GACCGCACGAATTGGCGGTAGTCATCGAGGGAGCGCTTTTGTTGGAGCAGAGCCTTCTCGAAGCCGTCTTTGGACAAGTTGTTGCGTCGAGCGACTTCTTCCACGTAGCGTTCGACGTCATCGTCGCCGACTGATATCTTCTTTGCCTCGGCCTCGCTTGATAACACTAACTCCATAATCAAGGCATCGAGAATGGCGCGCGCTTCTGGATCTTTGGAGGCGTCGTTAAGAGATAGATCGCGCGGATTAGCTAGGCGACGAGTGACGTCACGCAACGTGATTGGTTTGCCATCAACGCTAGCGACAACCGCGTTAACCACAGTTGCCGAAGGATTAGCCCAAGCTGAGGGGGCTAAAAGTGGCACAAGAGCAAACAGGACGCCTAAGGTGTATCTCATAGCCGGTAACTCTAAGAGTGAGTAAAAAATGAAATCCACTTCACTAAGCGAGCGTTGCCTTTCAGGGTCAGGCTCATAGCGCGCTACGTCTTCATTTTGTAGGCACTCTAATTACTTCGGGCGGTATTGGCAAGAAATTCGGTGCTGCCAATGCTGTTCATCAGATCGTAAACAAATGAAATAACGCGCTTGCGCTCAGCTGCAATTTCGGGCTTAAGCGTTGCACTTAAAGTCATATTCTTACTGCACTTGAATGTTTCTGGCTGTTTCTGGGCAAGCGCAACGATTTTCTGGGCGTCAATACGAGCACGCGGAGACATTGAGATGACTAGTCTTGGTGTATTAAATTCAAGTTTTGTCACTCCGGCGCGGCGCAGGAAGGCTCTAAGCCGCATAAGGTCAATCAGGTTGCTAACTTCCTCCGGCATCGGGCCAAAGCGGTCCTCGATTTCTGCTGCAAGTTCAGCCGCTTCGGTGGCATCAGCAAGTGAGGCTAGGCGTTGGTAGAGCACTAAACGTTCCGAGACGTCTGGAATATAGTCATCGGGAATGAAAGCCTCACTGCCGAGTTTAACTTCTGGCTCTACCGTTTCTTCTAGCGTTAGTTCTTCGCCCTTAAGATTTAAGACCGCTTCCTTCAGGATGCGTGTATACATGTCAAATCCAACCGCTAGAACGCTGCCCGATTGTTCCTTGCCTAGTAGATTTCCAGCTCCACGAATTTCTAGATCGCGGACCGCTAAATTAAATCCTAGTCCTAGGTCATCCAATGATTGGAGCGCTTTTAGGCGTTGCTGAGCCTCGACTCCCAGTTTCTTCGCAGGAGGAATCATAAGGTAAGCGTAAGCTTGGCGAGTGCTACGCCCAACCCGGCCGCGTAGTTGGTAAAGCTGCGCCAGTCCAAAGGTGTCGGCGCGATCTAGGATGATAGTGTTCGCATTCGGAATATCTAGCCCTGATTCTACGATGGTTGTACTGACTAGTACGTCAATCTCGCGTTTAATGAATCGCTGCATGATATTTTCAAGCTGCTGTTCGTCCATTTGACCATGCGCGAATTCAAATCGAGCTTCAGGTACTAGCTCCCGCAAATTCTGCGTAAACAGGTCTATTCCCTCGATCCTGTTGTGAACCACAAAAGCCTGCCCGCCGCGTTGTAACTCGCGTAATAGTGTATCGCGAATTAGATGATCACTGTGTTCCGCGACGTAGGTACGAATCACGCGTCGATCATGTGGCGGGGTGCTAATTATGGAGATGTCGCGAATGCCCAGTAGCGACATGTGTAGAGTGCGTGGAATGGGGGTTGCAGTAAGTGTTAGTACATCTACGTTTTTCTTGAGCTGCTTAAGCAGCTCCTTTTGTTTAACACCAAAGCGATGCTCTTCGTCGATTATTAGTAATCCAAGATCCTTGAATTGAACATCTTTGGAGAGCAGCCTGTGAGTCCCGATCACAATATCCAGATCGCCAGTCGTCAGTGATGCCAGGGTCTGCTTATTCTCCTGACTAGTGTAGAAGCGACTTACGGCGCCAATTTTAACGGGGTAGCCTAGAAAGCGGTTGGCAAAGTTAGCGCGATGCTGCTCAACTAAAATGGTAGTAGGAACAAGCACTGCTACTTGTCGCGCGTGCTGCGCACATTTAAAAGCAGCGCGCATGGCAACTTCTGTCTTGCCGAAGCCTACGTCGCCACAAACGAGACGATCCATCGGGCGGTCGGTGCTAAGATCTGCTAAAACCTCACCAATAGCACGGAGCTGATCGGGAGTTTCGTCGAAAGGGAATCCATCCGCAAACCGCTCATCCTCGGCCCCTGGAGGTTCAAAACGCCAGCCCTTAGCAATCGACCGCGTGGCGTAAAGTTTGATCAAATCGCCAGCTAAGGTGATCACCGATTCCTTAACCTTCTGCTTGGTTTTAAACCAAGTTGCGGTACTGAGCTTATCTAGTACTGGAACTTGTCCCTCAGCTGCGCTGAACTTTTGAATCTTTCCTATGCTTTGGACGGGTAAGTACAGGCGAGAATCAGCATATTCGATGTGTAAGAAGTCGCCCTCTACGCCCTCAATGTTAAGGTGTTTCAGTCCACGATATACGCCGATCCCATAATCGATATGGACCACAAAATCGTTGTCTTTTAGCTGAGAGAGCGAGCTCATTAGTCGCTTCAGCGACGTACGAGCGGTAGCAGCTTTACGATGTGAACGTTCGCCAAAAATTTCATTTTCAGAAATGAAGGCAAGTTGCCGTGCTGGGAGTTGGAACCCAGATGAAAGCTGTCCCAGCAGAATTGTGATTGGCGGGCGCGGGGAGTGCTTAAGCCAATCACTGGCTGATCCATCGAATACTAGTGCATCGAAGCCAATTTCGAGCAGAATCTTGCGCAAACGCTCCGCGCGCTGTGAGGCTCCTACCACAAAGGCGATTTCGCTGCCGGCGCGACGTAAACGTTCAAGTGCAAGTTGCAATGGCTTAAGGGCGTTTCCCGAGCCAACTTTACCTTGCATGCGTAAACTTAGCGAAGAATTTGATAATGAGTTGAGCGCGATGCTGCGATACTGGTCTCGACTAGCGTCGATTACATCCAGTGGGTCAAGTAAGTGGCAGACTCGCTTTTTTAGCTCTGCGCTTACTTCGGCTGCGGTTAGGTACATGCTATTACGAGCTGGGTAGATGTGTTGTTCGCTGGCGGCACGTTCCTCACGCTCGGTGACTAGCTCGTCGAAGGCATCTACGGCGCGTGACAATTCAATTTCATTGTTGAGCACGAGAGGTACTTCGGCAGGAAGCATGTCAAAGAAGGATGGCAGTGCATCGTGGGCCACGATATGTAGCAGCTCGATGGCCGGAAAGTCGATGCCTGACCTGAATGCAGATATTGCGCGTACAATTGCGCGCGGCGGAATTTCCAGTTCTTTGCCTCTTACCTTTAGACGCTGTATGGCTTTGTCGAATTGTTCTGACTCCTGCGCTAGTAACTGAGGCTCGAAACATTCACGTACGGGCGTGATCAGAAGTTCGTCGCAGGCATCAAGCGTGCGCTGTGTCTCTGGATCGAAGTATGACAGGCGGCGAATGGTTTGCTGGTCCACCGCGGCTGGCGTAAACTCAGCGCGCACGGGCCTTTCACAGCGTGCTGGGAAAAAGTCGATTACATTCCCACGCACCGCCATTTCTCCAATTTCCTCAACGATCGAGGCTGGCGTGAAGCAGCAGCGTCGCAACTTAGAGTGGAGTTCTTGATGGGAGCACTTTTCATTCGCGCTAAGGTGGAAAGATGCTGTGCGGAACAGTTGCGGCGAAGGGACGCGCTGAGCAATCGCATCGACTGAGGTTACAATTACGTATGGGTTTGAGTCTTGCAGAAGGCGTAGTATGGCCAGCCTCTGCGACGATACCAGGGTCTGAGGCGACACAGGCTCGAATGGCAAGGTCTCCCAGGCTGGGAAGTAAAGCACGGGGCGATCGCGCATGAATAGCTGTAGATCGCTAACGATTTCCTCTGCGTTCGTGCGGTCCTTTCCGATTATGACTAATTGAGGATTATCACGGGCAAGCTCGGCCAACGCCCAAGCCTGGGCACCACCATGTACGCCCACATAGCGTAGGGCGCTCGGCTCTGGTATACTTAAAGTGCTAGGCGTCATGGGGTTATCAAAGAATTAAAAGTATTGGCTTCTTTTGAGATCGATTTAAGTATAGCGACTTCATAGTTAGTCCACTATGTTAGTTGGCTAGAAGCGGTTTCAACCCGTGGCTCTAACTAAATAGCCTCAGCACCGACCATCGGTTAGGCTGTTAAGGGGAAAGTAAACGATGATGCCATCGAACCCAATCAATTCTCAAGCACAGGCGCCAGCGAATCGACGCTATACTCGACGCTTGTTGAGTGAAATTGGGGCCAATATGGTTGAATATGTAGTATTGGCCTCGCTGATCGCAGTTGTAGTGCTCGCGGCTGTGGAAGCTTTCCGGCAGTCTGAAACTGCCATGTTCCAAAATGTAGCTAGTCAGTTTCCGCCTTGAGCAGGCAGCGTTGCCAGTAGTTGAGGCCATCTGCTAGTCACGCGATTTAATAGGCGCATCCCAATAGGCTGCCAACTTGCCAGAATACTTAGCTTATTTTTAAGTGCCTGTCCTGACTCGAATATTTACCTATCTCGGTAATCTGCCGATATCTCTCTGCGAGGTTTACGTAACTCCCACGATGGGGGCAGGTGCCGCATGGATATAACACAACTACTTCAGTTTGCTTACCAGCAGGATGCTTCCGATCTTCACATTAGTGCAGGGGAGCCTCCCATGATTCGCGTCTCCGGCGACATGAAAAAGATAAAGGTGCCGCCGCTCACCTCTGAGCAAACGCATGCCATGGTGTACGACATCATGGGTGACTCGCAACGCAAAGCTTTTGAGGAGTACAGCGATATAGACTTCTCGATGCAGGTCGGTGATATCGCCCGATTCCGCGTCAACGTATTCCGTCAAAATCGCGGCGTTGGTGCAGTGTTCCGAAAGATTCCAACTAAAATTGCAACGATTGAAGAGTTGGGGATGCCCCCAATTTTAGCGGAGATTTCTCGGCGCGAGAAGGGGCTAGTGCTTGTTACCGGTCCGACCGGTAGTGGCAAATCCACCACTTTGGCTGCCATGATCAATCTGATCAACGAGGAGTTGGAAGGACATATTCTGACCGTGGAGGATCCGATCGAGTTTATTCACCGCTCCAAGAAATGTTTGGTGAACCAGCGCGAAGTTGGCCCGCACACGCAGTCCTTTAACAACGCATTGCGGGCTGCCTTGCGTGAAGATCCAGACATCATTCTGGTGGGTGAATTGCGCGATTTGGAGACAATTCAATTGGCACTCACAGCAGCTGAGACCGGCCACTTGGTATTTGGAACTTTGCATACATCCAGCGCACCAAAAACCGTTGATCGTGTAATTGACGTGTTTCCTCCCAATCAGCAAGCGCAAGTTCGTGCCATGTTCGCTGAGTCAATCCAGGCTGTGATTACCCAGACACTTTGCAAGAAGGTGGGTGGCGGGCGTGCAGCGGCGCTTGAGATAATGGTAGGGACAACAGCGGTCCGCAATTTAATTCGAGAGGGCAAGATTCACCAACTGCCCAGTGTTCTGCAGACTTCGCAGAATGTAGGCATGCAGACGCTTGAAATGCATCTGCGTGAGTTGGTTGACCGCGGCCTAATTTCCCGCGAAACTGCCATAGAGAAGACCGGTAATCCTGATATGTTCAAAGAGATTGATCAGGCAGCGCAGAAAGTATCACGAGTGCGCTAGCAAGCTGCTGTGCGATTGGGGAGGCGTAAGCCATGTTGGATATTTCAAAATTGCTGCAGGTAATGACCGAGCATGATGCGTCGGATTTATACCTGACGGTTGATAGCCCACCAATGTACAGAATTAATGGCGTGGTTCGACCCGCCGGCAACCGACTCCTGCAGCTAGCTGATACTGAGGCACTGGCAAATTCCATAATGAGCGACAAGCAGCAAAAGGAATTTTTAGCCAACAATGAACAGAATTTAGGATTATACTACTCATCGCTTGGACGTTTCCGCGTTAACATTTTTCGTCAGCGCGGCTGCGTTGGCATGGTAATCCGACAGATTAAATCACATATCCTCACAATCGAAGACTTGGGATTGCCACATGTATTGCAGGATGTGGCTATGACCAAACGCGGGCTAGTGCTGGTCGTGGGCGCTGCGGGGTCAGGTAAATCCACCACGCTGGCGGCAATGATTGATTATCGTAACGCTAATAGTGCTGGCCACATTGTTACTATTGAAGATCCAATTGAGTTTGTGCACGCTCATAAGAAATCGATTGTTACCCAACGCGAGATTGGCATGGATACTGACACCTATGAGCTGGCGCTAAAAAATGCGCTGCGTCAGGCTCCCGATGTCGTGTTGATTGGAGAAATTCGAGACACTGAGACAATGGATGCGGCTATTTCATTTGCTGAAACAGGTCATTTAGTACTTGCAACTCTACACAGCAATAACGCCAATCAGACCATGGAGCGCGTGCTAAATTTCTTCCCGCCCGAGCGACACAACCAGATTTACTTACAGCTAAGTCAAAATCTGCGCGGCATTATCAGTCAGCGCTTGGTCAAGACTGTGGATGGTGGTCGTATTGCGGCAGTTGAAGTGCTTTTGGATAGTCCGCGCGTGAAAGATCTTATTCACAAGGCCCAGGTTGCCGAGCTCAAAGAGGCAATGGAAAAGAGTACCAACCTTGGCATGCAAACCTTTGATCAGGCTCTATTTGATCACTACAAGGCTGGGAAGATCACTTTGGACGAAGCCCTACGCAATGCTGATAGTGCCAATAACCTACGCTTGCGGGTTAAGCTCTCCGAGGAGGGGTTTGACGAGCGTCGTCGTAGCGCCTCAGCGGCGCCAGCCGCCACGCCCGGCCAGCCACAGTCGGAAGAGAAGCTTAAAGTCGATTTGGGCTGATAAGCTAATAGTGTCGACTTGCTGCGCGCCTCTTAGTAGAGCTGTCAAACGCGGCCATGACTTATTTGTCTGCTCCTGCTAAGCTTCACGCCTAGCTTGGTGGAGCACAAATGGACGAAACAAGTAAGGCCATTATCGATAAAGTCACGCAGCGTTATGCTAAGCCGACTCAAGTCGCCGAGGGTGTTTGCTGTACTGTTTATTATGATTGTGCCCGGCTCACTCCCAGCGATTTGGCGCGCCTCTCTGCGGAAGCTACCGGCGATCTCGACGACCAAGACTTCGACATGGTGGTAGGGTTAGCTTATACAGGGATATTTTTTGCTGCTGCGGTTGCCGGCGGGCGTTTAGTCGGGATTTTTCAAACTGATGGTAAGCTCTTTGGCCCCGCAGTGAAGGCCCATAAAGTCTTGCTGGTGGATGATGTTATTTATTCTGGTACGCGTATGAAGAGAGCGCAGCAGGCGGTTGAAGCGGCAGGTGGCCGTGTGGTTGGTTTCGCTTGCATTGTTGATCGTTCTGCCAAGCCGGGTAAGCTGGATGGCAAGACGATTTGGAGCGCACATCAGTCAGAACTGCAGTAGACAGGTTGCATGCCATGAGCGCCAATCAGGACAATCCTTGGAAGATCCTCAACTCAAAATGTATTTATGAGAATCCCTGGATTCGTGTGCGCGAGGACAATGTCATTCGGCCTGATGGGCGTCCTGGTATTTACGGCGTAGTTGAGGCACGCAAGATTGCAACTGGAGTGATCGCTCTGAATGAGAGGTCGGAGATCTTTCTAATCGGACAATATCGTTATCCAACACGCCATTATTCTTGGGAAATTGTTGAGGGCGGGGCTGAGATCGGTGAGGCGCCGATGGATGCTGCAAAGCGCGAATTGCGAGAAGAGGCTGGCTTAATCGCTTCGAACTGGGAGCAGTTAGGCACTGAGGTCCACCTATCCAACTGTGTCAGTGATGAAATTGCAGTCTTTTTTGTGGCGCGCAATTTGACGGAGGTCGAAGTTGCACCTGATGGTACAGAAGTTTTGCAGCGCCGCTGTGTTCCTCTTACTAAGGCCCTGCAGATGGTCGATAGCGGTGAGATTAAAGATGCTATGAGCATCATAGCCTTGCTGCGCTTTTCTCGCATTACTAACAAGTAGGACTTAGATGAGCGAGACAATTTACATGTCACCGCAGCAAGAGAAGTTTACTAAGTCTTCGCGCTCAGCTTTGTCCCTATATCGCGAGTACGCAGTTGGCGATTCATCGTATGCGTTTCTTGCGTGGTTTGAGCTTTGCTCTATTTTGGGAGCCAACTTGCCGGGTCTAGCTGGCTTTGGACTAAGAGGGCTTTTGTATCCAAGTTTATTCGCCAAGTGTGGAAAGCGTCCCGCAATTGGGCGTTCGGTGGTGGTGCGCAATCCGCGCTGCATAGAGCTAGGCGATCGTGTGCTCATCGATGATTTTGCCACGTTGGATGTGCGCGGTACTAAGGGGCAGATGAAGTTGGGGAGTCATGTAAGCATTGGTCGCTATACGGCAATTGTTTCTAAGGATGCGCAAATTGAATTCGGATCGGCTGTGAATATTGGGTCGCATTGCCGGATCGCCTCTCAAAGTTCTGTCAGTATTGGTGAGAGCACTTTAGTTGCTGCCTATGCCTACATTGGAGCTGGCAATCACCAGCGTGGGGATGAAGAACGACCACTCATTACACGTGAAATGGATATCAAAGGTGGGGTGAGTATAGGTAAGCATGCCTGGATTGGAGCGCATGCCACTATTATGGACGGAGTAACTATAGGTGATGGAGCGATTGTTGGAGCGCATTCGTTTGTGAAAGACGATATCCCTGCTGGTGCTACCGCCCTGGGCTGTCCGGCCCGCGTCTTGTAAATTTAGAATGATGTTTGTTGGTCATGTTTTATGTAGGCGACCAGCGTTTGTCGTTTAATTCGGCTCGGCATCGATGCCGGACCAGTCTGTTAGCCTAGTTATCAACTTTTAATCAACAGTGCCGGCATATATTAGAGCATAGAGAGCGGTGCAGCTTGAATCAGTGTTTGTAGAGAATTAAGTTTGTGCTTTGACAGAATAAGCCAAGCATGTGATGTGTTTGGATGTACGTATAGGGAGTTGGACATCTAGAGCCGACGCCAAGTTAAGTAATGGTCCAAGACTAATCGCTTGGGGCATTTTTGGTTTCGCTTGGCCCGTGCCGCGTAAGCGGAATGGGGGATACAGAGATAGAGGGTTCCTCTCTTCCTAGTTAGGCGGTTTAGAAGCTGTTAGGTTTTTATTCCACCTATGTTAGATACAACTGTTTTTGTTAGTTGTTTAATTAATTGGAGGCAATGAAAGCTCATGCGTAAGGTAACTATACTCGCTGGACTGTTGCTCCTTGCCCCGGCAGTGTCACAGGCGAAGAGCCTTGATGAACTGCTCGTGGAGAAGGGTGTTATCAGCAAGGCAGAGGCGCAGAGTGCAGCTGGAACTGGTGGGGCAAAGACCTATTGGAACCAGGGTACTCGCTTCGACTTCCCTTCCGAGGGATTCACGGCTCAGATCAACTCGTTGATTCAGACCCGCTATACGTTCACCGATGGTGATTCGGATGCTGGTCAGAAGAACAACTCGAGCTTCGATCTGAACCTCGTCACGCTTGGTGTTTCCGGCACAGCGATGCACGAAGAGTTCGCCTATAAGTTAGAGGCGGATTTCGTTGGTGCTACTGGTTCCGGTGGTGAGAGCATCACCCACCTACGCGATGCGTGGTTGCAGTGGAATGCTTGTGATTGGGCAAGCCTCAGAATGGGGCAATACAAGACTCAAGGTGGCCGTCAGTTTAACGCTGATGATCATACTTTGCAGTTTGCTGATCGCTCGCTGGCCTCTGACTTCTTCAACTTGGGCCGCCAAAACGGCTTGAGCGCCTGGACAAACTGGGCTGACGGAATGGTCGCTCTATCTGCCGGTATCTACAATGGTATCAGCGATGGAGAAGGCATCAACCGTGGTGGCGTAGACACCAAGCACACTGCAGTTCTCGCTTTGCGCGTGAATGCAATGGGCAAGATGAATGTTGCTGAAGAAGGCGATATCGGCTGGACCGAGAATGCCGCTCTCTCATTGGGTGCGAGCTATTCTTATTCCGATGCTGAGTCAACTGCATTCGGTGGCAAGTTCACTTCAGACAATGTCGCTGTAGACGCCAACTTCAAGTATATGGGTTGGTCGTTCAACGGTGAATATTTCTACAAGAATGAAGATCCTGACAATGGCGGCGACAGCGTCGAGCCAATGGGCTTCTATGTGCAAGGTGGCTACTTCGTAATGCCGAAGAAGCTTGAGCTTGCGGCTCGTTACGGCTTGGTTGACTGCGACGACGGCAACGCCAGTGGCGTTTGCTCGGGTCTGGATAAGATCAATGAAGTTGCTGTTTCCCTCAACTACTATTGGTGGAAGCACAACCTCAAGGGTCAGCTTGGCTACTTCCTCACAAACGAGGATGGTCTTGATGACAGCGGGGACGTTAACACCAGCAAGTGGATGTTCCAGCTTAGCAGCTACTTCTAAATCCTTTAGTTTCGCGTAAGCGAGACTACGGAGAAAGGGCACCCGCAAGGGTGCCCTTTTTTATTTTGGGGCTGGCACAACTCAAAAGTGGGCAGGAGCCCATTTTTGAAATGACTTGTAGTGTCCTAATGGAAGCCCGATAGGATTTTTGAGGCATTCGGCCATCTTTATCCTAAGCCTGCAAATCATTACTAAAAACAAGAGCCCCCATGAAGCCGGTCTTAGTGTTGATTGAGTGCTGTCTTTGCGCGCGTTAGTGTATGTCTTCAGTTTAGCAGGTTTAGTCCCCGCAATCAGAAACTACCGCAATTTGACGTTATCTTGCTGCCTTAGTTGGTCCCTGCCTAGCTTGGCTTGTTTTGTCGCTCTCGCGAATTAAGCGTAGGTGATGCAATGACACTTATTTCAAATCGTCATGTTAGTTCAGAAGTTCCTTCACTGGCGGCAGTACTTTTCACCACATTTGCTTGCCTTGCTCAGGAGCGCCTGCCCAACGCTTCAGACGCCCTTTCTCCCATAGGGCAAGAATTGCTGGGGCATGCTCGTATCCTACAGCTCGATCAAAGAGACCAAGCTTGGCGCGATAGTGCCCAATCGATACATGAAGCACTGCATACTGCGCATGAGCATGCGGAGGCGTTACGTGTATTGTCTGTGGTACGTCTCCCATTTTTTGATTCTGAACTTGCCACGATGTTATTGGCTCAGCAGTCTATCGGTTCTGTAAGGCAAACCGATCCTCTTCTGCTCTCGGCCGTCAGCAAAAGTGGTTCGCAGGCCTGTATTCAAGCGATCTTTGAGTTGACCAACTCTCCGTTAGCCGGTGGTCAGTTTGAGGAGTATTATGCAGCGTTGAAGGGGATTGACCCTAGTTGGGCGGTAGCCATGGCACTAAGCTACTTTGGCACTGTCGCCCCGACGCAGCTTTCGGTGTCTACTGCAGCATTACTCGGCCGTGATATCGGCGTGGTCGCAAGCGATTCAGCCGAACGAGCAAGGGTAGTTGCGCATTTTTGGCGCTTTACGCGACCAACACTTGAAAGGGCGACATTTTCGGAAGGAGCAACCGCGTTGTTGCAGCAGCTTACCCACGAGTTGCTACGCGCGCCAGTGGCTGGACCACTTGAAATTCGCCAACTTTTTTTGCATGGCCCAGAATCAGTGCAGGCAGTAATCGCTAGCTCGGCACTAGGCAAACTGTTAGCCAAGGAAGACCCAAGCACCCATAAATTCGATGGATTGCAGTTTCTACCGCCTGAAGCGTTAGCCATCGATCCCCGGGCTGTCGCTCTTAGCAATGAGCAGCGCCAAGCATTGGCGCAAATGCTAAGCAATCGTATTGCTGGAAGCTGGGATCTTTCGTTGGGCAGTCCAAAGATGGAGGGCGGGGATTTGGACTTGGCTCTGGCATTTCCTGCCCTGGAGATTGTGGCAGATGCCGTTAACGCGTCGATCCATGAGGCACTCGCTAACAGGGGGGTTGCTCGTGAGCAGGCATCGATTCTTGCAAATGCCATGATGGGCCGAGAAGTTGCCTTGCTTGCGCTTTCATTATTTGCAGTACGCTTTGCAGAAGATCAAGCTCAGCTTGGTCATCCAAGTGTGCCTTTGCACAAAGTCCATCACAGACTGACAGAGATCATTCAGCAACTAGATGAAAAGAGAATGCTTTGCGTGACAAGGCTTGATGCTGCCTTTCAAATTGAGGCGCCACTAGCGATGGACCCATTGCCTGCAAAATGCGCTGTTGTAAGCCGTGTCATTAATCCAATCACTGGCGCCTTTCGAGAAGAGTTGCGGGTTGCAGGGGCTAAAGAAGGATCTGCTCCAATCGTCCGTACGGGCATCATTCCGCCGTTGTTTAGTGAGTTATTTGCGGCACAGCCTCGCCTGCTAGATGTGCTAGGAGTCAGTCTGGCCCAGCGCGATGATCGGTTCCGCGCCGGGGGCAATGGTGGGCTGGAAGATATTGTGACACTCGTAACTAGTGTGAGTAGCACATGCCTTGCACTTCTCAATTCTGCTGAGCGGCGTAATGCTTGGCACTGGGATGAAATTGCCTTCGGACTAGAAGTTGCGCGTGCACGTGTAATCGATAGCCGCTACTTTCGCTGTCAACATACTAGCGAAGCTGGGCAAGCTATCTTAGCGAAGGCAGATCGCGACTTTGCTGAGCGGATGAAAGCTTGGCAAAGTGGTTTAGGTGCATTACTAGAATCAACAACTAAAGCCCACGTAACTTTAGGGTTCGACGCGGCTTTGCGCCCTGCGTTGATGAATTTGCCAGATGATCTTGTAGATAACGCTGGCGGTCAAGCGGTAGTGCACATATCTTTCGGATATTATAAACAATATAAAGAGCGGATGTTTGAGCGATTAAATACTGAAGTCGCTGCCGCGCGTGGCATATTGTCGCACTTGTCACAGTTTGACTACGTTTCCATTGATCCAGCGGCTCTAGAGGCAATTTCGCTCACGTCAGTTGAAGTTTCAGTAGATGGACACTCTATACTTGCAGAATATTCGCTCGAGTTTAAAGGTGGCGCCCGTCGGACACTTAGACTTACTTCACGTAGTGATAAAGCTATTTCTAGGAGCGATATCCCCGGGCGTGGCCTCGACCCTTCACTTGAAATGCCAGATTACTTTAACATGCTGGCAAGCCCTCAAAGTTCCGCTATAGATAACGCTCGTAAAATTGCTAGGATTCTCCCCTTAGCAGAGGCCGACTTAAACACACGAGTGCTTGCTCGCTTCGGTTACCTATCGTTCCCAGGCCCGCTTATTATTCACCAGGCCATCACGTCAGCTGTACTTGATAAGTTACCCCCCACGGCGTCACACACACGCCTTGGCCTTGAGGGACAGATGATAGCGCAGTTCCTAGGCGCATATGGCTTAACGGCGGGGGACTTTGTGCGTAGTTTTAGACCACTATCTGAAGCGCAAATTAAAATGCAGGAAGAGTCACGTCATCGACGCGCTGCTCCGTCTGAGGCAGCAAGGGCGCTAGTTGAAAAGTTACACAACGACTGTGAGCGGGAACGGGCTAAGGCCCTTCAGGCTGCTTTGGTTCCTTTTCAACCACTTCTCCAAAGACGCCAGGAGTTCTCATTTGGGATCGGGCTAACTTTCAGCGATTTTGCATTAACCAATATCATGGTAAATCTTAGAGCCGGTGATATTAATCTAAACGTTGGCGCATTCGGTTTTAGTCCAATTGAAATAAATGGACTTCAGATTAGTCCAAGGCTTATAGAAACGCTTTTTAATCCGAACTTATTGAACTATCAGGGTCCTACACTTCCGTCTTCTAGCTTGATAAAGTGATTCTAGGAGCAGCGTTGTTTTATGCGTACAGCAGTTTTAGGGGCCTTAGCAATTGCCTGCGGAGCTGAAGATGTTGCGGCGCAACGCGGCATATCGATTTCTGGTGAGCATGCGTTCTCTTCAGATCATTGGCGCGATAATTTACAGATGCCAACTTTAAATTGGAATGCGCTTTTGCCCCCAGCGCCGGAATTGATGCCACTAAGACTTCAGCTTGAGCTGAACGACACCATGTTTAGAGTCGAGCGGGCACTAAGTCGGCCTACACTGCTGGATTGGTCCCCGCCCGCCTTTAGCCTAGGAGAAAATTCCTGGACGGTAGGTCTTCAATACCCAGACTGGAGTAAGGCGGATGTCTTTCTATGTAGACGACCGGCAGATCTTCCCGCCCTCGATTTGATCGCCTCTGGGCAAAGTGCTGTGTTGGACCTCTTGCATGGTTCCGGTGTCGCCATGGATTTTGCCGGACTGGACCTTACTCATCATTGGCTTCTCACTCCGACTTTGGAGGCAGGTATGGGGCAGGAGGGGGGAGGTGTGCCTGGTCAAGATTCACTTTCAACAGTTTTCTTGAAGATATTACAGAGTCATGATCGTGCCACAGTTAACGATCATAGTGGCCAACACCTGGCACCTAATGCGGAATGTAGCCCTCTTCCAGCGGTGGATCGTCAGTGTGTTGAGGCGCAACTGCAGATTGGTCGGCATGTTGGGCATTGGCTGCCACCTCTAAATGATTGCCACACTCTTTCAAGTGATGTGATAAATCAATGCACTATGCCGCCAGTGCCTAGCTTGCCGGTATCCATTTTTCCCCCAACAACTCAGCCAGTTGTAACTCCTCAGCCTTCTGCGTCCGCAGTTGCGCCGTCATCTAGCACCCAAGACAAAAGTCAAAAACGTGATTAGTGGATAGCACAATTTATCCCCGGCAGTGCCAAATAGATCGACGCGCACTAGATATCGCCAGCCATACACTTTTGATTAAGAGTGCGATCGAAAATGTTGTCGAACTATTAAGACGCTTGCAGCATGATTTTAATTTGGGCAGAAGCACGCAGCTCGTTCACCTTTGCTTCCACCAGTTCAGTCTTTTTCTTTTGTAGCAGATCCTTTTCGACCAAGGCGCGCGATTTTGTAAAGTCAGGCTTCTCAGCAGCAAATTTTTCGCTGACCTTTATGATGTGGTAACCAAATTGTGTGCGTACGGGCTTGCTAACCTCGCCGGGCTTGAGGCTAAAAGCAGCCTGCTCGAAAGCTGGCACTGTCTTGCCCTTGTCTACCACTCCTAAGTCGCCACCTTGAGGCGCTGAAGGGCACTGCGAACTCTCCTTGGCTATAGCGCCGAAGTCAGCATTGGGGGCACTGGCCTTTTTGTATAGTTCATTAATCTTATCTTGAGCGGCCTTATCTTCCTGGGCTGACGCACTTGGATCTAGACGGATTAAGATGTGGCTGACATGAATGCGCTCACCCTGGGTATACTTGGCGCTTTCGCTATCAAAAGCTTTCTTTGCATCCTGTTCTGAGACTTTGACGTCTTTGGCTAAGGATTTTTCAATGTAGGCGTTGATTCTAAAATCATCGGCAATCTCTGAGGTAAATTGCTCATAGTTGGTACCGATCGAAGATAGCAGAGGGGTAAGCTTATCTTTGCCACCATAGCCCTGCACGGTTTGATCGACAGAGCCTTGGATGTCCTTTTCGTTAATCACTCCACTCTGCTTAGCAGTGGCGAGCAGCAATTCCCGATTTATCATGCCATTCAAGGCTGCAAGGCGTACTCGATTCAGCAGTACTGGATCCTCAGAGCCAACTTGTTGCCACATGGCAAAGGCCGGCTTGCGCTGAATTTCAGCATCTAGATCAGAAATTTTGATTTCCTTCCCATTGAAAACTGCTGCGATTCCAGAAGCTTCTGGAGCCGGTGCCTTGGCCGCGCCGGTTGCAGGCGCTGGATCAGCTGCCTTGGCGGTTCTAATAAGCCCAGGTGTGATGAGAGGCAGGCTGGCAAGTAGTAAGCTAGTGAGGATTGATTTCCGCATAATGTGATTGTTCCTATTAAGGGCGTATGCCACGTCGCCCAAATGATAGACCAGGCTGCTGCGCTATGAAAGCTTGCTCCTCGTTTAGGTCTAGGTCAGAATCTCAGCATGCCGACTTTGCCAGGTATTCGCCGACTTTTGTCTCCATATGCCATTTTAGCAGTGGCGGTGGGCGTTTTAGCGCTCTTTCTTGTATTGCCGTGGCTGCGCTCCAATGAGCGCTTTCCTACATTGGCTCCGGGCTCATATATCGGCTTTATACGGGGCCTTGAGCCAGACTTTCTTCCACTCTATGTGCACCGCGCAGAGCAACAGGACGATGTATTGATTGCACCACTGGGGCAGGGATGGCAGCCACAGGTTGTGAGCGCCATGGTGCGCTCTAGCGCGGAATGGGAGCTCCCTCTAGTGGTGCGTGGCCCAGGTGGGACTTGGCAGCTAATCGGTAAGGAAAAGCAGCCATTGCAATATACCGGTACCATTATGGCTACTCAGGGCGCTGCACGCGGGACTTGGGATCTACTGCCACTGCCGGAAGTGCTAGAGCCGCAGGGGGAGGAGGTCAAGGAGCTCCGCCTGCTCCTATCCTTGCGGGCGGAGTTAGACCAAGTGAGCCGAGCCGCACAGCAGGCTGAACAAGAATTCCGGGCCCAGCAGGAGGCGCTCGATAAGCTAGTTTCTTTTATGAGCGACAAAGAGGCGATGCAGGCCAGCTCTGAAGAAAAATTTAAGGCGGCACAGGCTGAATTCTCCGCGCAACGTGCAACTTTGGAGAGTCGTCTAGCTAGTGTAAGTCAAGCTCAGGAGCAACTGCAGGTTGCACAGCGTGTCACAGCTGCAGGTAAGCTGGTGGCTCTTGCAAGAGAGTCTTTGGAGCGTGAATCTCGCTGGGCTGAAACTATGCTGCGAACCTCATCGGAGTCGGTAACAGAAGGCTTGGGGGAGGCTGTAGCGCGGGCCAGAGAAATTTTGGAGATTAGGCGTCAAATCGAAGGGGAAAAGAACGCTATATTTAGGCTTAAGTTTTTAGGTGGGGAAAATGGCCCATCAGACATCGCGGTGGCCCAGCCATGAAAACTATAGCGCGCTTAATTAAATTGCTTGTTTTGGTGTTTGCCTATCAGCAGGGAGCAGTTGCAGACGGAAGTATAACGCTGCTCGAACGCGTAACTATTAACTTCAAGCCGGTGCGGGCAGTATTTGTAGTTTTGCCTAAGTCCCAGCAGCCACTTAAAGTTCCAGCACTACTGCTTCCTGGTTCGCAACCAGGTATGTGGTTTGTGGGTGCGCGGGTACCAGCTTCCTCCGCTAGTATAGATGCATTCTATACCGCGCTAGTTGAGGGAGATAATGGAACATATCTTACGCTACCGGCACAGCACCTAAGTGAGGAAGAGATTAGGCTTGCTAGTCTCGACAGCGATCAGCTGCGTGATAAGTTAGCTGAGGAACGTGCCTCAATCGGCGAATGGCAGCAAAAGGCTCAGGAACAGGCACAACAATTGGCACGTGCTCGTCAAGACGCAGAGTTGATTGGAAATTATTCAAAGGTGCTTGAGATAAGTGATGAAATTGAACGCACTAAACTTGCTATCACGCGTGCCGAGGATGATGCTCAAAATTTACAAGAACTTGTTAAATCCGTGTCCGCCACAAGTTCTGTGCCGCCGCGTAATTTTGTGAATCGCGAATTGCAACTTACAAAGCAGCTTGTTGAATTGGCAGAAGCTTCGAAACGCGCGGAGGGCGACGAGCTACAGAGGCGCGCCGGAGCTGAGACTGCCCTACAGGAAAACTTGAACATGGTTGAAGCCACTCGTGGCGATGACCCGGAGGCTTTGAAGCGCGAGCTCGCAGCATTGCGTCAAGAGCGCGAAACTCTCGAGAAGAATACTAAGCCAGTACACGAATAAATAGTGATCGGCGATTGGACTGCTAGGCGAGCAGTTTTTGGGCTCCGCTCTGCAGTGACAGTAAATTTGCGCTAGGTCAGCCCCAGATTGAGTACGACTTAAAACCCTTTAAGTCAGTCTCAGATTTTCTAAATCGTAAGCGGCGCCTAGTGTCCCAAGCATCCGAACTTTGTTAAGCCTATTTCCGACTCGGGACACTAGTAGCACCCCGATTTCAATCTGTTTAGGTATGCAACGAGGTTGGCAATCATTGAATCCGGGAGATTCATTTGCATGTTTGTTCCCGCTAGTGCTGACTTAAGTGGGCTGAAGGCCGCCTTTTTCTCCTCATGACAGCCTTGGCACAACGAATGAAAAGTTGAGCTTCCTGCCGATATATTAGCAGTTAGGCTAGATGGAATTCCTAGGCTAGATTTAAATGCGGCCGTGCCATTACCAAGACTGTCAAAACAGGCCCCAGCTGGAGGCGCAGGTTGAGAGCCACTACCTGCGCCTCCAGCGCCGCCAGTCGAGGCTTTGCAAGCTGCCTTTCCTGGGGTTATCAGTTTTTTATACTTAGATTTCTTTGTGCTCTTGTACATCAACGAGTGCGATACGAAGTACCCACTCATTTTAAGGCCCGAAACATTGTGTTTACTCTTATCCTTTCCGCACAGCCATGTCTTGCCAGCTACGTGCGAATACCAGATTGCGGCTTTGCTAAGTTTCACCGAGCCAGCAGGAACCGCATAGGCCTCGGCGCTAACGAGTGTGAGGCAAGCCAATGTGAGCGCTAGAAGGTTGAGCCGCATGTCAAACGACCTAAGCAAATAGTTGTAGCCCCTGTACCTTTCCAAACTGCGGGAATATAGGGGTTGGATCGACTCCGATGTGGGCGATAGCGTGCGACAGCACATCACGAAAGTCGACGTGGAATGACTTATAGTAGCTAAAGTTCTGCGCCGTTTGTGTTTCAGCTAGCGTTGGAGCAGGTGTTTTTATGCCGCCTGCAACTTGGCCACCCAAGACAAACATCGGAGCAGCATGTCCGTGGTCTGTTCCACCACTGGCATTCTCAGCTACGGTGCGACCAAACTCTGACATTGTGACAAGTGTCACGTCATTCAGCCGACCCTGTAGTGTTATCTCCTGGAAAAATGCGCCAACAGCAGCGTTTAGATCACCAAGCAGCTGAGACAGGCGGGTCCTCTCGTCAGAGTGGGTATCAAACCCACCCATAGCTGTGTAAATCAATTTTGTATTCAAGTTTGGTGCAACGATCAGCTTTGCTGCATCACGTAACTGTTGACCAATACTGGTATTCGGAAAAGTGGTTTGCAGTCCGAAGTTGGTGGCATTGGCGACAGTTTTAACCACAGCATCGTAACTATCCATTTGCTCTTGAATATACTGAGCGCTTGGCCCTGGCGGCGGAGCCCCATCTAGCAAGACGTTGCGCTGCACATCCGCCATGAATAGATTACCCTGCGAGTTCTCCCACCAGAAGTTTGACTGGGTGTTATTGAGTGAATTGAGTGAGGTGAATGACCCACCACTCAAGCAAGTGCCTTCAGTGAGAGTATTAGAGCCGCTCAGCGATATACCGCTAAATAGTGAGCCCATGGTGCAAGCTACTTTCGCGCCCCAACCTTCAGTGGTGGCAAAGCCCGTAAGCACCCCGGTTTGCCAAATTTTGGTACTGGTATCGTGTGAGCGATCGGCGTTTGGGTAGCCTACTAGATTTACTAGTGCTGCTTTGCCCTGGTCGAACATGGACTTAAAAGCAGTTAGAGAAGGGTGCAGCACCTGCTCATTACCAGGTAGCACTAAGCCTGCGTTAGTTGGCGAGTTAGGAGTAAAAGCGCAGGTCGGATTGATTTGTAAGTAAGCGGAGTTCAGCGGATTTGCTATGTTATATGAGCAGCCACCACCCAAAAATACCAGCACTAGCACTTTTGTATTTAGCGAAGATGCGCCGGTTTGGGGATCGGCAAAGGCCATAAAGCTTCCAGTCGGTGAAAGCAATGAGTGTATGGCGGCCCCGCAGGTGCCAGCGCAGGCAGTTTTTAGGAACTTTCGTCGAGAGATGCTCATAAGTTTTCTACTGCTCCGTTGAATAAACTCATTTCGTCCCAAACAAGGGGTGTCTAGTCATCATTAGAATTAGGCCGCGCACTTTCTTCTCGAAGTTGGAGAAGTTAGGATTAGCCACAAATCCGACTAATTCCAGATAGTAAGGTTGTGACGTGTTGGCACACTTGCCTTGCTGCACCGCCCAATTACTACATTGCTGCGCGTTGTGAATCATGTATTGAACATATTCCTGCTTTTGCGCTTCGTTTAGCTGCAGACCCATGATTTGTGCGATACGGTTGACCGTGTCGTAGGCATCACCCGTGCCGCTGGGTGTCATGCCAGCGAGCAGATCTTCAAAGTGAAAGCCCTTCGTAGCAAGTGATTGGGTGCTCTGCAGTAGTAGACCATTGAATACATTGCGGCGATCGGCAACCTCAGCTGCACCGGCCTGAGCTTCCGGGTAGAATCCGAAAATTGTCTTAGGTAAAAGAGGGCGCATGCCAAGGTCGTCAAGACGCCAGTCCATCCACTCGTAGTTCCATTTGGCTGGATAGTTCTCATCAGCTAGAGGAATTCCTGTGCTTTTGAAGAAGCCAATTAGAAGTTCGTAAGAGTCACGCATCAGAGAATTCTGAGAGCCGGCAGCAAACATTGCTTTGCTCTTCATTAGGCTGCGCACAACTTCGTTAAGATTAAAGTTGGCAGAGCGAATCTTTGTAGCGAGCTGCTTTAGAACTTTTGGAGTAGCATAGGGATTCACAAATACTCGGAACAGCTTGCGCGCAATGTTTTCGGCCACAGCCGGATGATTCATTACCGCGTTAACTACATCACTATGATTGTATACCACCGCTTGATAAGGGGTCCCGGAGAATAAGTACTTCGGCCCCTGAGCATGCAGTGCATCAAAGTATCCGCGTAAACAGGCGTAGACAGTGGTGCCACCGTAATCAAGTTCTTTATACTCAAGCTGCCAGCCAGTATTGGCCAGCGCCGATTGAGCGATATCGAAGTCGCCATAAACAGGGTTGCCGTTGGCATCAATTACTCCAACAGTGCCTAGTTCCAATTGCTCACGAGCAAAATTTTCGTTCGGCTGCAGCGCAATGTTTACGCCGCCATCAAGATTCTCCAAGTTGCCCATGATGTCACTACTCCAAGCGTGCATGAATGAGCGGAAGTCACCAGATAGCGCCATATTTCTAAGCATGTTGAAGTGGTCGATAATTGCGTAGCGCGTGCACCAGCTAGAATTGTTGGTAGAGGCGGCCATGAATTCGTCGCTGTAGAACATCCACATGCGCCAGAAGTACGGGCGAGGGGAAAGTAGAGCGTAGCGATATAACCCGTAACGCACTCCAGGCGAGTACACATCATTAAAGTCGACCGGATCGCAAGGTTGATGTTGTGGATCATTTGGCAGCTTGCCATCGCACTTCATGGAGTTGAAATCATTGTCGAGCCCGCCTTCTGAGACTGGCTGAGTCATCTCGTCAACAAAAGCATCCAGACCCTGGCTGGCGGCATGCTGCAGCTCATCAAGCGAGCATCCAAAGCGAAAGCGATTGCATAATATACGGGCCTGCTCGATGCCAAAGTTCCCTTTGTATTTACTGAGAGCCAAGTAGTCAGGTGTTGAACAAGCTTCATTGGCCTGATCTTGAACGATTTTGGCGTCAGCTAGTTTAGTTTTTGCTTGCCCCAGCTTGTTCTTAGCCTTCTTTAGAGACTTCTTGCCAGCTGGGCTTTTTTGCTTCGAGAATTTCTTTACTTCCGCCTTATATTTTTTTACCTGGCTCTCAGCTTTTGTAACGTCACCAGACAGCTTTACTAGGATCGATTTCCCTTTAGATTTCTTGTAAGTGCCTGGCGTGGATCCATAGCAGTCGATGTTTTTGGTGACTGTTTGGCCCGAAGAAAGCTGTACCTCAAACTCCACATCTTGGGTCAGGTCATTGATATTTGATATATTTACTTCTCCTGAGGCGCACAAGCCTAGGGCGGGCGAGAGGAGAAAAGGAATCAGACCAAGACAAATCTTGTCGAGCTTCACCATCATAGAACTCCAAGCGCAGGGAAACACACTTCCCTGAGAGGCCGCACACACACAGTACACACAACTTGAAAATGTGTTTTTGCAAAGCGCATGCCAGAGTAATTCGTAGCGCCAAATCGGCGAGTTACCTAGTGTGAGCCTGGGCTAGCTAGCGCGGGGCAGGCGCTTGGGCAGCTATCTTTGCGTAGGAACTCAACTTCTTAGCAATTGGTAACGGCTTACCTGCTCCAATTCTGAGATGTGCGCTCAAAGAGCTAACGTCTTGATATAAATGGAAAAATGGCGGTAGGGGAAAATGTGTGCTTCGACGCAGGAGCGCCTCAAGAAAACTACTATACGCGCCGAACATCATAATGAAGCGCTGCGTAGCGCATTTTCGCATTCAGGCTTCGGGGAGATTTAAATCATGTCGGTTCTCAATTCTTTAGATAAGAACATGCCCATTCTTGTGGTCGATGATTTCTCGACTATGCGGAGAATTGTAAAAACATGCCTTAAGCAGATTGGCTTCGAGAACATTACAGAAGCTGAAGATGGACAAGTCGCACTTGGAAAGCTGCAAGCGCAGGATTTTAAATTAATTATCTCAGACTGGAATATGCCCAATATGATGGGTATCGACCTTTTACGTGCCGTGCGCGGGGATACAAAGCTAAAGGCTTTGCCATTTCTTATGGTGACGGCTGAGGCGCAGAAAGAGAACGTAATTGAAGCAGCCAAGGCTGGAGTATCCAATTATATCATCAAGCCTTTCACCGCAGATCAGTTGCAGCAAAAGCTGGAATCTATTTTTACAAAGAAATAGACCTAGATTTTTAGGGGTTTTTCTTAGGTTTTGGCGCCCGAGCAGGCGCCAAATTTTTTTCGCCAAGTTTAGACCCGCTGGCTCACTTAGCTAGGCTCTGCGAATATTTCGTAGTCTTTAGGGGTTTTCATGATTTTTGAGGCCTTCCTTTAGTCTTCTGCCATTTGCGCCGATTAACAAGCTTACTAACAGGCGCGTGTCCTCAGACACTTTGAGATTGGTGAATTAAAGGGCCGTCTCAGTGGGTAAAGTGCTCGGAGGTTTTTTATGCGCAAAGTCTCTTCTCAGCTTATCGTAGGTCTATTCCTGCTCTTGGCTTTGTGTAGCTTCCCTTCGGCTGCGAAAGCGCAGACTTATTGCAAACAAATTCCATTAGCTAACACCATTGGTGCAAATCCAGCAGCTCTGCCTCAGATGGGTATGGCGTTTCCAATTCTAGAGGATCCGTATGGTCCATATGACTGGCGAGCTGGTCTTGAAATTAACGTTCCTTCT
Organism: Oligoflexia bacterium; assembly: GCA_019694465.1. Classification (GTDB taxonomy): domain Bacteria; phylum Bdellovibrionota_C; class UBA2361; order UBA2361; family JAFLCA01; genus JAIBBV01. The sequence goes on from JAIBBV010000009.1 coordinate 23,161, forward strand.
GAGGGGATCAGACTAAAGACTGTTAACATAGTGGCCTTTACTGATGCCCCTCCGCATAACGGCGGAGCTTTTACATTTCGATTGAGAATGTATCAGGGCCGAGCTGAGAAGGCACTGCTCGGATCTCCTGCCTATGATTATGTAGGACTTGGGTTTGTTAGATCTACCATGCTTGTTAACGCCGCACCTTACTTCGGTGTCTTCCCCATATACTTAGTTGAGTTAGCCATTCCGACTACAACTCTGCCTCCAGGATATTGGGTAGCGATGCTCTCAGGGATTGGTGTTCTTGGAACAACGGGAGTTCCATATATTCAGGAATCAACTATTAATACAGCTAAAGGCGTGACGTACTATGATGGCCAAATAGGTGTGCTCTCCGGAAATACTGCCTTAAGGCCTGCTATGTCATTTATGGGTGAATATTGCCGTACCCCAATAGATGCCACTACTGCCGATGTGGCGGCAACAGATGTATCAACAGCCGAAACTAGCTATTGTCCAAAAGGCGGCTGTTAATGGAAGAAATCAGCGCAACTTGCGAGTAAACCCAGCGTGTCTAAATCTAAGATGCATTGTTTATATTTACGAATTAGATACTACGGTTGGTAAAGTGTCATGAATAAGAATGCTTTAAGACCTTTCGTGTTTATTTGAGAGTTCGACTATGCGAATGCTACTTCGCGGCCAAGTAAGCGTCAGTGAAAGCAGTCTGTTGTCGCAAATTGAAGACTTATCTGTTTAAGCTGCAGGCACGGCAGAGTCTACGAGTAGTCGTTTATAAATCGAATCAAATTCTAGAAAAGCTTATTAGACCCGTTGTGATTATAGTCGATAAGGGATGTCCAACATCCTAACCTTCCTCCCGCACCAGGGTTTGGGATAAAGCGCACAGATTTTTTCCCCCATGCTACATACTTACAAGCAGTGGATCTAACTGAGTAACTTATGCTATTCGCAGCAGCCACACAGGCGAGGGTAATAAAAGCGGCTTTTACGGAATACTCCACCATTCCACGCTCAGATAGCGCGCGCTTTAGTAGATTAGAAGAAGATTTGTTAACCACAACTACACACCAGTGCTGAGGTACCCTTAATTAACCTCAGCCAAGATGCGCCTAGACTCTATTCACTATGTCGGCTGAAATAAGTAGGTACTTTAAGTTGGCTCATCTAATATACTGGAACTATTGGTTTATTTGTTGATTCTCGGTTGCTGTTTATCGAGTTTACGTTTCTGGGGGCTAGACCGATAGGACATAGATGGAGTGTCCGGCGATTGCGCCTAGGAATTAATCAACTTGGTAGGATAGATGACGTTCAAGCGGGACTCCGGCGCCGTAGCCGGACTTGGCGGCAATTTGCCTGGCTCTGGATTCATTCTCCAATCCACACTTCACATCATCCTTGCGCTTTTTGCATTTGGCCTTTGCCATGCCGATGTTCTTGTAACCACCGGCAGTGAAATTCGATTGTTGAATAGTGACGGTTCTGGGGCGCGACGTTTGTTAGCGGAGCCACTTATGGCCTATTTTACGATTCGACTTCTCAAAAAATATATTTTACTGGGCCGTCTGGGACCATTAAACGTGCAAACCGTGATGGTACTGGAGTTGCAACGATTTTCTCGGGTGCTGGTACAACCGTTGTGGATGTAGTTGTTGATCACACCAACAATAAATTAATTTGGACCGATCTGGCCAATCACAAGATTGTGCGTGGGAATTTGGATGGCAGTGGTAGTCCAGAAGACCTGGTTACCGGGACTTCTTTCCCGCATGGTTTGATCATAGATGAGGCCGCCGGCTATATTTATTAAGCCGGCTACGCTGAAATAGGACGTGCTGCGCTTGATGGCACTGGAATGACTTCTATAGTTGTAGACACTGACGTGGGGCAGTTGGCATTCCTACAAATACAGGCTGGTAAAATTTACTGGTCTAATTATGACAACTCGAAAATTAAACGTGCTAACTTGGATGGATCGGCAATAGAGACTTTGGTCTCCGGTGCAGATGCCACGAGTGTGGAGGGCGTTTCTTATGACAGTGCGCTAGATAAGCTATATTTCATCGGACACCCGACAGGTGGAATAAGCTTGCACCGCTCCACGCTGGGTGGGGCCTCAGTTGAAGTGCTTGGCATAGAAACAGGCTTCGATGTGGTGGCGAACTTTTTTGTGGCTGATCCAACAGCTACTCCAACGCCCACAGCCACTGCAACAGCAAGCGCGACAGCAACAGTGACCCCGACTCCCACCGCAACTGTAACAAATACGGGCACGCCGACTCCAACTGCAACTATTACTAACACTCCGACAACAACAAGTACGCCAACACTTACAGTCACCCCGACGGCGACCAGAACAGTTACCAGTACGCCTACACTAACTGTAACTCCCACACCGACACTTAGTCCTATTCCAACAGCGCTGATTAATAGTGGGCTATTCTATTCTGTGTATGAGCCGGGCACGCCCACGCCGGGCGCGCGTGCGTCTGGGATCTACTACACGGACTTAAGCCTAACTCCGATACCAGTTTTGGTGGATACGCGTACAACTAATATCACTGCCATGGCGAGTTCGATCCACCAACAGAGGATCTACTGGAGTAACAAGCTTAAGGACAGTGTAGGAGATCAGTCAGCAATCTATAGCGCGCGCATGGATGGCAGCGATGTGCAGATTCTCAGAAATACATTTCAAATAGTGCTTGGCATGGCTGTCGATCAGTCTCGTGACATTCTGTACTATCTGGAAGGCGATGCTTATGACGAAGTTTCTTACGGAGGGTATTTCGCTAGATTAAATCTTTCTGATGGCAGCATGTCCTATGTGGGTAGCGCGCTTAGTATAGGCCGCGGCATTGCATACAACCCCACGGCAGATGGCCTCATGTATGGCTCGTTCGCCGGGGATATCCGGTGGTTGCCATACGGATATAATAATTCAAGTGGTAATGGCTATGAGTTCGCCGTTAGTCCTGGTAGTAATTTCGTAGGGCAAACAATTTCGATTTCAAATGTGTACCCTGACTCACCTGCAGCGATTGTAGCTTCCGACCATGGCTATTACGTCTTTGATGGCCTACAAAGCTCCACAAATTTCCAGCGCATCTTTTCTCGCACCTCTCGGGCCATCGGTTATTATCAAGCAACTGGAGCTCGCCCATTGAAAGGGAAGGTCTTCAATAATTCATACTTAGTTTTGTTGTCATTCAGTGATGGAACTGTCGTCACTTCGAGTGGCGTTTCGGTGCAACTTGCGCCGGTGGGAAGTTATATTACTTCATTTGCTCCATCCGAAGTTGATTATGCAGAGATAGTTGCCACTTCAACGCCTACACCAAGTGGTGGTTCGCCTATCACTTTTGGTCGTGTGACGGTGAAGAATCCACCCAGCAATACGTTTGGTGGGCTCTTGGTGACTCTAGCTAAGATTACACCAACGCCCAGCGGTTCCGCCGCAATTACACTAGCAGGCTCGAATGAGCCGAATGATGAGCTCCCGTGCGGAAGCACACTTAGCGATGCGAATGGAAATTACTCATTTAGTAACTTGAGCCCCGGCGAGTACACTATCTACTTCGACAGACTAGATGTTCAGCCCATTGTGAATCAGCTTAATTTCACAGCCGGCACAGAACTTCCACCGTTGCTCGCAGAATATAGCGACCCTGCGCCCAGTGGATGCACAAGTAAGGACAAGGTCAAGGCTGTTAATGCAGGTAATACAAAGATCGCAAGCGTGATAAAGTATTTGAACGCTACTGCCAAAAGTCTCTCAAAAACTGGCAAGAAAAAACTTTCCTCAAGTAAAGCGGCCGCCTTTTCGGCGAAGTTGTCCACTTACGTGGAACAGCAAAAATCAAGCTATTGTAGCATCGTATCCTCAAGTCTTGATCTGCCAGAGATCCCTTTAAGCTGCGCCAGCAGCGCCGGATGTAGTGTCGAAAGCCACAAAGCAAGCTACAAAAATATATTGAAGAAACTTAACGCTCTGCAAAGCCAGGGCCAAAAGATGCTGAACTATGCAAGCAAGAATATTCCTGGTCTTTCAGTCGCATCCCAATTGGGCAAACTTAAGACCAAAGTCGCCGCTGCGGTGAGCAAAGTAAGCACTTTGCCTTACAAGACCTATAGTTGCCCCGACAGTCAGTAGTAATACTCACAGAGATGCTAGCAACCTGACATTTAGGCCTAAATAGGGTGCTGGTTGGGCGCTTTGTTATTCAGTATTTCCATGCATATTACGATCTTATGAACTGGAGGACTTCTCCGCGTACAGCGAGAAGCGGAGTTATGCATTCGGGGGGCTTTGTGAGTAGCGATATCGCACTGGTCAAAGTGCTGCGTAAGACAGGTATACTTGGCGAAGAGGTAGATCCGAGTTTATTTCACTCAAGACACTCTTGCCCGATTCGAATTCTAGGGCGTCGAGGTTTTTTTGACGAGCTAGCAGCGATCCAAAAGGTCGCCCTACATTTGGGCGTGCGCTACCTTGATTTATTCGACCCGCTTGTAAGCGCTAAGCTCACCTTAGGGGAATTCCTATCAAAGATTGATCAGCAACTTTTACGAGCGCATCATATGCTTCCGCTATATCAGGAGGGGGGCAAGGTCTTAGTCGCGCTGGCCAATCCACTTGATAGTGAAGGAGTAAAGCTATTGTCATTTGCTTTGGGGGCACCTTTAACGGTGGCGATCGCGGATGAAGCTAAAATTGTTAGTTTACTTAGCTCATCTGCGCCGCAAACTACAATCGACTTTGACGCAATGGAGCAAATTGAACCTGATGAGGAAGTCGAGTTTCTGGGAAGCACACAAAAGGAGGAAAACCTTGATACAGAACTAGTGGACACCCCGCCCATTGTTCGAATTGTTAATAAAATCATATCAGATGCCGTTGTTGCGAATGCTAGCGATATTCATGTTGATCCTACTCCCAGCGGAATTGATATACGCTTTAGAATTGACGGAGTAATGCAACATGTCATGGATGCTCCAAAACGTGTGCAGCTTCCTATCGTGTCGCGTTTAAAGTTGATTGCAGGAATGGACATCGCCGAGCGACGTAAGCCGCAAGATGGCAGAGCGCGTGTGCGAGTTGCGACAGAGCCGATTGATTTGCGCGTGTCTGCGCTTCCAACCGCACACGGCGAAAAGATTGTTATCCGTTTGCTATCGAGTAACTTTGATGACCTTAACTTCTCGCGATTGGCTATGCCGCCAGAAATTGAGAAGAACTTGATGCGGGACCTTTCCCTCACAGGGAAGTTAATACTAGTCACTGGACCTACTGGATCGGGCAAAACTACAACTCTATACACCTGTCTGAAGCAGCTTCGTGACGGATCCACTAACATTGAAACTGTGGAAGATCCGATTGAGTACCGTATTGGTGGAATTAACCAAGTACAAATAAATGAGCCAGCTGGCCTGAGCTTTGCTAGCGTTTTGCGTTCTATCCTCAGACAGGATCCGGATGTGATAATGATTGGCGAGATTCGAGACGCAGAAACTGCGGCCATTGCGCTCCAGGCTGCTCAGACAGGGCATATGGTGCTATCCACACTGCACACCAATGACGCACCGTCTGCCATTACGCGCCTTCTAAATTTAAATGCCGATGCCTTTGCGATAGCTGCAAGCCTCCAATCCGTGCTTGCACAGCGGTTGGTGCGTCGAATCTGTGATTCGTGTAACTCCCCGATGCCTGCTGCGGCAATTGCCTCCTATTCTAAAGTTATTGAGGCTTATAAGCTGGATCCCAAAGAGCTGCGGGTGGGCTTAGGATGTGAGGCTTGTCGCTTCACTGGGTTTCGCGGGCGCCTTGGCTTGTATAGCTATTTGCCAGTGAATCCGGAGGTCGCAGCACTTATAGTTCGGGGAGCATCTCTTCAAGAGTTTTCTGCAGTTGCGGTGAAGTACGGCTGTCAGTCACTCGATCAGTCAGCAATTGAACTACTTAGGACAGGAAAGACTTCTTTGTCAGAAGTGCGCTGCTATTTGAATGAAACCGAGCATGCTGCCTCAGCTGCTGCAGCTGCGCATGACACTACCGTAATGGTGGTTGAGGATGATCTTGAGTGTCGAAAGAAGATCGGGTTTATGCTGGGTAAGGAGGGATACAAAATCGTAGAGGCTAAAAATGGAGCTGAAGCTCTCCAGCAACTGCTGTCTTCCAAACCTGATCTCATAGTGAGTGGACTTGGAATGCCGGTCATGGATGGGCGCACATTCATTCAGCGCGTTAAAGCCGAAGATAACTTTAATCAGATCCCGATAGTTGTCTTGACAAGTGCAGATTCTGATGAAAACGAGTCAGAGTTGCTTGATATGGGCGTAGATGACTTTGTAAGTCGTGCTAGGGGCCCGGAAGTAATCCTTAAACGCGTGAAGCGAGCCCTGAGCTTATAGCGACATCAAAAGTTAGCTGCTACCTGTTGCTGGGGACTTCAAATTCCCCCGTTGTAATCCCTTGAAAATACTGCAATAAATCCAACTTAGGACAACTCACTTATGTCTCAAGCGCACCTAGATGCCTTGGCCCAGTCCTTGGCGGATAAAATTGTTGCACGTCGCATGGCGGCACCGGCAATCTTCATGCTGGAGATGTCGAAGCCTCTGTGCGGGCTAGCGGAAGCAGCTGGGCATATTAGCTTGCCTCTAGTGGGAGCACTAGTCGGTCAGCGCCGTAGCCGCGAGCTGATGGATTTTCTGAGCTCACGGGACAACCTAGAGAGACTCATCTGTCTAATCGAAGAGGGTGAGGGCAGACAGAAGGGGGCAGCACATGGGAATTGAGCACGCCAGCCTTGGGGTCCTAGTCCTGATGGCGCTTCTTATCGGGCCTGTCCTTTACTATATTCGATTGGCACGTCAGGAGCGCGAACTTTATGTGCGCCGAATTCCTGGGGTTGGGGCGATCGACGAAGCTGTAGGCCGCGCTGCAGAATTAGGGCGACCTGTCTCATACACATCGGGCTTAACAGGTGTTGGTCCTGTGCTATACGCCTGTCTTGGCGTTTTGTATCACGTTGCTCGTAAAGCTGCCCGCTACAAGCTAAAGCTTCTTACTCCACAAAGTGATGCGCAGGTGCTGGTGGTAGCCGAAGACACATTGCGTGACGCCTATCGGGCCGAAGGGCGCCTCGCGCTTCTTGATGCGCGCAATAATATGTACCTCTCCGATGAGCAGTTCGCCTTTGCTGCTGGCTACATGGGGCTCATGCAGCGCGAGGCCGTCGCTGCCACATTTTTATTCGGGCATTTCGCTGCTGAGTCGCTGCTCTTAGCCGAGGCTGGGCAGCAAGCCGGCGCTATGCAGGTGGCCAGCACAATTAGTCCCGAGCAGGTGCCATTTTTTATTTGCACCTGCGATTACACTCTGATTGGAGAAGAACTTTTTGCTGCGGCTGCATATTTAACGCGTGAGCCTGTTCAACTTGGTAGTTTATATGGGCAAGATCGTGCCAAGCTTTTAATGTTTGTAGCTATAGTTGTTGGTGTAGTTATAGCCACACTAAATTCTATTTATCCTGAGCTACAGCTTAGAAACATCGAAGACTACATATTAAGGGAGCTTTGGTAGCCCATGCAGTATCGTGCCAAACTCATCAAATTAGTCACATTCCTAGGCGGAATTTATTATTTTCTCGAATTCGTTCTGCCCGCCAGCATTGCAGGCGTAAAGATAGATCAATACCACGAGCAAATCTCGAACGGATTTGTCGCAGTGGGGGCCGCAGCGATTGGTTTGGGGTTAATAAACTTACTAATGGTGCATGGCTCGCGCATAATCTTTCGGCGCCGCGGCTGGTTTGAAAGCTGTGCTTTGCTGCTTGGGCTGACGGCTATGGCTTACGCGACTGCTGGTGAGTGGGCCGGGTCGGTAGACTCTTCCGCACAAGCAGGGCGCTTAATGATGCTGCGCGAGTTCTCTGATCGAATTATGGCGGACGCGGCAGCGAATAAGGCAGATGTGCTGCCGGTCTCAAAACGCAATCAATTTCTATACGATGCGGCTACCAAGGAAATACCAGAACTCCGAGCTTTAGTAACGCGCTTGTCGAACATGGCGGGCGAAGATGTCGAAACCGCCCGCGCGCAGCGACTTTCGCCGCGTGTATTGGCAGCAACGGATGCATTGGTGTCAGGCTTAGAAGATCTGCCGCGGGGTGAGGCTGCTGTAGGCGATGTGGGGAAGAACTCCGAAATTTCACAGCGCCTAGCGGACGCCTCAGTCCTAAGCCGTGAAGGCGAAACTTTGCTTTTCGAGCAGACGCGTACAAAGCGCTTTTATGAATTTTTGTATCAAAGCTTTTTTATCAGCTTAGGTGCAGCCATGTTTTCCCTGCTTGGCTTTTACATAGCAGCAGCGGCTTACCGCGCTTTTAGAATTCGCTCTTCAGAGTCTGCGCTCATGTTATGTGCGGCTCTTTTGGTTATGCTTGGGCAGATACCGTTTGGGCTTTGGATTTGGGACGGCTTTCCCGAGGTAAGAGTGTGGTTGCTGTCTATCCCAAGTTCAGGAGCATTCCGCGCTATAAAAATAGGAGCATTGGTAGCTGGGTTAGTGATGGCGTTCCGTATGTGGCTCTCGATTGAGTCGGAATCTTTTGCGGAGCGCTCATGAGTAGCAGCAAAGTAGGGATGGATCTGGATCGGCGCTGGATTTACTTGTTGGTGCTTCTGGCTATCAGCCTTCCGCTATTACGTAAGTATTCGGTGCCTCCTGCTCGAATGAGTGCGGCTGAGAAAGTTTTTGAAGTGGTTGAGTCCACGCAGCTGCAGCCGGGGGATGTCGCTTTTGTTGCCATCGATTTTGGACCAGGGATGGTAGCGGAAAGCCTGCCACAGGCTGAGGCTGTAGTGGAACACCTAATGCGGCGCAGGATACCGGTAGTTTTCTGGTCGCTGTATGTGCTGGCTGAGCCTTTCTTAGATTCTGTGCCGCAGCGTGTGGCAGAGCGGCTGGGTAAGGAGTATCCAGGGCAAAGCTGGGAATATGGGCGTGATTGGGTAAATTTAGGCTATCGCGCGGGTGGCGGCTTGCTGCTGCAGTCCATTCCTAAGTCTGAAAATCTACTGGAACTTTTTAAGCGTGATGCGCGGGGAAACAATTTGGCTGACCTGCCAGCGCTTAAAGATTTTCGGCGCCTCGAGCAAATCAAGGTGCTGGGGGAGTTCACCGGCTTGCAAGGCATGTTGGATGCCTACATTCAGTTCTTTCAGAAGAAGGGCTTCCGCCTAAACCTTGTGCACGGCTGTACTTCAATTGCCACCCCCGAGGCCTTTGTGTACTTGGATTCGGGGCAGATTGTCGGCCTATTAGAGGGTATCGCTGGGGCGGCCTGGTATTCTGAGCTTTTAGGAAAGAAATTCCCCGCTCGACTTCCGGATAGTTCAGGAGTTATCAACACAGGCCTTGGAATCGCTCACATTGTAATCATCTTTTTGATTGTTGTGGGCAACCTCTCATCGCTAGCACGCTGGTGGAGGCAGGCATGAGCACAGTGAACTACGAGCCATGGACACTTGCTACTATTCTTACCGGTGGCCTTGGTACTTTGGCGATCTTTAGCTTCCTTGTCCGTGAAAATCGCCTGTATCGCATATTTGAGCATCTATATATAGGAATTGCGGCTGGTTTAGGCTTAGTAGTCCCAATTAAGAACTATATCTGGCCGCAAATTCTGGTGCCGCTGTTAGGATATGATGTGGTGCAATATCCCGATGGGACCTTCTCAAAGGTATATGACCCCACAAATCTGCTTTACATTTTACCGCTCAGTTTTGGATGCCTTTACTACTTTGTTTACTCGCGCCGCTATGCCTGGCTGTCGAAACTTGTAATTGGCTTCTCACTCGGCATGTCTGGTGGGCTAGCTTTCAAGGGATTCTTCAATGAGATAATTCCACAGCTGGCTAGCAGCTTTAAGCCATTGGTAGTCTATCATGACGGCGCTTTGGATCTATTCCGCTCCTTTTCCAATACAGTCTTTGTGGTGACTCTACTGAGCGTGATGTATTACTTTTTCTTCTCCTTCCGTCGCCGCGCCCGATTTGCCGAAATGGGGGCGGGCTTAGGTCGCTGGTTGATGATGGTGTGCTTCGGGGCATTTTTTGGTTCCACCGTCATGGCGCGTATGGCGCTGCTCGTGGAAAGGCTGCAGTTTTTGCTAAATGACTGGGGAGCTGCGCTTCGTTATTGTATAGGGCTTTAAGTAATGGAAACCGAGGCGTCGAAGCTGCGAACAGTTCTAGTAACCGACTGTGGGTCTACCACCACTAAGGCGCTCTTGTTTCAGAAAACGCAGGACGGTTGGCGACAAACTGCACGCGGAGAGGCTCCGACTACGGTTGAAGAACCTGTGGCGGATGTGACTGTCGGCGCCTTAAACGCGTTCAGTGAAGTAGAGGAAGTCTCTGGTCGACGCATACTGAGGCCGCGTAGTGCTGGAATGGCGCACCCATTTCTCGAGTCAGAGCAAAATGGTAGCCATGGAATAGACTTGTATCTTTCCACAAGTTCCGCTGGCGGAGGCCTGCAAATGGTTGTCGGTGGCGTCGTAAAGGAAATGACTACCGAGTCAGCTGAGCGAGCAGCCTTGGGAGCAGGGGCGATCGTGTTAGATGCTCTATCGGCTGATGATGGCCGCGAAGATCATGAGCGCATTGACAGAGTGCGTCACCTCAAGCCCGACATTGTGCTTCTAACTGGCGGTGTTGATGGGGGTTCTAAGCAGCACGTGATTGAGGTTGCTGAGCTTCTATTAGCTGCCGCGCCGCGCCCGCGTTTTGGCGACACTCTGCGCTTGCCGGTTATATATGCGGGGAACCGCGATGCAGCTGGTGAGGTTTCTGAAATCCTAGAGCGGGTGGCTGACGTGCAGGTGGTGGGGAATGTGAGACCAACGCTTGAGACTGAAAATCTAGGCCCAGCGCGTGAGGCAATTCATGAACTTTTCTTGACTCACGTCATGAGTCACTCACCTGGCTATGGCAAGCTTTTGGGGTGGAGTCCAAAACCAATTTTGCCCACACCTGCAGCGGTAGGCGACATGACGCTGCGGCATGCCAAGCGCAATAATGTGCAAGTGCTATGCGCCGATATCGGCGGCGCCACAACCGATGTTTTTAGCGTTTTTCGTGACCAGGAAGATGAACTCATTTTTAATCGCACTGTAAGCGCCAATTTAGGAATGAGCTATTCTGTTGCCAATGTGTTGGTAGAGGCAGGAGTGGAAAATATTGCGCGCTGGCTTCCATATCAAGTTAGCGATGCAGAAGTTCGTGATCGTTTACGCAATAAGATGATTCGTCCAACATCTATCCCTCAAACCCTGGAAGACTTGTGGCTTGAGCAGGCTGTGTGCCGTGAAGCCCTGCGCCTGTCGTTAGCTCACCATCGCTCATTAGCGGTTGGCTTGAGTGGTCAGCGGCGCGTGCGCGGAATAGCCGATATTTTTGCGCAGCGTAGTAATCGCTATGAGCTAGTGGATCTGATGCATCTTGATGTTGTGATTGGTTCGGGTGGGGTGCTTAGTCATGCCCCGCAGCGTCTTAGCGCTGCCATGATGATGATTGAGGGGTTTGGATTGCAAGGGGTGACACAGATCACTGTCGATTCCATATTCATGATGCCACACTTGGGGGTGTTTTCGTCTGTCCATCCACAAGCAGCAGATGAGATTTTTATTAACGACTGCCTAGTAAATGTTGGGCACGCCATAGTTCCAGTCTATGCTGAGGATGGTAGAGGCGAGCTGGCTCGTGTAACTTTTGAGGGCAAGGAGCTTGCTAGCATTGAAGCGGGAGCGGTACAGGTCGTAGAATTATGCGCGGGGAGCCGGGGCAGGCTAATTGTGGAACCGCGCGGGCGAGTGAACGTAGGGGCTGGGCCAGGGCAGGTGTATGAGCGCGATATTGAAGTAGGCAAGTGTGGGCTGATTCTAGATGGGCGCAACAGGCCGCTACGTTGGCAGGGGCCACGAGTGGCTTGGCCAGAGCAACAGCGCGTACTTTATAGGCAACTAGGGTTAGATCAGGCTTAAAGAGATGGCACAGGCATTTACACCAGGACTTGCGTGTCGCATTAGCGATGTAATCCGGAGAGTGCGGGAGCTGCCGGTTCCAGGCGAGCTTACGGTACAGGTAGGGCAAGAAGTGCAGGCACATCAGGTGGTAGCGCGGGCCTTTCTGCCTGGTGAGCTACATATTCAACGCGTTGCTGAAAAGATTGGCATTGAGCCACATGAGGTGATTGCTGGACTTAAAGTTCAAGCAGGACAGGCCGTGACAGTGGGGCAAGTTTTGTGTGAGCACGTAGGCTTGTTTGGGCTTTTTCGTTCACAGTTTAAGTCGCCGGTTGATGGGGTGGTTGAGCTTATAACTGCTAGCTCTGGACACATTGGCGTGCGCTCGGCAGCTAAGCCTATTGCAATTGAGGCCTATGTGTCCGGTCGTGTGGTAGAAGTAAGCGAAGGGAAATCGGTAACTATTGAAACGCGTGCCGCATTTGTGCAGGGCATATTCGGCGTCGGCGGCGAGCGCGTTGGAAAGTTACTAGTATTGGATGGTGATAAATTACCGCAGGGAACTCAATTACGTGGCGCGGTGCTAGTAATGCGTGGAGCGCCCAGCGCTTCGTTTCTAGTGGCAGCTAAGGAAGCAGGTATTTGTGGGCTTGTGGCTGGTTCGGTTGACGATCAAGTGCTGGCCTCATATTTGGGTTATGATGTTGGAATCGCGCTGACTGGAGATGAGGATGTCCCATTCACATTGATTGTAAGCGAAGGCTTTGGCGCCTTAGAAATGTCAGAGCGTGTCTATGCACTTCTCAAGAAGTTCAATGGACAGAGTGCATCCATTAATGGGGCTACTCAAGTGCGAGCTGGTGCCGTGCGCCCGGAGATAGTTATTCCCGGCTCTATGCAGGATAGTATGGCCGTAGAACCTTCTGCTGCTGGTTTAGTGCTTGGTGCCCAGGTGCGCCTAATTCGCGTGCCTTTTTTTGGCCAGTACGGGCAAGTTCATGAGCTGCCCCACGAGGCCCAGCGTATAGATACAGGCGCCTTAGCACGAGTACTGCGGGTAAAGCTCTCTAGCGGTGAGGTGGTTACAGTTCCGCGCGCTAATGTGGAATTGGTGTGATAGCGAGGGTTCGCAAGTTGAACTTTGGACATTTTTGCTCGACCCTGCCCACAACAGGATTTAGGTTGAGGCACAAGTTAAGGCACAAACAAGATATGTGGACAAAAAGTTGCGTGCCATTACGAAGGTTTCACGTATAGTGCAGGATATGTTGTCGCTGTGTCGATAGAGTCTGGCGCAGCGCGTGGCTAATATAGGTGCGGCATGATTCAATTTCTTAAATTCTTGACCGTTGCGCAGATGCTCATTATGGCTTTGCTGTCCGAGGCCAGCGCAGCTCCAACCCAACACAAAATTGGAGCGGCGCTTGGAATTACTGGGATGGCCAATATCTGGGGTAAGGCTGCGCGGCAGGCAATTGAGCTGGCAGTCGAAGAAGTTAATGCAAATTCAAAATACAAAGATTCAATTCAAATCGAATTAAAGCTGGAAGATACGCAAAGCACAGCTGCTGCCGCCATTACAGCCTATAATAAGCTTGTTTCTCAGGATAAAGTCGAGGCTGTTATTGGAGATGTGTGGGCTTTCTTGACCACGCCGCTAGTGCCTCTTTCAGCGCGAGATAAGGTAGTGCTGATTTCTCCAACGGTCATGGATAAGTCGATGCACGAGCGGAGTGATTATTTTTTTAGCTTTGGACATTCCTTTGCTGGCTTGAAGGCATCAGCTGAGCGCTTTTTTAGGCTGCATCCGAAGGTGAAGAAAATCGCCATGGTTTCATTCGATGACTACTGGAACAATGCCATGAGCGAGATGTTTCAAGAGGCTGCTGCTGCAACTGGAGTAGAAGTGCTGCGCGATATTAAGCTTACAGATTGGTTCGCCGACTTTCGTTCTGAAACCAGTGTGCTCAAAAGTCTTGGTGTTGACGCAGTCGTTGGAGCTTGGCACCCAGAAACCCTACGTCAACGTATGCAAGAGCAAAAGTTAGATGTTCCGCTTATCTCTTCTTCGGATGCAGTTGAAGCAGTGCTATTTCGGGGTGGTGCGATGGTACTTGAGGGGGTGTATTTCCTTGATTGGCCAGTGCCAGCAGAATTTACTGCGAGTTATCGCCAGCGTTTCGGCGAGGCGCCTACGCATGAAGCGCATAATGCATATCAAATCGTAGTTGCCCTTGCCGAGGCTTGGCTTACTTCGGAAGGTGACTTACGCTCAAGACTTTTGGCTTCCAAATATCGTGGGATCACAGGCGCGATTGATTTTTCTAAGGCGCCTTTTGTGAACCAAGCGAGTGGGGAACTATTCAAGGTTAGTGCGGGCAAATTTGTAGGCGTACAGTAATGTCTGCTGGCGCTGTACAGAAGTTCTCCAGTAGTTACCTTAGCTAGGTGCAAGTGGAGAGCGTTTGCATACAGCCTGCACCAGTTTGGGGAAACGATCCCAGCGCTCCATAGGTAAGATGCTAATAAGAGCAACCGCATGTATCCATTCTTCTTTGGTTGTGCAGAGACTAAACCCTTGGTTCAAAGTCACATTAAGATGCTCAAGGTCGTGGTCCATGGCCGTCACATGTTGCTGAACAACATCTTGTCGCATGAGAGACGGGTGTTTGGGGCCGGTTGTCGAGAGAAAGTGAACCGCTCTGTCTATGGTGCGCGAAAGACTACTAAGCTCCAAAGGGCTACCGTCACCAGGCCAGCCTACACTGGCGTAAGTAAACAGATCCAACAAAGCATCAGCCTGGTGAACAGCAAGAAATGAGCGAACTCTTGGGCCCAAAAGTGCTTTTGAAAATTTTGCCTCATCTCCCTTGCACGCTTCAATTATGTCTGTGTAAGGCGTTGCAACTGGCGAATGCTCTACCGGTCGAACAGATGTCGCAAAAAGCTTAGGTAGCAGCACTTGAAAAAAGGCGGTTGTGGCAGAGTCAATTGGAACCAGCGAATTTATTAAAACCACACCATTGGCAAGACTTATTGCCGCAGAGTGCGTTCCCCATAAGCGGGTAAACTTTTGCGCATCCAAGTAGCAGCCTACTCCGAATGGATGAACCAGCACTTGCGATAACTCTGCAATTTTAATATTGCCTCGCACGTCATCTGGTAGTGCAGAGTGAATAGCCCCTAGCGCCCCCCGAATTTGGGCTATCCTAAGACCTGCGACAACTTGCGAGGCTTGCTCATTGCCTCGCTTTAGAAAACGCACTTTGTCTTGTATTCCATCAAGGGTAAGGATGCGACGATCGCATAAACTCATGACCGTAGCATTTCTGCCAGTATCAGAACAAAACTGTTCCAGCGAATTAATGGCTTGGGACAATTCTTGTAAAAAATCAGCTGACCCCGGAGGAGTTGGAATTCGCTCCATGACTGTGGCGAGTCTTGCACGGACGGAAGTACAACTCGAAACAAAATCACTTATATGCGCAATGTTAACGTCACCACTATTAAGCTCTTTGCTTAGGCGTTGAAAATATAGAACAAAGCGGGCTAGGTTAACCTGTAGGTCATTAAGAAGTATTTTTGGTAGCTCCCCTTCAAACTTGCGAATGTGCTCCAGGTAGAAGTCTTCTACTAGCTTTATTGGTTGACTGGCTAACCTAAGTAGCGCCTGAGAGTTCTCAATATTACTGAGGAACTTTCGGAAGGCATATAACGCGTTTGCCTGCTCTACGACTTGTTTCGGACATGCTGAGGTAGCAGCCTTTTCTGCATGATCCAGCCGCTTTACAAGGGGTAGGTAGCCTTGATTGGCCCTACTCGCGGCATCTACCAACACTGTGACCAAGGGCGCCAGCATGTCCAGCTGTGCCTTGAGCCCTTCCATCATAAGCTCGTGAACGACTTGCCGGCGCGTATAATGATCGCCTAAACGATCGGTTCGCTGGCCAACAATTGCAGCTATGTCTGGAGAGTAGGTTTCTCTGGGTAGAATAAGAGTAGAGGGCGAACTTTGAACAATGCGCATACGTCTCGCAATTTCAACCACCCAATGCCCAGGGCGGAATAATAGCAGGTATCGGATAGTTAAGAAACATTCGCCTCAACGCCCAATGCTGGGGCGAGATAGGCGTATATTTTGAAGCCAATAATTTAGCTTAGTGGAGATTGTACGAGGCAGTGTACCCCTTCTTAATCAGGGACGTGGGAAAGGTTTAATGTCGGGACTGGTAAATTTGTGAAGGGCCAGTAGAGTCACCTAGCGCTGCCCACCGGCCTTACGCCGAATGCTTTGCCAGCGTTGCTCAAGGGTGTTTTTGTTATGCCCACCATCCCAAAGTCGCGCAATTTCGGCCCAATCGGCTCGTCCATCCGGTAGGCGGCAGGAGCGAACGAGACTTACAAGTTTTGCTTCTAAAGCCTTTGTCCACTTGCGAGAGTTTTCAGCTAATCCACCGGCCCTAGCGTTCTCGCTTCGTGCTCGTTCACTCAGGCCAAATATGCCACGGCCAGCACTTTGCAGAGCTTGAGCACTAGCAAGCCCTAATGCGCTTCGTTGGCTGCGCGAAAGCGCTGCAATACCACGGCCTTCCTGCTTAAGCTGCTCTGCCCAGCGTGTGCTACGAATGGCTACTCCTTCGCGTGTTATAATTTTTATGTCACGCTTAATTTCGCGTAGTCTTAGGGTATGCTTCGAGCCGGAGCGTACAGAGTCAAACTGAAGGCATTGCCTTAGTAAAGCAGCATTTTTTGAGTCCGCTTCAAGTAGGCACTTACGCCGTGTAATTGCAGCTTTTAGCTCAGAATCTTGCCCGGCGCTGGCCTCTAGCCACAGAAGATGCGCGACTACGAAGCGCCCCATAGTTGGCTTAAATTCCGGAAACAGGCGCCGAGCCAGGCATTGTAGCGAGGCCGAGTAGGCTCGCTCCACTTCCTGAGCTATTAACTCTCCAGCCCGTATTGGTGCCCAGCGCCGCTGGAGTGGGCGAGTCGTTGGTGTTGCGCAAAATTCACGGAATACTTCTTGTCTTAAATCAGGGCTAATTGAATTCGCTATGTTTGAGATATGCTGGCGAAAGCGACTAACAAGACGCTCATGCTCTCGTCCTGTTGTTTCAGCGCGGCCGCGTAAGCGCTGCCAGCCAGTGACATAATCAGATAGGTTGCCAGAAGGTGGCGGGGCAGATAGCGCCTGGGTCGATGACTCAGCAGTAGGCCCAATGTTGCTTGGTACGGGGCGCGAGCTATTAATCATAGCACCTTTAAGAACTAACTTCCGGATGTGCTCTAGGAACCAAATGCCCTAAATAAATTCAGCAGGCTCGTATTGCGAGCAAAGCGCTAGGCATGGCTTCGTTACACACCTTACAATCTCGACACCAAATCCCGTGGGCCTCAGTATACTTAAGCGCACCTCGTTTTGACATTCCTCAAGCATGCTGTGGAACCCTATAGCCAGCTGAAGGGTGCTTGTCGTATCTTATAGAAACTATGGATAAATCCTCACTCCTATCGTTTGGGCGCCAGGTTTACGGCTGGTTTGTAGCCTTGGGTACCTGCTT
Source organism: Oligoflexia bacterium (assembly GCA_019694465.1). Classification (GTDB taxonomy): domain Bacteria; phylum Bdellovibrionota_C; class UBA2361; order UBA2361; family JAFLCA01; genus JAIBBV01. The sequence goes on from JAIBBV010000009.1 coordinate 40,763, forward strand.
GGTGCAGCCGGTGCTGCTTTTATTATTTCGCTTACAGTGGGGCTGGCAATTCTATTTGTCTGGAAAGGGGAAGCTGCTCAATCACGCCACTACGACTGAGTTTTTTACGGGTTTAGGTATACCCATGCCTGAATTGAATGCTTGGTTCGTGGGTGGGGTTGAGTGCGTTGGCGGGCTCCTACTTCTGGTCGGACTTTGTAGTAGGCCAGTTGGGGCAATCCTTAGTGTTAATATGATAGTTGCCTACCTGAGCGTCGATTCAGATCGTGAAAAGTTTTTTGCAATATTTTCAGATCCATCCGGCTTCATTGGCGCGGATCCCTTCTTCTTTCTAGTGCTGGCGCTGCTGATGCTAGCTTTTGGGGCGGGAGCAATATCACTCGACGCCCTGTTGCAACGGACAGCTTTTAGGAAGTAGTAAGCGTAGCACATGCACAGCGCTGTATCTTACTTGGCTCCATTTGCAGCGCGGCGACAAATGAATAAGAGGGCGTCACTTGTTGGTGACAGCCTTAGGGGCTTATCTTTCATTCCCTGCAGTTAGCGAGCTATCCGCGTCCCCAATCATAGAAGAGGATACGTCATTTAGAGCCGGATCTTCTGCACAATTTCTAGAAGTACACTTACAATTTTTAATTACATAGTTATCGTTGCGTCTGACACGCGTATTTGAGTCGATGTCGAGCGTGTTTTGGATAAACGTACTGTATGAAATATTACTTCCTGCGCTAATCGATACATTTGTGAAGTAGAATGTTTTCTGGCCTCCACTAGATGAATAGAGACTGGTCGGTTGGCCGCCGTCGGGCGTAAATGTTAGTTCAAGTTCCCCAGTATCGCCGTTACCTGGACAGCCGTCTTTTTCTATAAGATAGGCTGTTAGTTTTCCTTGTACACCATTTCTTACTACTGTGTAGGCCGCGCATTCCGAGAGCGCCCGGCGGCTGACATTATCATCGCATTTAACTTCTTTTGGTGTGCACCCGTCGGAGGTTTTGTTCTCGGCTGAAAGGTTTGATGGTGCCAATAGGGCTGTAAAAATGATTGTAAGGGTAACTGATAGATAACAACCAGTAGCGGCTTTTTTCATATAAATGAACCTCTTGATAAACCTTATACCACCGATATGCTCATCAGCTGCAAAAGTGTTGCATTTAGCTGGCGTTAGCTTTGGCAAGGTCCTTTGCCCAGTATGTCCTCGTGCCAGGCGCGCGCAATTTCAGCAATAGACCATGCCTGCGCAATAGCGCCTCGTTGAGTATGAGGTGGCTCGCCATCACAGATTTCAGGAATCAATCCAGGTGCTTGTAGAAAGAAAGTTCGATGCAGTTCCTCTAAAAGAGAGCGCGCGCGTGCTTTGCCACCAGCTCCGCCAAAGCGGCATAGTGCGGATGCATATGGCCCAAGTAAAAATGGCCAAACAGTACCTTGGTGATATGCCGCATCACGCTGTGGCTGTGAGCCTATGTACACTCGTTGATACGATGGATGTTCAGGGCTAAGTGTGCGTAGTCCTAGTGGCGTGAGTAGCTTGTCCTCCAAGGTACGCAGAACACGGCGGCCGCGTTCTGCGTCTAGCAGTGGAAATGGAAGGCTAAGCGCAAAAACTTGGTTGGGACGAATTTTGCCGTCACGCTGGCGACCATCAATAAAATCGAACAGGGAATCACTTTCGCCATTCCAAAAAATCTCGTTGAAGCGGGCGTATGCGACACGCGCCCGAGCGGCGAAATGCTCGGCTTCCGTAGCACGTTCAAATTGTGTGCATAAAATTGACATTATTGAGAGCAGATTGTACCACAGTGCGTTAATTTCAACTGCTTTACCTTGACGGGCGGTTACCACCCAATCGCCAATCTTCGCGTCCATCCAAGTCAATTGGATAGTAGGGTTGCCTCCCATTAGTAGGCCATCATCATCAACATGAATTCCGTGATGAGTGCCGCGTAAATGAGCCTCTGAGATCTCACTTAAAATAGGGAGCAAATCGGCGACAAAGTCACGGTCACCGGAATACTGAAGATAGCGAAATACAGCCACGACAAACCACAGCGTGGCGTCGATGGTGTTGTACTGCGGCTGACTGCCCAAGTCGGGAAAATTGTTGGGAAGAATTCCATTGTTCAAGCGGTTAGCATAAGCGAGTAGTATGCGGCGAGCCTCATCGTAACGCCCCGTGACTAGACACAGACCAGGCAGTGAGATCATGGCATCCCGGCTCCAGTCATTGAACCAATGGTAGCCTGCAATGATGCTGCATAAATCATTGCCGCGCTTAACTATAAACTTATCTCCAGCCAGCGCTAAATCCGCGCTAATATTATCACCAGCGCGAGTGCGAATTAAGTCACGACGTTGTAGCTCAGCGTTATAGCTAGCCAGCGCGTTAGTTGAAGGCTCCTTTTCGCAACTTAAGGTAATTATGAAGTCATCCCCGCTGCTAATGGGGCGTTCCCAATAGCCATAGCACAAAAGGTCTTCTTCGGATGGGTAGCCGCGGCGTTCTTCTTCAGGGTAGCGGAAATTGTAATACCAATCTGTGTGCAACTTGAAACTTGCTCCCGGTATATGAACCAAGACATGCGGTTGGCCATCACAAAGCTGAACTTTGAACTTTTCGTTATCAATACTTGGGTTGGATTGATAAGGAGTATACGCACGTTGGAGCGAGTGAAAGCCGCGGCCGGAGAAGAGAGGGCGAAACTCTATTTGGCTTCCTGGGGGTGCGATCTCTACTTGGTAACGAATAAGTGTGGTCTGTTCATGGTGCAGGCAAAGAATAGTTTTTCGTAGTCGAATGCCAAGCGCCTCAAACAAAAAACTTGGGGCTGGGTTGCAGCTAAAGTCGCATAAAAACTTAAAGCCTTGCGGATGCGTCGAGTCACGGTAGAAATTGCTACTGAGTTCAATGCGCTCTTTGCGGCGAATTAGAGTTTCATCAAGTTTTGATATTAGCACCGCACGATCAGTCGGTGGGTTCAAAGCCGCTACTAGAATTCCGTGGTACTTTCTTGTGTGTGCCCCTGAGACTGGGGCGCTAGCGTAGCCGCCAAGAGCATTAGTCTCCAACCACTCCAGGTTATGGAGCTGTTCCTTATCTTTCAGTGCCGAGCAATCGAGCCGGAATCCCATGGCAAAAGCAACTCAAACACAAAGATTTTGGGCCAGAAACGCTGCCCCGATAAGAGCAGCATGATCATCCGTAATTAGGGTTAGCGGAACACTCCGCACTAGCTCAGAGAAACGGCCCTTATTCCAGACAGCTTCAAGGAAACGTTTTGAGCGCAACTTTTCCTTTATGCGTGGTGGGATTCCCCCGCCAAGATAGACGCCTCCTGTTGAGAGATAAGTAAGAATTATGTTTCCAACGTGGCTACCTAAGATTTCAAGAAACAAATCTAGAGTCCTTATGGCTATTGGAAATTCTTCTTTCAGCGCAGCTTGAGTGACAACTGCTCCTAAGTCTTGGCCTGCGCAGCGTGATTGGAGTTCAGCTGGCTCTTGCTCAAGCTGCGAGTCGCGCAAAAATGCATAAATGTTGGCGATTCCTAGTCCACAGGCTAGTCGCTCCACACTAACGCGCCCGAACTTCTGCTGTAGGTAGTTTAGTAAATCAATTTGAACTTTGGTCTCTGGGGCAAAACTTGCATGACCGCCTTCGCTAGCAAAAACCACTGGTCTTTGACCTTGCATATGGAGGAAAGATTGACCGGTCCCTGTGCCAGGAGCCACAACTGCATATACATCTTTGTTGCGCGGTTCATGACCAGCGTGAATTATGTCGACTTGTTCTCCCTGTAAAAGGGGAATTGCAGCAGCGGTTGCGGCCAAGTCATTGACCAAGCGCACAGCTTTAATGCTGAATTCTCGCGCAAGGTCAGATTCGCTCACATTCCAAGAAAGATTGGTTAACTTTGCTGCACCATTAATTACCGGCCCAGGCAGGCCGAAGCATGCTGCCGCTGGCTTTGCGGGATTCGCATTTAGAAAGGTTTTTATAATTTCCGAAAGGCTACTGTAAGCCTTGCTGTCATAGCGCTGCTCACACCTTTTGCTCAGCTTAGAGTCCGCAGTGTCGAAGAGCGCCAAGCGGGTTTTTGTTCCGCCGATATCACCAGCTAAGATCATTTATAAAATCTCCATAGCACATGAGCGTATTAGTCCTTCATTCGACTGCCAAGTACAATAAAGCGCTTTAACGGAAATTCTCTGGGCCATTATAGCAAGTTTTAGTAAATAGACCCTTTCGGACTTTTCTTTCGGTGCATGCTCTAAGCTAGTCGTACACGCGAGCATGGATCAGAGGCGGCAATCATATTGGCAACTAGTATATTGGTACTCTCAGTGCTTCCGCCGGGGAGATCCACTTCTATGGTATTGGGGTAACCCGGATGAATAGAGATGTGCCCACAGGCGATCGGAGTTGCCTCATGCACCGAAACGCCATGAGCAGCTAGCTCTTCGTCGAAGGCTTGGAGTGCTAGAGCGTGGGCAACTGGATGTGCCCGCACAAATAGGCTACCCAATAGCTCGTAAACAACAAGTCGACCTCCAAGGTCAATTGGCAGAAATACAGCTGGGATTGATGAAACAGCGAGTATTTGCTGGCCCCTTAGTGAGCCAAGGTCTTCCGGCACTGGCCCAGAAGGGCTAGTGCCGGAGGCTGTCTGCGAAGGCCGCTGATCCAACACTTGTTAACCACTCTCCAGGAAGAGGTCTTATAGTGAAGAAATTATAGCCAGTAACAAAAGTGCCCTAGCTAAACTCAACAGGCGCATATTGTGGGCGAAACAATAAGCATTATTTTGTTACGCACTCTTGATAATGCTTGTACCCTAAATTTGGAGTCGGATTCTATAACTTTCTTAAGTCTGCACGCTTAGGTCATTTTGGTTTGGCCGTTCCATTGTTGAGTCAGAAATGTGGCAGTAGCGCTGTAGTAATAGAACGTGGATTGTGCGCAGATTGCTGTTTGACCTTCAGGATTTGGCCTATTTCGCTTGGCGTGCGTTAAAAGTGGTTATTAGGCCATAGTTAGAATTGTATTCTGAAATTGAGTGCGATCAGGGTTCAACCATAGCCTGATTTAATCGGCAGAATTTGCAATTTTTCCAGCAAGTTGCGCATCATATTAGTGGATTAGTGTACGTGTTTGCCGGTGAATTAATGCCGGTTGTGGCGATTGGCCTATGAAAGTCTTGATGCTCGGGTGGGAGTATCCTCCGCACATAAGCGGTGGTCTTGGTACCGCCTGCGAAGGGCTTACGCGCGCACTTTCTCGGCATGGGGCAGAAATTCAATTTGTGGTTCCCAGTCTTTTCGGAGGCGAACATGCACCGCACATGGCGCTGATGGATTCACGTGGGGGAACACCAAAGGTATTTGGGGATTTGACCGGAAAGTATCCAGCTACAGCGCAGCCCAAGAAGCGAAAGGGGAGCAAGGCAAAATCTGGCATAAAGACAATTCGAATTCCAGCGTTGCTAAGTCCCTATCTACGCCCTGAGAGCTATGATGCTGCTTATCAAGCTGCAGGCTCTGGACTTGGATTTACAGCTATCTTCGACCTAGCTGTTGAGAGCGAGAAGATCTCTCTGATGTTAGATGATTTTGAAGAGGGAGTAGGAAAGGCTCGCTACGGTTCTGACATTTTTAAAGAAGTAGCGCGCTATACGGCACAAGTAATAGCTCTATGCTCAGAGCTAGAGTTCGATGTGATTCATGCGCATGATTGGATGACATACCCGGCTGCGGTCGCGTTATCACAGCTTTCGAAAAAGCCGCTTATAGTGCATGTCCATAGCCTCGAATATGATCGTAGCGGTGAGGCAGTCAATCCTTCTATCAATCAGATCGAGCACTTTGGCTTGCATGCAGCTGATATGGTTGTGGCTGTAAGTTATTATACTCGCTCCGTGATTCAGCAGCGTCACGCTATCGCCACTGGCAAAGTTCGTGTTGTGCATAACGGTGTCTACCCGCGTACTGTTGTGCAGCGCTATCGATCCAAACGACTGCAGGGGCGACGAATTGTGCTATTTCTAGGTCGTGTAACTTTTCAAAAGGGGCCGGACTATTTTGTCGAAGCCGCAGCGCGAGTCGTTCCACATGTACCAGATGTGCTATTTGTGTTAGCTGGATCAGGTGACATGCTACCGCGCATGATGCAGCGCGTGCAGGAGCTAGGCTTAGGGGCCCATTTTGAATTTCCCGGTTTTTTGAAAGGCCATGAAGTTGAGGAAATGTATTCGCTGGCCGATGTTTATGTAATGCCATCCGTGTCAGAGCCTTTTGGTATTTCAGCGCTTGAAGCAATAAGTTTTGATACACCAGTGATTATCTCTCGTCAGAGCGGCGTGTCGGAGGTCTTGGCGCATGCGCTCAAAGTAGACTTTTGGGATGTTCACAGATTAGCTGACCTGATTATTAATGCGCTTTTGCATAATGAGTTGCGGCAGGACATGGTGGCGATGGCGCGTGAGGAGCTAAAGCGTTTGCGCTGGGATGCCTCGGCGCTGCGTATGCTCGAGCTATACCGGAGGCTTGCTTAGTTATGCCATCGGTATGCTTTTACTTTCAGGTACATCAACCATTTCGCTTAAAGCGTTACTCATTTTTCGATATCGGAAAAGATCATGACTATTTTGACAGCGACAAGAACGAGGCAATTTCGCAGAAGGTGGCGCATAAGTGCTATCTGCCAACTAATCAGGTACTGCTCGATTTAATTAAACAGTATCGCGGAGCATTTCGCTTAGCGTTTTCGATTACTGGAACTGCAATAGAGCAAATGCGTCTGTACGCACCGGAGGCATTAGCAAGCTTTGTAGAGCTAAGTAAAACTGGCTGTGTGGAGTTCTTAGCGGAGACGTATCACCACTCGCTTTCCAGTTTGTATGACGAGGAGGAATTTCGTGAGCAAGTGCGGTTGCATAGGGAGCTGATGCTTGAAGTGTTCGGCTATCAGCCGCGTATATTTCGAAACACAGAGCTCATTTATAGCGATGCGATCGGCGCTTTAGTGAGCGATATGGGCTTTCGTGGCTGCATAGCTGAGGGAGCTGATGATATTGTTGGATGGCGTAGTCCGAATTTCATTTACAGCATGCCTGGGCGTTCGACGCGCCTGTTGCTTAAAAACTATCGCTTATCAGACGACGTTGCGTTTCGCTTCTCTAACCGCGGATGGGAATGCTATCCGCTTACGGCTGAGAAATATGCTGGATGGATCCATTCTGTAAGCGGAGCAGGTGACACGGTTAATCTTTTCATGGATTTTGAAACATTTGGCGAGCATCAATGGGCCAGCACTGGTATTTTTGAGTTTCTTAAACACTTGCCGGGTGAAATTTTTAAGCACAAGGATTGGAATTTTGCTACTCCTAGTGAAGTTTTAGAGTTGTACCCAAGTCGCGCTGAAATGGCATATCCGCGCGTAACATCCTGGGCTGATGTAGACCGCGATACATCAGCTTGGCGTGGTAATCGCATGCAACTCAGTGCCCTGGAACAGATCTATGATTTAGGAAAGGCAGTACGTTGGCAGAACGATCCGCAGGCACTTGCTATTTGGCGTAAACTGCTCACTTCCGATCACTTTTACTACATGTGCACCAAATGGTTTGCTGACGGGGATGTGCATGCGTATTTTAGTCCTTACGAAAGTCCTTATGAAGGATTCATTAACTATATGAATGCCCTTAAGGATTTTAAGGCATTTTACTTGGGCCGTGGCTCGGAAGAGGAAGAGAAGTCAGGCGGGTAGTGGATGCTGTGGTACGCAATGACGAGTGGATTGCTTCTCGGTCTGCTGTGTATCCCTCATCGCATTGACAGGTGAGGAGACTTGCATGAAGTGCCAATCGAGGAAGCAAGCACCCGCTCTCTGAACGCCGTGGTCAGCGCTAGCTGTACCCAACATAGTGCCGGGCAACCAAGCAATCCATTACTAATTGAACACCACGGTTCTTTCTCCTCGCACATTCTCCGCCCGCCACGTTACTGCAATGCCACTAGATCTTATGCGGCTTGCCTTTGTCGGTGGTTGTTGGCCGCAGGGCTTGTGCCACGGGAAGCGCCTCTTTCAGCGCGTCGAGTCGATTACCAAAGGATGGGTGTGTGCTAAAGAAAGCACCCACAGAGCTGGAGCCATGGCCAAAAATCTCATCAGCGCGTTGCCAAAACGCAATCGCAGCAGCTGGGTCATAGCCAGCTTTAGCCATCAACATTAGACCAATATGATCTGCCTCATACTCTTGGTCGCGATCGAATTGTCCAACAACTGCACCGTATCCAATCACTTTTGTTGAGCCTCGTGTCACGTCACCAACCAGATCTGATGCTCCTTGATACCCAACTGCAGCGGTCGCAATTGAGGCAATTGCGCCTAATATACTGCTTCCAACTGAGACAGCCCGTGCGCGCTCAGCTTTTTCTGCTTCTTGCTGTGAGTGGCGCGCTAAAATATGGCCGACTTCGTGCGAAAGCACCACAGCCAACTCATCATCAGAGCTCACCTTTGCTAGGAGTGCTCTGTACACCACCATCGAGGCGCTGTTGACGGCCATGGCGTTGACCTCATCACCGGCATCTACAAGATGGACAGGTATACTACCGGCCGGAAATCCAGCAGCTTTTGTAAGCTTAGAGATAACGGAATTGACACGCTGGTACTCTTTGCCACTGTCCAAGACTTGGTATCCCTGCTCGTCTACATGTGTCCCTAGGAACGACTCTGCTACGCTAACTTCCTCGCGACTAGGCAGGGTAGCAGTTGGTATATCTCCAACTTTTACCACCGGCCTAGCGCTGCAAGCTGATAGAAAAAGAAGGCTGGCAATCAATGGAGAGGAAAGTGAGTTCAGGTAATTTTTCATTTAAAAAACCAAGCTACTGCCATAAATACGTGGAAGATCTTGCGACTCCCTCCTGAGCGAGGGCTGGCCCACAGCAATCTATGCAAGTAAAACCATTAAAAAATATGCCCCTAAATAGGGGCACTACCTCTCCCTAATCCCGCCAGTAGTTAACTTTGCCTCAGTGCTATTTGGCTCGAATCTGTAATTTGCTGAACATATTGAGGAATATCGCTGAGAGCGGTATACTGCGACCGCATTTTTGGTATTTCTGCTTTGAGCGAATCTACGTCACAACATTCAAGTTTCGCTGCCCTCAAAAATTTAGTGCGAGGGGCCTGGGAAGCCACGTCCGGTGAGCGCCCCCGACTTTTCACCTTTATAGTCTTGTTTGTTGTCGCGTATAGCGTCGACTTGTTAGTCCCCTGGGCGATTGGTTACACGCTTGGTGTTGCAATCGAGCATGGTTTTACCGAAGAAGGCATGCACGGGGTCTATGTTGGGCTTGGTCTCTATATCGGCTTTCGACTGCTTTATAACCTTTGTCATCACCTCGGGCGCTATCTTCAGCAAACGGTAGCCTTCGAAGGGCGCATGAATACGCTTGAACGAATTTTTGCGACCTTGTTGCTTTTCCCTCTAAGTTGGCATGTGCGTCACCATAGTGGCGAGAGCTTGAGCCGCTTACATCGTTCAGCTGGTGCTATCGATACAACTATTGGCACGTACGTGTGGCAAATTATCGAGGGACTCGTGAAAGTAGTCTTCGCAAGTGTTGCCATTTTCGCCCTAGATTTTTGGGTGGCGGCGGATGTTTCTGTTGTAGCGCTGATATCCATCGTATTCATGGTGTTTTTTAATCGTCGATTTGTGGCGAGCATACGTTTCAATAACGCCTATTTCGATCGGATTAATCGTATCTGTGTTGATTTTCTCTATAATGTCATCACTGTTAAGTCCCTTAACTTAGAGCGCATGTCCTATAACTATCTCAGCCAGCAGCGCTCAGAAGGACGCAAGATTAATCGGCATATTATGGCCCTGAATGAGTTGAAGTGGGGCTCAATCGGTGTCGGTTACACTATAATGATTGGCTCGTCGCTACTTATTTACTTTACTCGTCACCAGTCTTTAGCTGGAGCCTTCGACGTAGCTCAAGTTTATGTATTACTGAATTATTTAGACCGCATCTTCCAGGCGCTTGGTTCATTCACTGCCTATTATAGTGGCATGCTGGAATCGGCGACTGCGTATGAAGATGCGACTTCAGTAGTAGATGAAGCCAAAAAGCTCCCGCTCGCGACCAGCCATCGTGGCATTCCGTCGGCTTGGAATTCCCTTGAGATTTCAGACTTGGCGTTTTCATACGCTGGTGAGGGTGGTGAGGGGATTGAGGCGCTGCAGCTAACTATTAAGCGTGGCGACAAGATCGCTCTGGTAGGTCCAAGCGGCGGTGGAAAGTCAACCTTGTTAAAGATTTTAGGTGGACTGCTTATACCGCAGCGTTATCAGTTTAGGCTCGATTGCGTGAGTAGTATCTCGCGTGAAGATGTAGCTCAATCCGTACTTATTATTCCTCAGGAGCCAGAGATATTCTCAGAGAGCGTGCGATTCAATCTTAGTATGGAGGAAGAATTTAGCCCGCAGGAGGTGAGCTTTTTCACTTCGCTTTGCAAAGTGCAGGATGTGATATCGCGCTTGCCGCAAGGCCTTGATTCTATGCTTTCAGAGCGTGGCATGAATCTGTCAGTCGGGGAAAAGCAGCGTTTGGCCTTTGCGCGTGGACTTATGCGCGCGCGCGATCGGGAGATTATTCTTTTAGACGAGCCAACATCCAGTCTTGATCCCATGACGGAGAAACAGATTTTTTATGCCTTGCTGCACCACTTTTCCTCTCGCACCATAATTACTGCCTGTCACCGCTTGGCGTTGGTGCCGCTATTCGATCGTGTGATTTACATTCGGCATGGCAGGGTAGAGGAAGCTGGTACATTCGCCGAGTTATTGGAGCGCAAGGGCGCCTTCTACATGGCGTGGAAGGACTACGAGGAAAAAGTTATTCGTAGCGGTGGAATTGAAAAAGTGGCTTAACGTAACTTGCAAAACGCATCCGCGAGTCTAGGCTAGTTAATATGCTACGCAGCCTTTAGTAATCTTAGCAACTTACCTTCAATGTGCTTAGCCTGCTTTTCAAGTTCCTTTTCGCTGCGCTCAAGTAGTGCTGCCAGTTCAGCAGGTGATAGAAACTTGCCATCTCCTAGCTTATGCAGGTGGCGCAGTATGACCGCCTCTTCGTCTGGTAAGAGTGTAAGCGCTCTCTCAATTGCGCGTTCATTGTGTTTGCGTTCTTCATCCAATTCTCCATCGGCGGACTCAGTGGCTATATCTTCACGGCTGTTTCCATCAGGAGTGGACAGTGATTCAATCGGCCTACGCGCATGGAGAGTGTCTGTTGCAACCTTCAGTGAGGCTTCTCCGCGCTCAGCTAGTTCCTGTGCACTGGGGTTGCGTTCATTTTCGTTAAAAGAGTCGCGAGCTACGCCTAACAGCCGCGCAGCATGATTTGGCACGCGAATGGTATGCCCAGTATTAGTCATGTCGCGCGTGATCGTATTCGCTATCGCAGTTGCAGCATAGGTAGAGAATTTATTGCCGCTGTCCGGATTCCATCCATCCACCGCTTTCATTAAACCCAGCATTCCAGCTTGGACCAAGTCTTGCAGATCGAATCCTGGCATTTGGTATTTTGTGGCGACACTCACAACCAGGCGCATGTTGTGAACAATCATTTTGTCCCTTAGCTCACGCGCGTCCTCGGCTCGTCCTTCGCTGAGAGCCAGGTGCATTGCTCGGGCCGTCTCTTGCATGACATGGTGAGGTAGAAGGTCTGTCTTTAGCCCCTGATAGTCATGCATGGGCCCGGTCGCCTTGGTTGACTGGGCAGTGTCGGTATCTTGTGAAGGGGAATCGGCTTGCTGAGGAGCTTTGGTAGTTAGCATAAGAGATAAAATATCCAACACAACCAAAGCCAATAATGTTATGGGCATTGAGAGGCAGTTGTAGCATAGGGCATGCCTCAATACATGGATGTAACCATCTAAATATTCTAGCTTTTTCCGGGGCCTGGCCCCCATAGCCTGGAGTCCTCTAAGGTCCCGTAACAATAATTAGATTTATTGCTTGGCGTTGCTCGCCAGTCCCGCCCGCATGCTTTACCTTGGGCATTTTTGTTACTGGACCTAAGCCTCAAGCTTTGGCTCACCAAAAGTTGCTTCAAGTTCAGCTAAGTCGTTAGCTGGCCCGAGTAGCACCACTACATCTTCTGCCTGTATTGCAGTTGTTCCAGCCGGGTTTACAAGTGTTTCGTGTTTGCGGCGTATGGCGAGGATAGTTACGCCGAATTTGGCGCGCAGGGCCAGATCGGAAAGTGTTTTTCCCTCAGCCTTTGACCCCGCACTGACGCGTAGGCTAAATAGATCAACTTCGGGCACTAGGTCCGTAAGCTCATGCAGTTTTGGAGAGTGCTGCTGGTGAGTTCGAATCATCTCGTACCCACGAGCGCGGAACTCTTCGGTGAATGTATCCAATTCAGCACGAGGCACCAAGTAGCGACGCATTACACGCGATAGTGATTCAACGGCGCTTTCAAACTCATCAGCAATAACTTCCTGTGCGCCTAGTTTGTAAAGTTCTTGGATTTCATCAATTAGGCGTGTGCGCACAATGATGTAAGCTTTTGGATTCAGGGTGCGAGCGAGTGACACCACCCGCCTTGTTCCGAAAGGATCTGAAATTGCGACGAAAATAACTTTGGCTGTCTCGATACCCTCTTCGTGCAGAACAGCCTCCTGTGTTGCGTCACCATAAACGACTAAATCTCCGTTTGCGCGCGCCTTGCGCACAATCTCTGGATTCATATCGAGAGCAACAGCTGGAATATTTGCCATTTTTGCTGCATGCAATACGGCTTCGCCGCTTACGCCGTAACCTACGCAAAGTACATGGTCCTTTAGTGCCGCGTGCCCCATTAAGTGCTTTGTGTCTTCGGCCCGCCGCCATCCCACCTTTAAGCTATTACTTAGCGGTAAGGAGCAGATGGCGTCAGCCACTCTTGGCCCGATCGCAAGTAGTAGTGGTGTAAGCGCAATTGTAAGAACAGATACAGCTAAAAAGCCCTGGTATAATTCTGATTGCAGAACGCCATGCTTGACGCCTTCTCTGGCAAGCACGAAAGAAAACTCACCCACCTGTGCCAAGGCAAGTCCGGACAATATAGCTGTTCGCAAGGAGAGCCCCATCGCCAGGGCCGCGGGCGCTGCAAGTAGTGCCTTTAGCACAACCACAAAGAGCGCCAAGGGCAAAATCCCCTCAATGTTCCTTAACACAAATAGTGGATCTAGTAGCATTCCTACTGAGATAAAAAAGACTGTAGTGAAAAGTTGCTGGAATGGGATGATGTTGCCCAGCGCTTGGTGACTATACTGTGACTCTGAAATAATTAGACCGGCGAGTAAAGCACCCAGTGCGAGTGAAAGGCCTGCCTTTTGTGTAAGAAAGGCAACTGAGAAGCAGATTGCTACTACCGCGAAGAGAAATAATTCTCGACTCTTTGTGGCGGCGACTAGGTTAAGAACGCGCGGAACGATCCATTTAGCCGCTATACTCACAAGCGCTAGTACGCACAGGCCCTTGAGTAGCATCAATGAGCCATCAATCCACGTAACTTGGCTGTTAGCGCTCAAAAATGGCACCAGCAACATGAGTGGAATGACCGCCAAGTCTTGGAATATGAGTACAGAGAACGAAACGCGCCCATAGATACTGTCGATTTCCGCGCGATCCTGCAGCAATTTTAAGATTAGGGCTGTGCTGCTTAGTGAAATAAGCGCGCCGAGCAGCACGCTCTCGCCCACCGTGAAGCCAAACCAACTCGATAATCCAGCGGTGACAGACAGAGTCAGCGCAAGCTGGACACTGCCAGCTACCAAAACCCATTGCTTTATTTGTAGGAGGTTCTGTAAAGAGAACTCCACTCCGATTGAGAACAAGAGGAGGGCAATCCCAACTTCTGCAAGGGCTTCAATTTCCTCAAGCGAGGAGACCAGTCCAAGCGCGTTTGGCCCAGCTAAAACACCAGTAACCAAAAAACCAACAATAGCGGGTACGCGCAATCGGTAGCATAGGACCAACACCCCAATTGATAGGGCAAATACAACGGTGAGTTCTTCAAGTAGATGAAGGTGCATATAAGTAAGCTAGCTTACAGCACTTCTGATTGTAAAGCACAGCAGGGGTTAAGCGCCAGCGAAGTGCTGGGGAAGAAACGGATGGGAGGGGAATAGCGGATCGATTAGATACTTACGCCGCGGTTGGCTCGGGCATTTGGCTGCTCCATTTTTTACCTAATGAAGCAGCCAAACTGTCATTACTACTTTTCCTCAAGATGGCCCTGATCGGCGAGCAAAATGTCTTGATCCGCTGAGGCCTGCGCTAGCAAGTCCTCCTCCGAGAGGTCAATCCCAGCACATAATGGACTGTCGCGATCGACGGCTATTCCTGCTTGTGCAGCTGCCTCGCACTCTGGGCATGGCGCGCATGAAACATCGCCGCTTGCGATCCTAAAGGTGATAACAACCTTCTTATTGCCGCCCCCGAGGTTTGTCACCTGAGGTGGGGGGAGATATTCGAGCTGAAATCCATTAGCGTGCGCTTTGCAGTGGTTGCCACTGGTGCACTTTTTGCAGAATTTATCGCTATTGCTACTAACATAATTCTCCGCCTCAGTTTTTGCGGCATTCAATAGGTCCTTCTCTTCATCGGGAGTTATCGAACCGTCCTGTGCGGCGTTGTATACGTTCGTGCTGAACGTGCCACCTACTGATGTAACAGCATCCCCAATTCCGCGCGCGATACCCTCTATACCTGAGGGAGATTTTGTGACTGTGACCTTAATTGTGTTGCCACTAGCCTTCTCAACATCGCCACACTTTATTCCTGAGCATGCCTGTAGTAGCAAGAGCGAGCAGACTAAACCTATACGAGAAATGGGAACAATCTTCATACAACCTCCAAAGTATTCACCCACTTTTTTGTGGAGAATACGCACCTATTCAGCAAACTCAGGCGACATTGCCTGATATTGCTTGTAGACCAGCCCCCAAATGCTTACAGGATCGTGGGGTGGGCTATTGACCTATTTGCCTAGGTTATTGAGGCGTAGTAGCGAAATGCAACATTATTGCAGGTTAATATACATACTCTGTGAGTGGTCGGCGTTTGGTCTGTCTTTCCCGTGAGTTAGGTTGATAGCTGTTCTGTGCCATGATGGGCTGTGGCTAGCGTGGATAGGCTAGGTCGGTAAAGTCACACTGTCCAGTAAGTAAGTGTGCGGAAAACTATCTATAATCTTCACTAATTGCTACGACAGGCAGTGCCTGCGGCAGGTGGCGCCCAGTTAAACAAACAGCACCAGGAGCGGGTGCTGCTATTCCCTGGCTGGCATATTGCCCAGCACCAGTTGTGCCGCGCGGCGTTCGAGTTTGTCGGTGGTGTTGTCGGCTATGCTTTGCAATGCAGCATACGCCCCGTCCGGTAGCTGTTCATCGGCTAAGTTCCAATTGAGGTGGCTTTTTAGCAAGGCGCGCAGAGGTGCATCTAGCTGCTCTACTCTAGACTCAGATCGTAGAAGCCCCACAATCGCCTCGTAGCGCTGTTCTGGCACATCGGCTGTAACTTCCGCTACCAACAGTGGGATCAAAGAACGGTCTAGATGACTAGCATAGCCGATAGCTCGTAATACTAAATGACGATCGCGCGGAGCGCTTTTATCAAGCAGTGATGTAAGAAGCGATCCGGCATCAGCTAGTGCCAAGTCGGATAGGCAGGGCCCTATCTTAAAATAGTTCTGTTGCAGATAATCGCTGCGCTTGTTGGCATCGGTACTAAGTTCCCAAAAAAGTTGTAGCGCTTTGCATTGAACGGCTGATGGGCTGATAGAGATTTCCCCCAGAGCATCCAAGTAATTAGCTCTTGCCTCTTTCGAAAGTAGCGCCAACAACGCCACCAGCTTCTCGGGCATGGGCGCAACTGCCGCGATCGTGTCGCGTAGCTGCGCCTCAAGCGCGGAAGAGATGCTTGGCAAGGCTGCTGCAAGTTGTAGCAGCTCATTCGAGACAGCCTTTTTCTCATTAATGCAGGATGAGATGCGTGAGTCAATCAATGTCGTGTAGCTTGGTAACTTAGCTAATAACAAAAGGTCACTAATGTTATCGCATGGCCAGGTAGGCAGCAGTTTGCCCAACAATTCGTTAGTACTTTTATCGCTCTCGTCCATGCTAGCTAGTAGCAGAGCGGCATAGTCTCGAGAATTTCCAAGTAACTTGCGCTTAAGAATGCGCAGTAAATCAGGAGCAGCTGCTTTTGCTGAGGGAGCGAGTGCTTGGGCGCAGGTGCGTCGCACGGCACTGCGCGTGTCGCTAATCAAACTTAGGCAGGGGCCCAGGCTGCGGTAGGGGGCTTCCGCTAGCGCAGGCAAAGCTTGAAGTGCAAGCTGGTGCACTTTTAGATCGTTGCCCTTTAGTGCTGAAAAAATAGTATCAGCGCTTTGGCGAAAGGCGATCTTTAATAGAGTTACTGCTGGATGTTCAAAAGGGCAATCCGGGCAGGGGATGGATAAAGCTTGGCTAATGAGTGATTGTGCTGAATCGAAGTTTCTACCAGGCATTAACTTAGTCAGCGCACTCAAAATGGCTAGAGTTGCTGCTGTGTCTCCGCGCGACATAGTATCTCGCGCAATCTTAATCAGGCTGGCAAACAGTTCTCCCCCGGAGGCTAATCCCACTTTCTGTGAGCACCAGGCCGGTACTGTTTCTACATTTCCTGCCACTATTTCTAGCCCCGCCAAGGCTTGAAGTCTGCAAGCGCCTTCTTTACTTGCCAGGTCAAGAATTGCTTGAACAAGCTCATCGCTAGGACAGGCGACAGACTTAGCAACTTCAAGCGCCCGTTCGCAGGTCTTAGCATCAATAATTTGACTCTTGAGTATCCGCTCAATTTGTCCGTCACCTGGATCAAGCCATGCCAGTAATCGGCGCTGGGCTGCAATTTCATTGGAATTGCCTTCTGCAGACAGAACTGCTGGTACCAGCGCAGCTAAAAGCGCTTGGCTGGGGAAATATAAGGCTATGTTGTGGCTCGGACCTTCTAGTTTTTTGGTGAGTACTGGCAGTAGCTCAGGTAGTAAGTCAGCAGCTACGCTAGGGCTAAGTGAAGCGGCTATAGCCAGTGCCGCGTCTTCTGTCACTTGGCGCAGATCTCTACTCGCAAGCGGGTCTGTGCTGGTTTGTACCAGATCGCCAAGTGCACCCGCTCCATCAGACCCAAGCTTCGCTAATAGGCGTGCTGCGCATACTTTACTCTTATCCTCGCGAACAGCTCCTAGCGCGCGGGCTAAGCTGTTGGGGTCGCCCACACTGCTTGGCAGGCTGCCCGGCAGTGCTACTGCCGGCGTCAAGACTGAAATGGCGCGAGGATCTGCCGGCTCCATGAATTGCAGATTTAGGACATTCTTTAAGTAAGGCGCTAAGTCCTTGCGACCTGCTGGATCCAGGGAATCGAAGGCTAGTGTAGCTTTGTCGCAATCTTGGAGCACTAAATCTCGAATAGATACATCAGCTATGGCGCATGAGGCGCTAAGCCAAAGCGAGGCTAGGCCTAGGAGGACTCTCTTCATTCGTCGTCCTCCGTAAGGCGCTCTAGGCGCCAGGCCCCATCACCTGTTAGTTCGAGTACCCAATTATGGTATTTTTGCAAATTGGAGCGGTATCCAACGCTCACAATCATGCGGGCGAACCCCTGAATGCGCTCATAAATTCTTCTTTCGCCTTCTTCGTCGATGGCGGTCGTAGCTTCATCCAAAAAGACATAGGCTGGTTTGCGTAACATTAGGCGCGCAAGTCCGATACGCTGCTGTTCACCGTTTGAAAGCGTGGCAGCCCAATCTACATTGGCCTCAAATCCACCCACACGGTGGAACATATCTAGCAGTTCCACCTCTTCTAGGACTTTAAGCAGCTCCTGATCTGTGAAGCCACTGCGAGGGCTAGCATACAGAAGTTGTGCGCGCAGGGTTCCCAGTACTAAGTACGGGCGCTGAGGCACGAACATGCTTAGACTTGGCGAAGGGCGCAAGATTGTCCCAGACTCAGCATCCCATAGACCGCCCAGAACTCTAAGCACGGAGCTCTTTCCACAACCGCTTGGTCCGCATATTAGCAGCGCGCCATGAGAAATGGATAGATTTAGTGAATCAACTAGAGTTCGCCGGCGATCTGGTGTCAAGACTGTCAGATCCTTTAACGTCAACTCCTCGGCATCCTGTAGAGGCACTCCCTGGCGTGGCTCATTTGCAGCCTGCAGTACCTCAGTGAAGACTCCTAAGCGGCGTATGACTGCTGCGTAGCTTGATAAGCTCCCAAAGTTTGTGACTATTACTGACAGCGCATTTATTACGTGTCCAAAAGCGACAGCAGCCTGAGTGATGACGCCAAATTCAATCTCGCCGCGCAAATACAAAGGCGCAACAACCACTGTCGGCAGAATAATGAGCACGTAGTTATAGCCAGTGGTAAAGAAATTAAGAGTCCTATTACGGTTAATAATTCGCAGCAATGTGCGTAGTGTTTCCTTGAGGCGCTGCCGTGCACGTGAGCGCTCGCGCTTCTCGTCATGATAAAATGCGATAGATTCGGAGTTGTCGCGAACTTTGATCAGCTTGTAGCGATAATCAGCTTCCTTTTTTAGAAGTTCGAAGTTTAGGTTGATTAATGGACGTCCCAGTAGGTAGGTGACCAGAGATCCAAATGCTGCGTAGAGCACCGCCGCTACAGTAAGCGTCCATGAGATTGACCACAGAACTCCCATGAAGGCAAAAAGGGCAATGCCTGATTGAAGAAAAATTAGAAAAAGGGAGAGCGAGACTGTGCAAAAAGTTCTGACATCTTCTTCGATACGTTGATCGGGGTTATCAATCTTTCCGTACCAACCAAGGCGGTAGTAAGCCTGGGCATTAAAATAAGTTGACAATATATTATGGCTGAACCAGCGTCGCCACATTAGCGCAAGGCGCTCCTCTGTGTAGCGGTAGAAAACAGCCAATGGAACGGCTACAGCGAAGGCCAATAGGTAAAAGTAAAGGCTATGTAAAAATTTATCACGCTCACGTAGTGAGAGCGCCGTCATGAAGTCGCGACCGATATAGCTCAGAACGACATCGAATCCTTTAATGCACAAAGAAAGCGCGAGCAACATGCCAAGCATGCCGCGCGCCTTCCAGCGGACCTCAGACCAGAAAAATGGTTTAGCGAGGCGATACAGACGAAGCCAAGCGGTGCGATCAAAAGCAGTCATTAATGAATAGTTTTACCCTGAGCCAATCGCTTCCTCAATGGTTAGCCTTGTGATTAGCGCTTAAGAATCCTTGTTTAGCCAAGAAGCGCCTCGACCGCTACCTCACCATAATAGCCATCAAGTGCCACCACGTTGGCTGGCGCCGCAGCCCCGTTTACGGTGATAGATTTGAGTCCTTGGGTAACCCCGTTTGGATTCAAGACCCGTATATTAAACGTAGCCCGCCCGCGTGTGAACTTGACCCAGTACTCCCTCCATGACGATGGGATATGGGGGTCGAGGGTGAAACTATTCTCTCGTAGTTGCAGGCCAAGCAGGGTATGCAGACCGACTTGGTACAGCCAACCCGATGATCCAGTGTACCAGCTCCAACCGACATGCCCTAACTGTGCGGGATTTGAGTAAACATCTCCAGCCACAACGTATGGCTCACCACGATAGCGCTTTAGGCCTGCATCTTGGGCGCAAATGTCAATCGGATTTATAAGCTTGAACAGCTCAAATGCGCGATCGCTCTGGCCTAGCATGGCTGTGGCCATGATGAACCAGGCTGCTGCGTGAGTGTACTGACCGCCATTTTCACGTAAGCCAGGCAAATAGCCCTTAATGTATCCAGGCTGTTCAGCGCCCTTATCAAAGGAAGGTGTGAGCAGCTTGATGATTCGAGCATTAGCATCGACCAGCTGTTTGTCGGCCGCCGCCATGGCTTGAAGTTGCCGCTCTTTCTGCGCAGTTCCTGCTATGACTGACCAACTCTGGGATAGGGAGTCAATCTTACAGTCTTGGTTAGCGGAGCTCCCTAAAGGAGTGCCATCATCAAAGAATGCGCGCTTGTACCAGTTGCCGTCCCAGGCTGAGAGCTCGGCTGCAGCCGTAAGGGCTTCAATCTTCATGCTGTATTTTTGGGCATTCTCAGAATCACCGCGCTTTTGGCAAACTGGGATGAAACGACGCAGTACGTCAATTAAGAACCAGGCAACCCAAACGCTTTCACCTTTGCCGCCGATACCAATTTCGTTCATTCCATCGTTCCAGTCGCCAACTCCCATAAGTGGAAGCCCATGCGCCCCAACTGGGAAAGATCGCGCGATAGCGCGTAAGCAATGTTCATAAATTGACGCTCGCTGCATGGACTCTTTAGGGTGCATGTAGGTCTCATGCTGGTGTTCTTCAAGTAGGGGCGCCTCAACAAAAGGGGCTTCCGCATCTAGGAGTGACCAGTCGCCTGTCGCTTCTAGGTAGCGCGCAGTGGCATATGGCAGCCAGAGGTAGTCATCGGAGAACTTTGTGCGTGTGCCGCGACCACTTGGTGGATGCCACCAGTGCTGCACATCACCCTCAATAAATTGACGTGAGGCATGCAGCAGAATCTGATTGCGGGTTAGGTCCGGGTCTACGCTTAAGAGCGCCAAAGAGTCTTGCAGCTGATCGCGGAAGCCATAGGCGCCGCCGCTCTGATAGAAAGCAGAGCGCGCGAAAATGCGACAGGACAGAGTTTGGTAGGTTAACCAGCCATTCATTAGTGTATTGAAGGACTGATCAGGTGTCTTAACTTGTACTGTCTGCGTGTACTTCTTCCAAAAGTCCACAGCCTGTTCGTGTTGCTTGTGGTACTCGGAGAAAGAGCGTGCGCTTGTAGCTGTAACGCGCAACTCATCAAGAGTTGCTTCTTCAGCCATGAAGAACAGAATTTCACGCTCTTCGGATGGCTTGAGGGTAACGTTGACGCTCAATACTCCACATGAATCAAGGCCGACTGCGCATTTATTGCTGAGCTTCACAGTACCGCTCTTATTGTTAATAGCTTCAGGAGCAGCCAATCCGTGATGTCGTCCGATGAATTCGTGCCTACTGGTTGCGTATCCAGCTAGGTCCAGATTACAGCCAATCGCTGCAATTCTACCGGCGAATTCATTAGCCCAGGGGTTACGCACATACAAAGTATTGCTGCGTTCATCCATGCCGGGCACGAGATAGCGGTAGCTTTGCTCACGCGCTACGCCCAGTACCCATTCAACGTATAGATACAACTCGAGCTTGCGTTGACTATTGCCAGAGTTCTTTAGTCTTAAGTGCCACCATTTCACGTTGCGGGTAGGGGAGCATGAGATAGTCAGTTCACTTTCAATTTCTTGGGCGTTAGTCAGGAAGGAACTCCATCCAAAGCCGTGGCTTACCAAGTAAGAATCTTCGTTGCGAACTGGTAGAGGGGTGGGGCACCACACATGGCCAGAAGCAGCGTCGCGGATATACAGCACCTCTCCACGCGCATCGACTACAGGATCGTTCGACCACGGAGTAAGTTTGTATTCACGACTATTTTGCGACCACGTGTATCCGCCACCGCTTTCCGTGACTAGACAGCCGAAGTACTTATTGGCAATAACGTTGCTCCATGGCAAGGGTGGCAACTTGTCGCCACTGATTGTCATTTCATATATGTGCCCGCCATCTATGAAGCCGCCAAAGTCATTTTCAAAGTCACGTTTTCCACTATGTTCGATCATGCGTGCGGCTGGCTTGGCGCGTTCAAGCCGGATTGGCTTACGACGTCTACGGGGTGGCTCGACATCTTTAAATTGCAGTTGATCGCTTAGTGAGCCATGCGATCCATGCAGCAGCACACGCGCTACGCTCTCAAGTAAGATTACCTCTTCATCCGAAAGCTGCGAAATGCTCCGCAAGAATAGTCCTCCGCGTTGTTCGACGAAGGCACTGTTGCCGCCGGCACGAAGTATAAACTCCAACTCTTCATGGAAGTTTCTCAAGTAGCCACCTGGATATTCATCTAGAATTACTAGGTCGAAAGCTACTCCACGTAAGCGCAAGAATTCATGCGCTAGCACTAGTTCCTGTGCTACCGATACTTGCTCCGGGTCGCTCACGCGCAAGAGTACAATCGGCAAATCTCCCGATATACCAAAGCGCCATAGGCCTGACTGTCCCAGTGTGTTGCGTTGTAGGGTATGCTCACGCGCACGCCACTCGGGAACCAAGAACCACAGTGCATTGGCCAGGCGTTGGAATGCCAGCATCTGGCTTACTGAGAATTGCTGATGGCGTAGCTCAACATCTGCGTAGCTGGAGGCTAGCTCAAATACGCGTTCGACTGCCCCGGGTTGGCGAATCTGTTGCGCTAGACGCAAAATCTCCTGCTTCGAGCGTGAGAAGCCAGTTACATAAGCCACCTCCAGAGTTTGTGTTGGCTCAAGATCAAGGCGTGTGCGTAGGCTAACAATTGGATCAAGTACTGGTCCTGTGTTGCGCGCCAGCGGGCTTCGAAGGGATTCGGCTAGTCCAATCGTGCGTCCTCGTCCTAAAAAGGCCGCACGCGATGTTTCGTGCTCCGTCTCCGAGAAGCAAACTGGCATAGTGATGGTGTGGAATAGATAAATCGGCTCCTCCTTACGAGAGCGAGGGCGTCGCGCGCAGATTATTGTTTCGATCTCCGGTATATACTCTGTCTCAACAAACATTTTAGAGAATGCCGGATGGGCTATGTCTGCGTTCATGTGGGCCAGGGCGACCTCGGCGAAACTTGTGACTTCAATGGCGCGCTGGCGCGCGGTAGTGTTCGTCAGCTGCACACGTCGTACTTCGTAGTTTTGGTCGGGGCACACCGCGATATTAGTGTGAGTGACTATTCCTTCTTCACGCCGCCATAGTTCTACTTGGGCTGGGTCAAAGGTGATGCGGTAAGACTCAGGATCTCCACGCATGGGCTGAAATCCAGTCGACCAAGTCGTTCCAGATTCTTTATCATGCAGGAAGATAAATTGTCCCCATGAGTTGCTGATACCCTCTTCGCGCCAGCGTGTAAGCATGATGTCGCGGTCGAAGAACGAGTATCCACCCCCTGCGTTGTCAACTAATAGGGAGTAGTGGCCATTGGAGAGCAGCATGGTGCGTGGAACCGGCGTATACGGATTTGTCTCGACGAACGTCCGGCTGGCTTTAAGTTCCTCAAGTGGATAGCGCCGCTCAGCGCGGTGTGGCACAAGAGTTGGCGCTGTTATTGGGAAGCGCTCTTGTAGAAGTAATTCGCTAGATTTAACTTCGGGAATTCGGTGAAAGCGCTCTTGCATTATGCCTTGGTGCAGCACGTTGTCGATTGCTACCAGCGACATGCCTTGGTGATGCGCCAAGAATGACTTAACTACGTGACTCTTCTCCTCGACCGTTAGGCGTGCAGCTGTATAGTCGACAGCCTCGTAAAAACCGTACTCACCGCGCAAACCCTCTTCCTCGAGGTAGTAAATATTGCGCAGAGCTTCGGCTGGGTCTACTTGCAGCGCAAGGAATGTAGCGTATGGCGCGATGACCAAGTCGTCACTTAGTCCGCGCTTGAACCCAAGTCCCGGCACGCCAAAAGCTCGATACTGATAAGTTTTATGGAAGTCTACCCCAGCATAGGCGGATTCGGAAATGCCCCACGGTACTCCGCGTTGTGCTGCGTAATGCTCCTGCGCGCGTACCACTGCGCGGTGGGTGTTCGCCAAAAGTGTGCCAGGATAGTCCCTTAAAACAAGGATGGGCATCAAGTACTCAAACATTGTGCCGCTCCAAGATAGTAGGGCACGTCCGCCAGGGGTGTCGGTGAGGCCGCGTCCCAGCTTAAACCAATGGCGCTGGGGGACTTCTCCGCGCGCGACGGCGATGAAGCTGGTAAGACGTGCTTCGGATGCCAAAAGATCGTAGTGGTTCGTGTCGCGACGGGCGATATCCAAGTTCATTCCAATCGTAAACGCATCGCGTGCGTCGTCGTAGAGAGGTTTGAAATTAACTTTGCGCAAGAAGTCTGTAACGGCGTCTTTGCCAGTGCGGGCTAGTTCACGCAAGGCATGCGCTTCATGACAGGATTCCTCGAACAAGGCACATAGTTTCTCTGCCTCTGGTTTGGCTAGGGCGTTAGCAGTGTCATGGACGGATGAGCGCAGGTTGCTCAGATCTAGCAGTGAGAACTCCTGACGTGCGCAGAATGAAGCTAGCGCAGCATCCGAAATACGAACCGGCAATAGGCTTGTCCAGCGTAAGAAGCGGCGCAGGCCAATAACGTGACCTACATAACTAAGCGCCCGCTCTTCCTTTGTTGCGGCATATTGCTGTGGCAGTGATAGTGACTGATTGTCCACAACTAACCCAGATAGGCGCTCAAGGACAGAGTCCAAGCTGCGTACTCTGAGCGGAGCGGAACGCACGAAAGCTAACATTTCCCTAGCAATCGAGGCGCGTGTTGGGATTTCGCTTTTACTAAGGACTGTGAGCATTTCTTGCAGGTGTTTGCTTTGAGCAACCGACCAAAGTTGCATGTCCTCTGTGTGTGCGAGGTAGCTCGCAACCAACATCATGTTGGCGACAAAGTTTCCACTGTCAACTGAAGAGACGTAGCGCGGGGCTAGGGGCGCCAGACTGCGAATGTCGTACCAATTATAAAGATGTCCCTCCCAGCGCTCCATGCGTCCCAGCGTATCTACAATGCTTTTTAGGCGTGCCAGCACTGAGGGCAGTGTAGCGAAGCCGAAATCATGGCCAGCAATTGTAGCAAGTAGTGCCAAGCCGATGTTGGTAGGAGAAGTTCGCAGAGCCAATTGAACGTTGGGCGCCAACTGTATGTTATCTGGAATAAGGTAGTTATTCTCAGCGCTAACATGGTCATCAAAGTAGGTCCACGTTTGGAATGCGATCGATCTTAAGTAGTCAATATCACCGTCAGCTGGGTTAAACTTTTCCTGCTGGAAGCGCCGATCAAGGAACTGCGCTACAAATGGTGAAACCAGCCACAGTAATAGTAGTGGGATAAATCCACCCATGCGAGTTGGGTAGTAAAGAGCGATACCATTGGCAGCCACGGTAGTGAGAAAGAGTCCACCAATAGTTTCACGTAGTACCGATAGCGCCGAGCTCGAAGAGCGCCGCTCTGAGTAGTAGGCGGTTTCCCACTCTAGCAGGTGCCTTTTGGAAACAAAAACCCGCCAGAGCGTAACTAAAATTGCATGCAGCATCAGATAGGCCTGATACGGCAGCATAACTAGTGACACGCCGGCCTTCATCAGGTGACGTGCCGAATCATGCAGGACGTTCCTAGAATAGCGACTGACAGATGCATTGCGTGGTGGGGTGATAACGGAGTTAGCCAGGCCAAACACTATAGGTAGCAGCAGTACAGCCAACACCATACTGCTCCAATATAGCGAGGAGCCTGGTAAGAATGAGAAAGAACCAACAAGCAAGGTGAAGGCAGCTGGTGCTATTAAACTGCGGCGCAAGTTATCGATAATTTTCCAGCGCGAAATCGTCGGCAACGGGTTTGGGAGTCTGTCTTTGGCACTTGGCACAGTCGGCAGAAGCCAAGGTGTGAGTTGCCAGTCTCCACGCACCCAGCGGTGTTCTCGGCGTGCGAAGGAGTTAAAGCGAGATGGAAAGTCATCTAGCACTTCAATATCGGAAGCTAAGCCGGTACGAGCGAAGCACGACTCGAACAAATCATGGCTGAGCAGAGCGTTCTCTGGAATCCGATCAGCCAGCGCGCGCTCGAAGGAGACTACATCGTAGATCCCTTTTCCAACATATGAGGCGCGACCGAAAAGGTCCTGGTAAAAATTGGAGATCAAGCTTGTATAGGGATCCAAGCCGGTTTGGCCTGTGAATAGCCAGCTAAACCAGCTGCTGTGGGCGCTAGTTAGAGAGGTAGTCACACGCGGCTGTATAATGGCATAGCCCTGAGAAATTATGCCGCGATCGTTGAAAATAGCGGTGTTCAAAGGGTGAGCCATGGCTCCGATTAGCTTCTGAGCTGCTCCGCGTGGAAGCGCAGTGTCGGCATCCAGTGTGATTACGAAACGGGTACCGCGAAGTCGAGCTGCTTCACCGACGAGAAGAAGTAGAGTGCTATCCTCTTTTCCCAACAAGAACTGATTGAATTCATGAATTTTTCCGCGTTTACGCTCCCAGCCCATAAAACGGCCTTCGGCCTTAGAGAAAATGCGGCGGCGAAAGAATAGAAAAAATGGTTTGTGCTCAGTTTGATTATTGAGATGCTCAATTAGAGTTTTAGCGTGCTCAATTAGTTCGGCATCAGAAGCAGCTACTTCCTGGGCTGCATCGAATAAGTCTCCCAGTAGTACATACTTAATGTTTGTGTCGTTATTGGCTAAGTAGCGCACTTCAAGCGCTTCTATGAACTTAGTGATAGTATCTTTGTCTCTAAAGATGCCCTGAACTGCGACAATTGAGCTCAGGTTACTGGGTAGCCCATCGCTTAAATCTAGCTTTGGTAGGTGACGCGGGCGAACGGCATGGGCGCTGAACCATTGAATAACCTGGAGTCCGATTTCACTAGTCAGTACGAGAAATAGTAGAGTCGTGATAGCTGTGAGCCAGAGCGGAGCTTGAAGCATAGTCAGCGCTTCAACTGGATAGAGAGCTAGGGATGCAGCGATAGCTAAGAGGGTGCCGAGAAATAGAATCA
This sequence comes from Oligoflexia bacterium, assembly GCA_019694465.1. GTDB lineage: Bacteria > Bdellovibrionota_C > UBA2361 > UBA2361 > JAFLCA01 > JAIBBV01. Next base: position 67,493 of record JAIBBV010000009.1, read on the forward strand.
CGCGATGCTGGCGGGTGAAGCGTGAAAGCTTTCTATCTAGCGTCTCGTGCAAGCCTAAGTCACGCTCTAGCTCTTCCAAGCCTTCAGCGAGAAGATAATAGCCAACGTGTGAGCGACGTAGCTTTAGGGCTGGATCCGTAAACTCTGATGCAGCAGCCGCGCGAGCTAGCTCTAAAATGCGTTCGGCAATTTTGTATTCTTCGCGACCTGTTTCACGCGAGAGGTTTTCAACGTGATGACGAATGATGTCGCGAGTTTCAAAGTCGCAGGCAGCGTAAGCTGCGGCTGGATCCGAGTTCAGCACTCTATCGATAGGGCTTAGATCTTCAATCCAGGAGCGCCAATTCAGTGTGTCGATTGAACGTAGCGAGGAGATACAATTTCCAATCGTAATCTGGTCTGCGGCGCGCGCGGCCTGTTCGCGGCGATTAACTTCTGCGATATCAACACCGCGCTCTTTGAGGCGCTCCTCCAGCCAATGAACTGCTGCGGCGGTTCTTAGCCCGAAGGTCCTAAGCTTTCGTAGAACCGGTACGGCCAAGTCTTCAAAGTCAATCTCAGGAGCATTCAGGCGACTAGCCAGAGACAAGACTATGTCGGTGCCTTTTTGCTCAGCGCCAACAATATCACCAATAATGGCTTCAGCAGTTTCAGATGACTCCAAGCGTGCGAGGCATACGTCGCCAAGCTGCCGTAAGTGATCGACTAGAATCATGCGTAAGAAAATAGGGATAGCCCACAGCTCGCCTACTCCTAAGGGCTGAACTTTTTGATAGCCTGCAATGAATGCAGTAATAAAGGCGCGGTCCACTACCGAGTCGCGATGAATAAGAAATTCTCTTGCGATGGCGTATACTCTTGGTAGTCCGCCATAGCTACCCTCAGACAGGATCGGCAAACGACGCTCATATCCGCGTGGAAGCGAGCGCCGTATCTCGCGGATATGGTTTTCAATTACGTGGAAGTTATCAAGGTACCAGTCAGATCCGGGAGGTAGTACTGGCTGTGATTCGGCGGCACGCGCTAGCGTGAAGTAGATCGACTCAAGTGCTTGACCATTTTGCTTAAAACGTCGAAGCGCACGCTGATCATGACGAGCGTGGGCCGCGATTGAGCTGCGTCGTGCTAAATCTTCCGCATAACTTCCAAGCTCTGTGTCACTAAGCATGTCGGCGCGTAGCGGAGAGATCGGCAAAGTTGCTGCTGGTGGGACAAGTGAAAGAACCTGAGTGAAGTATCTTGGTTGTTGCACGGGCAAAGATCCTATTTGCTATAGCGACTTGATTGCCTGGGCACTGGTCCAGGCTAGAATTCGTGCTATACTTCTAACAAATTAAAATTATTATGAAAATCTTATCTTGATGCTTGGCCTGTGAGCTCAAGGGTAAGACAGATCAGATGGCCGCTCAGTGGGCTCTATAGCCAGTATGCGGGGCCCGGGCGGCAAATTTGGGTTAAATCAGGTAAACTTGAGGTCGGCTAATGATTAACTTCCTGGCTGTTGATTAAGGGCGCGGAGGCCTTGCTCTGTAAGGGGAGCCAAATCGAGCAGTTTGCTTATGTGCTAGTTGGATCGAGCTATGCGTTTCCTTAGCTGAGCTAGTAATTCTAAGGCTAGTTTTGAGTAGCTAAGAGTCTTCATTTTGTTCGCTCTGACTAACTTTTTACTGACCGTGTCTAATTGCCTTGTCAGGTTAATTACCTTTTTCTTAGTTCGATTGTTTTTAATCGACTCGATGTAGGGATTGGCGAATATATGAACTTGTTGAGTGCTGAAAGTGACATTAAGCCTGATACGCCTTGAGCTGCCTGCTTTAGCCCCAAGCATAGCTTTATTGCGCAGACTACGAATTTGGCGGCTCAATATCGATAACCAGTAGCGCAATTCCCTTATATAAAGACAGTCAGTAATTCTATTGTTATTTAGATCTTGCTCAGCTACCCCACAGCCACAAACTCCAGGAGCAGTCTTGCCGGGATCATTTGGGCAAGCCTCGCAGGCGTCAGGGATTTGGTCTGCGTCATTGTCCACCTCATCCTGATCAGGAATTCCATTGCGGTCGCAATCGTTGAACCTTAATGATTGCGGGACGGTAAAGGTAAATACCTCCAACGCATCTGCTATCGGGGTGGGAACAGGGTTTGGTTTAAGAGAAACATTCTCAAACACGCTTGTGCCAGAATAGCCATCTCCATCGCGGTTATACGTCCCCCAGCGTTGCCACCAGTTGCTTAGGGTATAGTTGTAGTATGGGTGGGTAGGCTCAACCGATGTGCCAAAGCTTGCATAATTTAGCTGGTCTTCGCTTGCTATCAGTTTAAAGGGGGTACTGGAGTAGAGTTCAAGTTTGCAGATTTCATTCCCGGAGCTGTCCCTTAAAAATCTATACGAACCTGATGAGCGGCCACCCCCAAAGCTTGGCCCAGCCATGTCCTCAGCAGCGAAGCTACCGTTGTCGATGATCCCTACAGCTTGGCTCCAGGTGTTAATTCCATGAGCGGCACATCGCGTGTCGTAAAAACTAAGCGCATCAGTGAGGAGAGCTATAAGTGCTGAGGCAGCAGGAAGATCTAGCGCTGCCGCAGCATTTGAAAACTGCTCATCCGGTCCATTTAAGAAGCGCCTTACAGGCTCAGCTAGTACGGAACTATTGGCGAATACTAGCCCAGCGAGGGGCGCGCGCATTCTAAATAGGACTAGGTCTATCGCAGAATCGCGGTGTACGCCGTCATAGTTGATAATGGTTTGGGTGAATTGTTGTACACGTTGTAGCTGGTCTGGGGTGAGCACCGCTGCTGCATAGCGTCGAACAGACTCAACTAATATTTTCCCAAGATTTTCCATTTCTCCGATGTGCGTGCTTGTGGCTAGCTTGAGCACTTCATCGTCTGAGACTGGTGTTTCCTGCGGGCGGCCGAGACGAAACCTTTCCGCCCATGCCAATACGTCAAATTGTCTGTAGGTTGGGTAGCCATGACCAGGGTCGAGATAGTTTGGTATTGTAAGAGAGGCACAACCTCCGTCGCGTATGGGTCCATTGTCAGAAGCAGTAGCGAAGTTATAGCAAACCGGAGTGCTAAGCTGCCCTAATTTTTTATAGCTATTTTTGAGCTTGTTGATACTGACTGCGCTAATGCTGTCGTCGTTAACCAGGTCAGGAGTTCCCTGGTTGAGCGATAAGTAAGGCATGCGCGAAGCAGGAATTAAGGGATTATCGTTGGGTCCGCAGCCTGATTCTCCCCAGTGGCTGGTGCCTTCTCTTAGCGCTTGGCGATATCCGACAGCGTCATTCTTGATGCCGGCAAGCATTTTACTGATGATCGAGTGCACGGTATTAGCGTGGGACTTTCGACGCATGGTTACGGCAAAGTCTTTGTTAGTTCCTGGGTCATGGGCCCAAAATACCACTGATCCGAATTCTGGAATCTCTAGGACTGTATTGCCAAAGAGAGCTTGGCCTGAGGAGATCGTGCGACTGATGAAGGGCCTCCATGAACCATCAGCTGCCAGATAGTTTTGTCCATCAGTTTCTGTAGCAAACAAAAATGAACTGCCACTGGGACCGGCTGTGAGGCTGGTACTGTGGTGGGCGCTGGCCTGAAGCGGGGCAACGAATGTTCCAAGGTAGTGAGCGCCTACAAATGGAACGATCCCTTCTCCAGAGTGGACAAGCATCTCACTAACTTTTAATTGAAATTTCAATCCGAATGGTTCGCCAGCTGTCGATGGTAGGTGTCCCTCTCCCATGGTTATGCATTGGCGTGAGTTGGGATTTGAGTTCGAAATATATGAAACGCTAGCGCCGTTGGAACCACCTGGAGTATCAGATGGCTTTTGAAAGCCAATAAATATAGCCGACGGCCTATTGAATGAGGCAATTGGCAGAGATGAATTCGGGCGAGTGGTGCGCAGCAGGTTAGCCAGTGCCTGTGCAGTGCGAATTAAAGTCCCATTATCATAGATAGTTTCTTCACCGCCAGCTACGATGGCAAACAAATCCTGTACAGTCAGGTCTAGAAAAGCTTCAAGCAAACCAGTTGCTCTTAGTGCGGGATGGCGGTTATAGAACTCTTCCCTGTGTTGTATAGCTGCAAATTGTGCGCCTTGCAGCCAGGCTGATAAAATGCGCCGATCGAATGGATTGCTATCACGCCATTCTGCAGCAGTCTCGTCGGGGATTCCTAGCCGTTGCATATACGCTCTTATTTGGGATGTTGAAGTTAGCGTTGAAACCAAACGCGGGACAGTGCCGTCAACCTCTACTTGGCGCACGATCGGAGTAGCAGAAAGAATGAAGGGCTGATAGAGCGCATTGGTTGTCCGTAAGAATCGATTGAATTCTGGGACATTTAGGCTAGGGGGATCGTGTGGAAGATTCATCGCTGTATACAACATGAGTAGCAGCGGAGATTGCCACCAGTGCATCGCTCCTTGGGCATAATATAGGTTTATTAGACTTTGCTCGGCGCTTTCTCCAGGCTCACTTGTTTCTTGTAGTACTACTCGACCATGACTAGTAAAAGTTGCTTGGACTGTTGTTTCCGCTTGGACTGCTTGCAGACTATAAATAAAAACTAAAAGAATTACGCTGGTGAGCAGCGATTGAGGGAATTGGATAAGCTGGGAGCAGTTACGGGACCAAAGTGTTTTCATAGTATTTAGACATTTTCCTAGAGCGAGCGTGGTATCACGGAGGCTGCTAAAGGTGGTCTGCAATGGAAACTACCCACGGCATTTTGAGGTCAGTTTCCCTGGGACCTGGAGAGCGAATGTGCAATTCGCACGCCAATAGAGTTATGCGCAGATTTGCTGTCAATGTGACTAAATCTTGGCGGATTTAACTACTTGAACTAAGGCGAGATTTTAATTGTGATGCAACTCTACCCAACGCCGTTAAAACTGTCAGCAAATGAGCCTAGCTAGACTCTATTCGCACGTGTTGCATGTGAAGTCCTGCGCATGATTTGCTGTGCATTTAGTAGTACAAAGAAGGCCAGGCTAGCGATTGGTCACGCGCCGCCACCATCTTCTCTAGGCAGCGGGTTACAAGCGCTGTCCATCCAGTCTGGTGGCTTGCGCCACAGCCGCGACCTGTTTCTGGATGGAAGTACTCAAAGAAAAGATGCGCGTCTTTCCAAGCCGGGTCGCCCGCAAATTGCCGTAAGTCAGCCGCATAGGGACGCTCGCCACGTTCATTCGAAACAAATAGGCTCGTTAGACGCCTGGATAGTTCCTGTGACACCTGCTTCAAGTTCATGCGATTCCCAGATCCGGTAGGGCAGTCTACGATTAAGTCATCGCCGTAGAAGTGGTGATAGCGTTCCAGAGCTTCAATTAATAAGTAATTTATGGGGAACCACACTGGTCCGCGCCAATTTGAGTTGCCACCAAAAAGCACTGTGTTGGACTCGCCAGGAGTGTAGTCAACCCGATACTCCTGATTTCCAACTCTAAATATGTAGGGATAAGATTCGTGCACGCGTGAAAGCGAGCGTACACCAAATGGCGAAAGGAACTCATTCTCATCGAGTAGATATCGCAGCACTCGTTCCAATCGCTGCCTTGATGGTACAGCCAGCAAGTTGTGTCCGTGTGCGCGTGGCCCCGAATGCTCCATGTAAGTAATGTGGCGCGCTAGATCCTTACGTTCACGTAGGAACCACTCCATGCGACGCTTGAAGCCAGGCAATTTTTCAATCTTTTCTTCTTCAAGCACTTCCACTGCGAGCAGTGGAATGATGCCCACAATTGAGCGAGTACGTAGCGGCACAGTTTTGCCATCTGCGTGCAATTGGTCGTAGTAGAAGCCGTCTAACTGATCCCAGAGCCCACTTCCGCCTAGAGTGTTAATTGCATCAGTTATTGATACGAAGTGCTCGAAGAATTTTGACGCAACATCTGAATAGGCGGGGTCCTCACTAGCCAGCTCAAGAGACATCGAGAGCATAGTCAGGCAATAAAAGGCCATCCAAGCAGTAGCATCCGCCTGTTCCAGATGTCCACCAACTGGAAGTGGTTGGGAGCGATCAAATACACCAATGTTGTCGAGCCCCAAAAACCCACCAGAAAATAGATTTTTGCCACCAATGTCTTTGCGGTTTACCCACCATGTAAAATTCAGTAACAGTTTGTGAAAAGTTCTAGCGAGAAAGTGCCGGTCACGTTTTCCGCGTGCGCCGGAAATTTTATAAACACGCCAACAGGCCCAGGCATGCACCGGTGGATTTACGTCGGAAAAGGCAAACTCGTAGGCCGGGATCTGGCCGTTTGGATGCATGTACCATTCGCGCAGCATTAGTACTAATTGTTGCTTAGCGAAAGCAGGGTCGATGCGCGCAAATGGGATCATATGGAAGGCCAAATCCCAGGCCGCGTACCACGGATACTCCCATTTGTCGGGCATCGAAATTACGTCACGATTGTAGAGATGGCTCCAATCTGAATTACGAATGTTCTTACGGCTAGGTGCTGGCGGGGGCTGAGAGGGATCCCCTTCGAGCCATTCTTGCACTGAGTAATAGTAGAACTGCTTGGACCATAGTAGTCCGGCGTAGGCCTGGCGCATAACTTGCGCCTCATCGGCTGAAAGCTTGGGAGGCATGCGTACAGCATAGAACTCATCTGCTTCGCGAATACGCATATCAAAGATTTTATCGAAGGCAACGCCAAATGGCTCTATTGGAGCACTGTTTTCTGAAAATAGTCTTAGCTTGAGCGTTGCGTTCGCGCCCGCGGGAACCACTAGTTTACTCAGAAATGCAGCTTTTGTTCCAACCTGCTTGGGATTAACGGCATCGCCGCGCTGCGAGATCACGTATTCGTGGAAGGCGTCTTTTACGTAAGCGTTAGCTAGATTGCTGCCAAACAGGCGCTGTACGTTAGTTTCGTTTTCGGTAAACAACGCTACTGGTTGCTCAGTTAGCGCACTTTGATCAACTACCAGCGCAAAGCGTCCTAGAGTTTCGTGCTCTGATCTAATATGTCCCGGTGCATGCAAACTCAATCTTGGGCGGGAGGTATAGCCTTCGCCTTCGCGGCCCCAGGACCAGGTGTTGCGAAACCACAGGGATGGAAGTGCATGCAGAATTGCCGCTTCGCTCCCACGATTAAGGACGGTCAAGCGAATCAAAATATCGTCCGGACCTGCCTTGGCGTATTCAATGCTAATATCGAAATAGCGGTTGTCCGCGAATATGCCTGTATCTACAAGTTCATATTCTGGCTGTTCTCTGCTACGGCGTTTACTCTCTGCCACCAACTTAGAGTAGGGGAAGGCGCGCTGTGGATATTTATATAGCGCCTTGCAGTAAGAGTGCGTTGGCACTGAGTCTAGATAATAGTAGTACTCCTTTACGTCTTCACCATGATTTCCTTCGGGGCCTGTCAGTCCAAAAACTCGCTCTTTAAGGATTGGGTCCTGACCATTCCAGAAGGCGAAGGCAAAACAAAGACGACACTGGCGATCGGTAAATCCGAGCAAGCCATCCTCTCCCCAGCGATAGGCGCGGCTACGAGCATGGTCGTGCGGCAGATAATCCCAACAGGCTCCGTCAGCAGAGTAGTCCTCACGCACTGTGCCCCATTGGCGCTCGGGGAGATAGGGGCCCCAGCGTTTCCAATTCTTTTGTCGAGTTCGGTCTTCTTCGAGTCTTAGTGTTTCTGCGTCAACTGCCATGGTGCTATCAGCTTAACTCAGCAAATTCGCAGCTAACAAGACACTTGAACGAAGGACTAATATGCCTCAGGTTAAAAGCAGAAGGCGATTTTCTGATAGCGCTGTGTTAGCCTCCATGCATGTCAGCCTTAAACGACCTAGTATCAAATTTTGCCAGTCACACTCATTCTCCCGCATCCTATTGTGCCCTGTTTGATACCACCGGCATTGTAAAGGATGCCTGTGCGCGTTGCCAGGATGCCCCACCAGTTGGCACTGCTATCTCATCCGAGATGCAATTCCCAATTGCCTCTATCACTAAGTCTTTTGCAGCTGTCGCGATATTAAAGTTACGCGATCAAGGCAAGCTCAGTTTGCGAGCGCCATTTTGGTCCTACCTACCTGAGTGGACACATGGCAACCGACTTAGCGCCGGAGTTGATGTGACGATTGAAGATCTCCTTACTCATAGCGCTGGACTTCCGACCGATGACCCATGGGGTGATAGGCAACTTTTGGCGAGTCAAGCTGAGTTGTTACAATTATTACAGAATGGGCCAAGTTTCGACATTCCAGTTGGCGAGCGTTATCGTTATTCCAACCTGGGCTACATGATTTTGGGACTTATAATTTCCAGTGTCGCCGGGGTTTCAGCTAGGACCTTCATCGAAAATGAAATTATTGCCCCGCTTGGCATGCGCGCTACAACTTTTGTTCGTGCGTCCACAAAGTGTCTGGCCCAAGGCTATCGGCGTAGTGCCTTTGGGGCTTTTGAGCGCGAGCCGACAGCTGACTCAAACAATGATGGAGCAGTATTCGGGGGCCTCTTTAGCTGTGCAGCTGATCTTGTCATCTGGGCCCGCTTTTTTTTGCAGTCCTATTCTGACATTGCATCACCTTGGGACAGTGTGCTTTCCAAGGCCAGCCGGCGTGAGGCACAAACGCTGCGCCAATTAATAGAGTGTGATCCAAAAGTTCCAGACTTAGGGTTTGAGGATACTGTGGATGGGCGAGGGTATGGATATGGGCTACGAGTTTTTGCACGCAGCGAATATCTGGCGGTGGGGCACAGTGGCGGTCTGCCCGGAGTAGGGTGTCATCTACGCTGGGTGCCGGCGCGTGGTATTGGCTCGGTAGCTGTATCGATGTGTTCTTATGGTCCAGCTTGGTCGCTCGCGCGCACTGCTTTAGATGCATTTGCTGAGCAGCGGGTTGATGCCCAACTGCGCGCCAGCAGTAGTTCGGTATTAGCAGAGAGCCTCTCTCAGCAGCTCTTAAATTTCGCCACGCAACGAAATGTCGGCGACTTAGAGCGCGTGTTTTCCTCAAATTTCTTTCTAGATACACCAGAGTCAGAATGGCGTAAGGCTCTTACTGATTGGCTAAATAAGGGGTCAACGCAAGTATTGGATGGTGCCAGGCTAATTATGATTTCTAAGTTAGCTTTTGCAATTGAGCGCATTGATGGGCGGCGCATGAAGGTGCTGCTGTCCCCTGAGACAAATCCGCGTATCCAAAAAATTAGTTTCATCTAACTGCGCAGATGAAGGTGAGTGATTTCTGTCTGCTGATGTGTGATCACGACATTTCCATAGCACCAAAACCACTATCAGTACGCCAAGACATTGCAGAACTGTTAGTCGCTCTTGCAAAATGAAATATGCGCCTAGTGCGCCGAAAGCTGGAGAGAGACAGAGGTAATTAACTGCATTTTGAATGCCCATACGCTTTATGGCGCTCAAATAAGTCAAAAATGCCCCAGCATATTGAATAATCCCTGAACCGCAGGCATGGCCGAGTAGAGCTGAGCTTAACAAGTGTTGCAGGGGGGTGGTTCCATCGACCAATAGTGCAAGTGCTAGTGCAAATACTAGAGCGCAAGTTTGCTGCGTTGCGGTAGCCAGTAGCGCATGACAACCACTTGTTAGGGCCTTACTACCGATGACGTAGAGAGCGGCACTGCAAGTTCCAAGTGTTGTTAGAAGCAGCCCAATTAAAGAATTCGACTCACTAAGTGCCTCCTGCGGAGTAACTAGGAATGTGCCAAAACAGGCGCACAGCAGCAGTGCTATGTGTTGTCGGCTAATTCTCTGGCCAAGCGCAATGCCGCTAAAAAGAAGCACCATTAGTGGCTCAAATGCAGCGATAAGTGAAGCAAGAGTGGCGCTGCATCTTTCGAGGCCATACAAGCCAAAGCTATAGGCAAGCGCGGGCTCAAGTACGCCCATTGGAGCCTGACGTAATACCTTCTTTGAGAGGGAAGGTAAGTTGCCGGTGACTATGACCGCGAGCCACAAGCTGATGGTACTAGCTAGCAATTGAACGCTTAAGACTGTAAGCGGAGGAAACTCCGAAAGTAAGGCCTTACTGAGAGCAGTTGGGATTCCCCAGCAGGCTGCAGAAATGATCATTAGAAATTCGGGTGCAAGCATATAGCAAACCGGATAAAGGCCGTTTACCGGTTATAGCTTGCTATTCCTAACCAGTAAAGAATATAATACAGGTTAAATGACCACGGAGCGCTAACGCATGGCACAGAACTTCGAATTTAGAGCTGGACGCCTGTCTTTGGATTTTGTGAATTCTATTTATGAACGACAAGCTGATGGTACAGTGCTACCGGAGCATGAGTACTTAACTACACCCGAGAGCTTACAGGAGTGGTTTAAGCAAAAAAGCCAACCCACCATTTCTAGTCGCGAGTGGCAGGATTTCAGCGCTTCAAGTCTAGAGCAGATCAAAGAGTTTCGTGAGCAACTTTATGCGCTATGGCGGGCGGCGGTGCAGGGCAAACTGCGCGATCAGTCGCTCAAATTCCTCAATAGAATCTTAGCAGACGCTGAACCACAGCAATTGGTAAGAACTAATAATGCTGTGATATGGCAGGTTACCCCCCCTAAGCCAGTTGTTTCGCGAATTATCTGGCCAATTGTTGCTGATGCAGCTGATCTGCTTGTGCATGCTGATTTAAGTCGCCTGCGTTTTTGCGCGGCGCACGATTGTGGATGGATTTTCCTCGACGAAAGCAAGGCAGGAAAACGACGCTGGTGTGATATGAGTGACTGTGGGAATCGCTCAAAAGCCAGGCGCTTCCAGCGCAGGCAGCGTTAGTGGCTGTATTCTAGGTAATACGTATAGCGCCTGTTAGGGCAGGATGGCTCTTGCTTGCTTAGTATTTATAAATGTGCGAAAAGCACAGGCAGTGCCAGCGGTAGAGATAGCAAGGAGCTGCTTATGCCAGAGACAACTAATGCGTCTAGAGGTACTCCAGCGCATAATGCTTCCAGAGGGACTCCATCGCAGACCGAGTTTGCTACTTTCTGTCACTTACTGAGTGATCCCAACAGCAACCCAGCCCTAACTGCTGTAAAGTTACTACCGGAGTCCGAGCACTTTCCTGCTCGAAGCCAAGTGTTAATGGCCTGTCGTCGCTTGCTATGTGCGTGTTTGTTGGAGCAGGAAGCTGCTGGCCAGGGGGCTGAAGCATATGATTCGGATATGCTTGCAGTTCATGGGACATACAAGGCTGAGGAGCCAGAGACACATGATGATCCATTTGGGGTCCCGCGCTTAAGGGATGTCTTCGCTGAGTCACTTAGAAATGGCCACCCACTGCTTGAACTACCTGAAGCCGTTCGCGCCGAGATGCTGACCATGATTGTTGTGATGAGTGCACACGAGTGCCGTGCAGCCCTAATTGAAATGCCTGGCTTTGTTGACCTGGCTAGGTCCATAGGCCAGGAGCAATGGGCAATCCAAGCTAAAGTTTTGCTTGAGCAAATAAGCGCGGAGGTGCACCCAGTCGTTTTTGCTGACCAAGTAGTTCAAATATTCGATTGCGCTGGAGTTGCGCTCTCATGTGGGGAGTTAGTGAGTATTATAGGGACTATTTTTGACTGGCCGGAGGATCGATCAGATGTCTCAGAGCTAGCGACAGGAGTTCTCTCGCGTTCAGTTGAACAATTTGGAGATCCGGCATCCTTTCTTAAGGCGCTTGATGAAGGCGTTAGGCCATTAGTTCTGGAATCTCTGAGAACTTGGAGCACTCAGGCTAGGTTAGATGCAATTTCCTGTGCAACGCGACTAGCCCCATTTACCAGGAAAGACTTGTTCGTTCCCGCACTAGCTTTTGCGTCTCTTTTGCCGGATCTAGTTGTTCCAGTTGGGGAAGGGCGCCTGTCTGGGCTAAGAGCAAAACCAGCGATTGCTACTATTAGAGAGTTGCCAAATTGTGAACCAGCGTCTCGAATAGCCCTGACTCAAGACATCGCTGAATTATCGCGAAGAATGTTTGAACTTAACCCTAAGCTGCATCTTGACGCTGAGAGCCTTGTGGATGCGATGTTGGCGGCACGCCTCGCACCGGATGACTATCGTGAAGCTTTCGACACACTACTAGGTTCCCCAAGTCTCGATATCGCAGAGTTTATCCAAAGATTTACGATGTGCTATGCCCAGCTAGACGGAATAACTGAAGTCGATCGGCGCGCCATGTACGAGGTGATTGAATGGAAATTGCGGGCAGTGACTAAGGAAGTCGCAGATTTAAACGTTGCTTCGATAGCAAAACGAGTGGCTCAAAATCTGGGTATAGCGCTTGAGGATGGTGAATAGTGTCGTGGCAGGCAGACAGACGCTGTCTCTAACTTCAAGCACCACATTATCGCTGCAGGCTTTAGCAGCGCGAGAATACAGCTTTGTATGGATCGCGCGCACTAGGCCTTGAGTTTTGTGCCCGCGCTTGGTACGCATTCGGGATGCGCAGCGTATTTATCCATAATCAAGTTGAATTCCGGGTTGAAGTCCCCAAGGACAGTCTTTGCCAGGGCGATGTTACGAGCGTGAATTTTGTGCTCAAAAATCGCGCATCCGCAGATCAAGCACTTGAAGGTGTCGCATTGTTGCTAGGGTCGGGAGATCCCCAGGGCGTACAGGAAGGCAAGCATTTTGATATCGTGCAGACATTTCAGGCTCCCACAGCAATCGCCTTGAGCGCAGGGGCAGAGCATAGGGAGAGTTTTCACTGGGAGCTGTCAGTCAACGCTTGCGTTAGCTCAAAAGGAGATAGCCTTTTCTTCCGATTTGGAGTTGCTCCGCAGAATCTTCAATCTGCTCCGATACAAGTTGGTCCGCATCCCCATATTGAAGCAATTCATTCTCTTCTTGAGAGCAGCTTTCAGTTTGGCAAGAAGGCAGTGAAATCATCTAAAGGTTGGGTCGAGGCCAAGTTTAAACCTTCTTCCGCCCGGCGCTTTGCGATGGTGGAGGAACTTAATTTTCGAACATACATTGATGGGTCACAGTTAAAGATTAACTGCGTCTTTAAGGTTAAGAGATTCCAAGGCGTGGATGCTACCAGCGTAAAAGTTGGCAAAGCCAAGGTTGAAGTTCAGCGCAGTATGGAGCAGAGCCAGTACTTAATGGGTGGGACGCATTTGAATAACTCAGCTGTGGAAGACTGTATCGAGAGTGCGTTGAAGGAAGTGGCGTCTGCTATCTAGGACTAGTTTTCAACAGCGATGTCACGGTTTGCGGTGACCCTGCATCACACCTAACTAAAGCCAATGACACCTGATATTTCTCATGCCGAGTTGGATCTTTATTAGAGCGCATCCAGAAAGCAGTTTTCAAATTTGCTCCTAGATTGCTGCGCCCCATAAAATGAGACTCACAATAAGAGGCCAGCTGCATTTTGCTATATTTTCGGATGACCCCTAAATAGTTTGTGGATGTGGTAGTATCGCGTGGCCGGGAGCTGTTTCTGTGTTACCAGAATAGATCAGGAATTCGATAAGTGGTGAAGCATAAAAACGCTTCATGCAATGCATGCCGAT
>JAIBBV010000061.1 GCA_019694465.1 Oligoflexia bacterium
ACCAGTGTCTAGTTAATGCAGGTGACAACGAATCGGCCAGCGCAGCGCCCTGAAGCCGATACATTAACTGGAACCTGGTTAGTTCCAGGACTAGGCGGAACAACACAGCCATAAATTGCACGCCAATTGCGGGTCCCATCTGAGTTCATGGTATTGCCATTCACGGCCCACACGTTAATAGCTGAAGAAACACCCATGGAGAATCCAAGCTGCGCGCTAAAACTTGTTGCTGTAATGCCAGAGTCAGTTGGCACAACTGCCGCGACGAAGTTTGAATTCGTTCCATTAATGTTCTGGCCCGTGTCAATTTGTTGTGAGCCCGCCGAGAAGCACAACTTCTTACCCTGTAGTGTTTGATCATCTACGACTACACTCGAAGCGTCCGTTACACCAAAAATAAATGTTTCAAGATTTGGGAAGGCAAGCGGCCCAGTCGGTCCAGTAGGGCCGGCCACACCCTGGCTACCCGTTGGACCAATCGGCCCGACTGGTCCCTGCCCTCCTGTAGCGCCCGTTGCACCAACTGGGCCTTGGGGCCCTGTTAGGCCAGGAGAACCAGTAGCGCCTGTCGCGCCAGTAGCACCAGTCGCACCGGTTGGACCAGTAGCGCCGTTTAAGCCATTTTGCCCAGCTGGTCCTGTAGCACCGGTAGCTCCAGTTGGACCTGTTGCCCCAGTGACGCCGGTTGGGCCACCCACACCACCTTGCGATGACAATTTCTGGCTGACAATGTTTGCTATGAGGTCACCACTGGCGACTTTTTCACCAACTTTGACGTTACAGCTAGTCTTCTGACTGTGAACATCAAGTGAGCCATTGGCACGCAAACATACCACACCTGTGCGTGGATTCTTGGCACCCTTTTTTGTGTCAGGGTCCGCAGCGTGCGCCACCTGAGAGACTAAAAGCACACAGACAAAAGAAATAGGCAATTTAGACTTTATAAAACTCATATGATCTCCGGCCTCCAGAAAGTTGAGAACACCGTTCCCCCAAAAGACGCCCCATTCTAGGTGCTTAACGCGCACTACTCAACAATTTCAAGGGGAAAGTCTGGCCTTGTTCAATCTAATCCTGACTCGCCGGACCACGGCGTAACGCTTTAATTTCAGAGCGCTTTTTCTTGTCAGCTAAGACCTTTTGCTTGGCACGCCTCGAGCGCCGTCGCTTTTGCCTGCGAATTTTTTCGCGCTGCTGCTGCTCCTCGCTTTGCGCACCCAACACTTGAGCCTCTATTCGATCACACAACAGTCTGCGCGCTAGAAATCGATTCATTGCCTGCGATCGTTCTTGTTGACAGCGCACCTCCAAACCACTCGGTAAGTGCCGAAGCTGGACACAGGAGGAGCTTTTATTTATTTTTTGACCACCCGGGCCACTGCCCCTAATGAAATTTTCCTCCAAATCAGCTTCCTGCAGCCCCAAGCGCTGCATACGGCTTAAAAGCTGCGCCTCTTTCTCTGGACTGACAGGGAAACGGGCCATCTAAATTACTTTTCAGCGTCGTGCAGTAAGCAGATTGAGTTGATGCAGAAACGCTGATGGCTGGGAGGTGGGCCATCATTAAAGACGTGCCCCAGGTGCGCTCCACAACGCCCGCATAGCACCTCAGTTCTAACCATTCCGTGCGATCGATCCTCGCGCAACTTTAGGGCCCCATCACTCACAGCAGCATTGAAACTTGGCCATCCGGTGCCGGAGTCAAATTTATTATTTGAAGAGAAGAGCGGAAGTCCACAACATGCACAACGAAAAGTACCCTGTTCCTTGAAATAACAGTACTTTCCGCTAAAGGGGCGCTCCGTGTCTGCCTGGCGACAAACGCGGAATTGCTCCAGGCTTAGCACCTCCTTCCAGTACTCCTCACCTTTCGCGCGCCAGTCCACCTTGTCTGCATCGATATCACGCAAATGAGCCGGCAGAGGCTTCGGGTCGGCATTACTATTTTGGGCTGACATATGAATTATCCCTACAAGAGTTACTATTAAGGCTAACGCTACACGCACAAAACCGCTCCCCAACTCTGCATAACTTTCTTTTAGGAAACTAACCGTCCTCACCGTCGGCACCTCGAACTTGCAATACAGCGCTTTTTAAAAAGCCTATGCGCGCCCGCGTCGGCCTCGAAAAGATCTGCCGCGACGGTAGCGGAAAGAACCTCTACCGCGGGCACGCTGATCAGAGCGCCCAGGATAGGCTATTCGATAGCGTTTCAATAATTCTACAAAAGGAGCCTCAAGAGCACCAACAATTTCAGGTCGCTGCTCAAGCTCGCTCAGCGCAATGGCCAATGACTCGATGGTAGAGAGGCTTTGCGCTCGGGGCTCCCGGCGTAAGTCACCGTAATGTGAGGGTTTAGACGGTAACAGTACACCGCGGCGTAGTTTAAGTAGCCAGGCGTTCCGCCACCACAATGTCTTGGCCTGACTCCAAGTTCCATCCAGAACTACGATCCCCTTCACGCCACGCAGCACAGCCGCTGACTCAGCCAGCGGCTTGCCGCCTTTATCAACTGCTGTCAGGGTCGTGCTGAATGCAGCTGGATCAGCGCTTCCCAAATACAGCACCATCCAAGATTTCGGATCGGCTTCCTCGCCTAAGGCCTGCGATAAATTACGCCACGATAGCCCCACCTCCATGCGCGAACGTGGCAACATTCGATGCGCAAGGAGGCCAGTGCCAAGTTTCTCATCCGGCTCTTGGGGATGCTGTAATATTAGCACGCGCGTTTTGGTCTGGACCGGGGCGCACACATCGCACACGCACAGTGCGCGATCCTTAGCACAATTTTTACAAATATCCGGAACTTGTTGAGTCATAGCTAAGACGCACCAGTAGTTGCTGAAATTTTGAAGTGCGTTTCACGATCCATTTCTCGCATTTCAAGAGTCATAGAACAGCGCAGCTCCTTTAACGAGCGTGGAAAGCACTTTTGCAAAAAAGCAAAAGCCTGCTCTCCCAATGCTACTCGCACGGTATTGTCTCGTCCACTCAGCAATGAAATTTGGAGGTAGATAAAGGCTCGATCGGGAGCTCCGTCCCCTACAAAATACTGTTCATGCCGAATAGCTCGGCTCTTTAACTGATCCAGCTGGATATGCCCGCTGCTAGACAGAAGTTGGTGCAACTCCTTAAAAAGTGCCCCAAAATCAGGCTGATCGAGGACGTTTGAGGAATACTCCAGCACACAATGCGGCATTTTAGCCCTCCGTGGTCAAGCAGACGATATCATGGTATAACCTGCGCTCACATATATAGCGAATACAGAAAATGATTAGCGAAACAACTGAAACAACCGTTCCTAGCGCACCTACACTACGCACATTCAAAGAGATTATTCCACAGGGCAGCCTACTGGAAGCAGTCGAAGGGCTCAACTTTCCTGCCCCTACCCCGGTGCAAGTGGGCGTAATCCCGCCTGCACTATCTGGCAAAGACTTAGTAGTTCAGGCTAAGACAGGCAGTGGCAAGACCTTGGCCTATGTGGTTCCGATGTTGGGCCTGGTTGAACGTAGCCAAAAGCAGCGTGGCACCATGGCTCTAGTGGTGGCACCGACCCGCGAGCTTGCAAACCAAATTTGTAATGTAATTTCTTCGCTCAATACCAGCATCAAGCCAGCCTGCCTAATCGGTGGCGAGAACATGCGCGATCAGGAAGAGGCCCTTGCGCAAGACAACCGAGTGGTTGTTGGCACCCCAGGACGCCTACTCGATTTCATACGCCAAAGACTAATATTACTTAGAAGCTGCAAGTACTTCGTTTTGGATGAAGCAGACGAAATGCTTTCCATGGGATTTTTGGAAGAAGTGCGCGCGATTTTGTCGCGCCTCCCCGACCAGCGCCAAGGGCTGTTCGTTAGCGCCACGATTACTCCACGCGTGGAAATGCTGGCCAGTAGCTTCTTAAGTCGCGCCGAGCGCATCATCATAAACAGCGTAGGCGAAGAGAATGCACCAATCGATCATCGCTTTGTAACTGTGGCTGGCGAACTAACAGCAAAAGCCAACATGTTATGCGACCTGATTGAAACTCAGCGTCCTCATTCAGCTATCATTTTCTGTAATACAAAATCTGACACAGAATTAGTTGAAGTATTTTTGAGGCGTCGTGGCTTCGACGCTCGACGCATCAACTCCGATCTAACCCAACGCGAGCGCAATTTGATTATCTCACAAGTACGTTCGAGCGAATTGCGTCTATTGATAGCCACGGATATTGCTGCGCGTGGACTAGATATCGATCAAATTGATTTGGTCGTGAATTACAGCATCCCGACGGAAGCTGAAGTATACGTGCATCGCTCAGGCCGCACTGGTAGGGCTGGTCGCCAGGGTCGCGCAATCGCACTAGTGGGACCGCAGGACTTTTCTGCCTTTCAGAATCTAAAGCGCTTCATATCGTTTGAGCTCACGCCATTGGCAGCTCCTACCGAGGAAGAGCTTGTCGCTGCACGAGTCGCCCATTTTCACGAGATTGCGCGCGAGTTAAGCGTTGAAATGCAGCCACGCGAGCTTTTAATTGCTCGTAAACTTGTCTCGGATCTAGGCAACATCAGCGATCCGCCAGATGAGCTGGTGGCATTCGTCGGGAAGCTTTATCGTGTAGCGTTAGAACACGCTGCTAGCCGTAGCAAACCCCAGCCAGCAGCAGAAAAGGCGGATCAAGAGACTAACCAACCAGAGCAAGCAAAAAGCTCACGCGAGCAGCGCCCTCAGCGCCACCACGACAACAGACGCCGCCATCAACACCACTCTCGTGATGACCACCGCCGCCGGCGATAGCGACGTTGCCCTTACCTAGCAGGGTTGTTACACTCATGTAATGATAGGCATTAAGGGCAAGCTCATTCTAATTTGGGTAGTTTTGGCGCTAGCCTTAGCTGCCTGCGCATCTCCTCCTCCACCTGAAGGTCCCGCAGAAAAACTGGGGCGCGCAATTGATCAACTGACCCAGGGCGTGCATGACTTTGGTGAATCTTGGGATGCTCGCACCGAAGAAGAGCGCAAACGTGATGAGTGGTCGGAACGACGCCGTGAGTACCGTAGACGAGGAGACGACTCATTCTCAGACCCAAGCAACACAGATCAACGTACAGATCCTCAGGACAGCTCCAACGAGTGGCGGCGTTAATAAAGGCGCGCGCTAAGGACAGCCTGAACCGGCTACGTTTTCCATCAGTATTTCAGTTCCGTCTCCGAAGCGCGTCCAACTGGCATACTGAATGCCTGAACAGTGGCGCGCTGTAAAAACTGCCGAGATACAAGCCGAGGTAAGACAGGTAGGATCAAAGGAAAAATAAATTTTATTGTTCTTAGGCAGCATCAAGCCTGGCAGTAACTGACTAGCCGACGCATTCCCAACAGGGCCAGGCGCCGCCTGCGTATACATGGCAACGTTAGAATAGGTCGCATCTGGCTCAGTTAATGCGGCCTCCAGTGCGGATCGGGCCGAACTCACCGTTGAAAACGCGACTTGATATGTGGCTTTACCCTTATATTCTTGAAACGCAGCAATCGACATTCCACCCAAAATCCCAATTGTGCCGATAATGGTCAGCAGCTCAATAAGAGTAAATCCACTTTGGCTTCGAGCAAAATTGCGCATAGAACTCAGGGTACGTGTAAAAGGTACCAGCACTTGCCAGCCCATACGTTAAAATTCTGACACACTGCGTCGGACAAGCAAAGTCGAAACCTCAGCGACAATTTGGAGAAGGCCAGCTACGTTGCCCCCAAGCCTTACGCGTGACAAACACGCTATATCCGGTATCATCCTGTCCTGACTGGAAAACTTGGCAGAACTCCTGCCCTTCCAAAAGAATAGAGACAAGTGGGCTGTCATTAGGCCAGAGCACAGTCTGTGGGTTAATTAGCTGAAAATACTCACGCCACTTCCTACCGCCTGCAGCAGCCTCGAGGTATTTCTGAAAAACATCATGAGGAGTCACATTGGTGCGCCCATCGATAACCACCTTATGCTCAAGACTGCCTTGCGCATCGGCGTAGCGGTACATTATATAACCGCCCCTGCCAAAGTCGTGCAGTATCGGCTGTGGAAGCTGTTGTGCCTGCATGAAGTCAACCGCCTCAACTGGCACGATCTCCGTATTAATCGGATTTCGCCAAGCCGACGTGCCATACACGATGGAAATGCACACACATAAAAATGTAAACCCTTCGCGTGGGATCTTGAGGCAAACATCACGAAACTTATGTATCGCTTCTGCTAAATTTCCAAGCTTGGCAGGGTCGCCTGCCTCATCCCTCCAAACAGAGGCTACACAGGCAGCAATCGCAATCACAGCGAATGGCAAAAACTTAACGACTGCTAATCCTGCGGCTGTAAGTCCAAGTGCCAAAAACAAGCGCGAGAAACTCAAGGCCCGCGGCCGTAGGTGTAGAAATACCATCAGCAGCACGGCCAAAATTATTAAGAAGGCAGTCGAATACTGCATTATGGTAGCTGACTGAAACTCTGCAATCGCGCGATGCTGGAACGGGTGTCCTGACTTGGCGAGCAAAGTGATCCACTCCCCACCCAAGTACGGCGTAACTAATGTGCCTACAAAACTTGCCCCAGCGCTTCTCCAAGCTGCAGGCATGCTGCCAGCGCCCGCTATCCACAAAAATATGCCGACCACGCCAATAACTGCACTTAAATGAGTATTGGCCCATGCGCACATAATAAGCGCACAAAGCGCTAGTCTGCGGGATGATATGCCCTGCCGGGCAATGCCATCAGCTACGGCCAACAAGGCAGCGAAATAAATCCAAACCAAAACTTGTGGCCGAAGTGTGAAATGATTGAAACAACCAGCGGTTGCCCAAATTCCAAGCAATAGACCTAAGAACCAATCATTAGCCAGCTTAGACAAGGACACGGCCAGCGTTAAGGCTAGAGCTACTGATAATACTAACTGCACTCCAATTAACCCATGCGCCCCAAAACGATCGGCTAAGGCCAGTACAATTTCTGGAGCCCAGGAATAGGCTCGCCAGGGCTCACCATGGGACCACATATTCCAGTAGTCCATGGTCGGTATGCTGGAATGCGCGATTATCCATTTACCAAAGGTGATGTGCCACCAAAGATCTGGATCGACGATCGGCCCACAAATGTATACGCCAACCGCAACGACCAAAGAGAGCCAGGCCAATGCCTTCATTTCTTTAAATTCTCGCTAATTCGCGGAGCCACTGGTCCCGCGTGTCCCTTAAACTCCCGACCTACAATTTGCTCATATGCGCCAACATAGTGCTTGGCAATTGCAACTCGATGATTGTCCGTAAATTCCGGAATTGGTCCATCGCCCTTGAAACCCTGCGCTAGCAACCACTGCCGGGTAGGCTCCTTGTCTAGCATCTCAGGCTGCTCGCCTCGGGCGAAGCGATCAGCATAGGTATCTGCCTTCCAATAACGGGAGGAATCAAGAGTATGGATCTCATCCACAAGGGTAAGTTGACCCTGACTAAGGCCAAATTCGTATTTAGTATCAACCAAGATAAGGCCGCGGCGAGCCGCCTCTTCAGATCCACGCCTGAACAGCGCTAGCGCTGTCTCTCTAACTTGAGACCACAGCGCCTGTGATACCAGACCACTCGCAACTATTTGCGCTTCTGAAATCGGCTCATCGTGTTTTCCCTTTTCAGCCTTGGTGGAGGGAGTAATCAACAACTCTGGCAATTTCTGGGAATTCTTAATTCCGGGAGGAAGCTGAACTCCGCTGATTGGGCGACCTGATTGATAATCGCGCCAGGCACTTCCGGTAAGGTAGGCACGCACAACAACCTCAACTGGAAGCATAGCGCAGTTCTTAACCTTCATTACATTCGGGTCCGGCACGTCGATGACGTGATTAGGCACGATATCCTTCGACAACTGAAACCAATGCCAAGCTAGTTGCGTAAGCACTTCACCCTTAAATGGAACCGTCGTCACCACTACGTCGAAGCAACTAAGGCGGTCCGATGCGATTAAGTAGCGGACATTTCCTTTAGTATAATTGTCGCGTACCTTGCCTATGTAGCGTTCACCTAGGAACGAAAAATCTGTTTCCTTAAGCACATGGGCCAGTTGCTTATGTATGGTTTGTTCGCTGATCATATCGCTGCCTATGATTTCTTAGAATGATGTGATTTGTGAAGGATCTTTTTAAAGTGGCTTAAATTTGCAATAGCGACCTCAACCGCCCGTACTTCTAGTCCAAATACATTTGGGCTACTACGCACTGCCAAGGCTTCGCGGAATAATGGCCGAGCGTCCTTAACTGGGCTAGTACTACCCTCTAGAACAGACTCGACTAGCGTAAGCACTCCAAGGTTGTTCATACTAGCCGCAAACATATCAGCGCTAACAGCATCTTTGGGTTTCACGAAACTAAGTGCTCTCTGGTAAGCCTCTCGCGCACACTTCAACTCTGCACGTTGATACGCTCCCGACTCAAGCATCCCTAGCAATAAGCGGTTACCAAGCAGCCACCAAGGAAGCGCACGGTGGGCAGACCCGGACCAAGGCGCAAACAAGTTTCCGCTATCCCTTAAAATAGTCTCAGAGGTAGGCTGCTCTTTTAAAGCTGCCCCGTTCTGCGCAACCTCTGTGACCGCTCTCAATATACCAGCAATGAATTGAGCTGTTTCATTACGAGGTGTAACAGACAGTCCCACGCCTGGCACGCTAGTAACCAACTTTACCTGCCTTAGCAGTTCATAGTGCGCTCCTAGCTTGGTGCTACCAATGTCCAATGGCCTGTTTTCTGGCAAAGAGACATTCACCCAGCCACGATTCCCCCAAACTAAAGCCATCTGATCAGGGCTGCGACGCAAAAACTCAGTTGCCTGCTTAGCAGATGAAATTTCCCGATGATAACGCACCGCTCGCGTTGCGCCTTGATGACGGAGAAAATAGTTAACGCGCTCCCGTAGCTTGAAAGTCTCCACCTCGTATTCGTCATTCTGCAATACAGCTGCAGCTACAGCCCAACTCCCAGTTGGACGCCAAAGAAAAGCGACCGTCGCGCTTGCAAGCACACCGCCTAAAGCAAACATCAATACGCTGCGCGGCACGCGCTCCCCTGCCAACGGCATGCACATTACCAAAAGCGCGAGAGCCGGAAATAGCGAGTATTGTAGGGTTCCTAAGGTCAAACCGAACATGGACAAACTTTACCGGGGACCAAGGAAAGATAAAAGGGCCAAGGCCAATTTAACCGCCAGCCAGGGAACGGCTCCCTTACGTAAAGCCATCCAGATTGCTTAGAGCCTTCTTATGCGTCCACCTGCTCCATTACCTTTGCTTCTAGCAGGCTAAAGAAGTCTATTGTGCTCTTGGGATCCAGAATCTCTGCTAACTCATTAACGCTAACAGTTATATACCGGATTCCAGCTGCTCCCAGCAGCTGCGGCAACACGGCCTGATGCTCTAGTTCAACGGCGTCAATAATGTCGCCAGTCCCAGAAAAGAACTCTACCACCAACTTTGGCTTGTCCTCTTCATCGACTATGGTGAAAAGACACTTGTTGCGACGCATCCAAAGCTCAAGATCGCCACGTACACTACGCAGATCGGCCGGTGGCTCCCCGCCGCAAACACACATGACGCTCATATTTGGGATGACTCGTTCGCGACCGAAGAAACCGGACAACAATCTAAAAAGCTGGGCTTCGCGCACCTCTGTAAATGTCATAAATAGTGCGTAACAAAATGAAGCAAACCGCCTCGCTCGCAACTATCGGCCCCCTTTAACGCGCTGTTGGCCCGTTGCGCACTAACCTATACTTCCCATTATCGCATGGGCGAGCACATTACTTCAAAGAAAAATACCCAAATACCCCACAAAAATGGGCAGAGCAGCGAATTTACAGGGAGCTGTTGTGTGCTATGATTGTGTACGGTTCTTGCATACCGAGTTAAAATCATACAGCGAGAATTTGAATGTCGGTACTTGACATAAAGAAATTTCCAGACCCGATTTTGCGACAGGTAGCTACGCCAGTTACCGAATTCGACACCACTCTACGCCGATTGGTGGACGACATGATCGAGACTATGTACGTATCCAATGGCGTTGGGCTAGCTGCCCCACAAATTGGGGTTTCAAAGCGTATTGCCGTAGTTGATGTCAGTGAAGACAGGACTCAGCAGTTAGTAGTTATTAATCCGACTATCGTATCACGCACCGGCTCGGATAGCGCCGAGGAAGGCTGCCTAAGCATACCGGAATACCGCGATACTGTTACTCGCAGTAAAGAACTCAAGCTTCAAGCGTTTGATCACATGGGCAAACAGTACGAGCTCGACGCGCAGGATTTATTAGCCCGTTGCTTGCAGCATGAAATAGATCACTTGGATGGAGTCCTATTCATAGACCATCTTAGCCGCTTAAAGCGTGATATGTTTCGACGCTGGTTTAAGAAGCGGGCCGAGGCGTGAGCAATAGAATTTCAGTTATTTTTTTTGGGACGCCCGACTTCGCTGTTTGCGGACTGCAAGCGCTAGTGGAAAGCGCAGAATATCAAGTCCGCTGCGTGGTAACACAATCTGACAAAGCAGCCGGTAGAGGCAAAGAGTTAAAAGCCCCTGCAGTCAAGCGCTTCGCCAGCGCGCACAACATACCATGCTTACAACCAAAGAGCATTCGCAAGTCATGCCCTGACTTTATGACCCAGGCCGAAAGTTTTGGGCCCTTCGATGTAGGGGTCGTGATCGCGTTTGGTCAAATCTTGCCCACCACTGTGTTGGAAATGCCGGCGCACGGCTGCATAAATGTGCACGCTTCACTACTGCCACGCTGGCGGGGAGCAGCACCAATCCAACGTTGCCTTCTGGCTGGCGATACAGAAACTGGAGTTTGCCTAATGCGCATGGAGGCCGGCCTCGACACTGGCCCCGTATACAGTAAGCACAGCCTAGCAGTAACAGATCAGACTACCTTCGGCTCACTCCATGACGAACTTGCCTTAGCGGGAGCTAACTTGCTGCGTCGAGATCTGCAACGCATCGTCCGAGGCGAACTACATGCAGTAGCGCAATCTGAACAGGGTGTAACGTATGCGGCTAAGATTTCAAATGAAGAAGCACGCATAGATTGGTCTAGACCAGGGCATGAGATACTGCGTCATATTCACGGTCTGTCGCCCTTTCCGGGTGCTTTTTCGATATTAGATGGTAAACGCCTTAAAATTTTCAGTGCCCAACTGCTGGAAACTTCTAGTTCTAGGCCCTGCGGCGCATTGTTCCAGCCCGATCCAAGTAGGCTAGCGGTGCAGGTTAATGACGGGGCGGTAGAGCTATTAGAAGTTCAGATTGAAGGCCGTAAGCGCTGTGCTACATCTGACTTCCTGCGCGGCATGAAAAAGGGTTTTTCAGAATTCTGCTAGCGTTGATATAATCACAGAATATCCGGAGTTCATATCTAGCAGGTCCGGATACCCTGCGCCCAGAGTAACAGCGAGGGATCTAAAGTTATTTTCGTATATGCTCTAATTTATGATAGCTCCCAGAATAATAGTGGCACCCTCAATTTTAGCTGCCGATCCTGGTGCCTATGATGCAGAAATTAAGGACGTGGCTTCAAAGGGCGCGGACTGGATCCATGTCGATGTTATGGACGGTAGCTTCGTGCCACCAATAACTTTTGGCGATAACATTGTGCGAGTAGCGCGCAAGTCATGCTCGCTGTTTCTGGATGTACATCTCATGATCGTGCAACCTGAGCGCCACCTGCAGGCGTTTAAGGATGCGGGCGCGGATCGGCTGATCGTGCACCAAGAAGCTTGTCCGCACCTGCATCGCACGCTCAGTGCGATTAAGTCGATGGGCATATCCTCAGGTGTGGCTATCAATCCTGGGACCCCCTGCAAGACTATTCTGGATGTGCTGGATGTGGCGGATCTGGTACTGGTGATGACAGTTAACCCTGGCTGGGGTGGCCAATCGTTCATCCCAACATGCCTGCCAAAGATCAGCGAAATACGGAAGGAAATCGACAAACGCAAGCTCGATACATTAATCGAAGTGGACGGCGGGATAAATGAAGCAACTGGCCGCGAGGCTATCCAGGCTGGCGCGCAAGTCTTAGTGGCAGGCTCGTACATTTTTGGCAGCAAGGATCGGGCTGGAAGGATTAGTTCCTTAAGGGTTTAGTGTCCATAACACAAAAGGCCCTATACAAACCTAATCGGTTCCTATTTCGAGCGAAGCGATCCAGTGCACTTTGTTACACTCTCTCATGCAGTGTCACCTAGCATACGCTATCACAGTTGTAAGCTATTAATTTCATTATGATTTAGAGAATAGCAGCCCGATATTGAAGGTCTCGATTGCGCATGTCCGAAAAAATAAATAGCATCTTTGCATCCTATGAGAATGCCAAAAGCCCTTAGCTTAATATTGCTTCTTGGCCTGAGCGCCTGCTCTGGCGGCGATAAATTCACCATCAGCGCCAACACAAATAATGGTGACACTGGCAGTTCTACTGGCGC
This sequence comes from Oligoflexia bacterium, assembly GCA_019694465.1. Lineage (GTDB taxonomy): Bacteria > Bdellovibrionota_C > UBA2361 > UBA2361 > JAFLCA01 > JAIBBV01. Next base: position 12,481 of record JAIBBV010000061.1, read on the forward strand.
TTCAGTCTCCGGAAGTATCAGCAATGGCCCCGAGAAAATAATTAATGGCCTTCCATTAGACTCAACTATCTCGCCGCAAATTGTAAGGATCGATCTCACCTACAACGATGGCACTGCCGGAATATGCTCTGGCACTGCAATAACTTCTGAAGTAGTTCTCACCGCGGCGCATTGCTTTCCGGCTGAAGTAATTGGCGCAACAGTTACCAGCGCTCTAGCTACGACTAAGGTTGAATCAGTCATCATACATCCAGCTTACACGGTAAGCCTTGAACTCAATGCTATCTTTAATGACGTAGCACTGGTATCAGTTCCTGGCGCCAACCTCCCCTCGCTTTCTATTCTTGCTAGCATTCCAGTTACAGTCGATAGCCCGCTTATCGCCTACGGTTACGGGCTAAATGAAAACGGCGAAGCCGGCAAGTTACAAAACGCTCCGATTGGGGTTGGCGCTGTAACTCCAAATCATATCTTTTCTACTCCCTTCGATGGAGACAACGCGGATCCCTGCTATGGAGACTCCGGCGGACCTGCGATTCTGGGGTTCACTGACAACAATGGCAATTTTGGCGTGGGCATAGTTGGTGTCGTTTCTAGCGGGACCGAGCAGGGCTGCGCCAAGGGCGACATAACGCTCTTTACCAATCTGCAAGAGCCTGGCATGGCAGAATTTATTGCGCTAAATGCCCCTGGCGCGGTGATTCTCTAATGCGGCGACCAATACTTGCCACTCTCAAATGATCCTTAATTTCCTTTTAACACTTGCCGCATTAATTCCATTCTATGCCTTGGGCTGCTTCCCAACTGGGGTTCTAGTCGCGGCTCGTCGTGGGGTCGACCTCACAGTCACTGGCAGTAAAAATGTTGGTGCGACAAATGTGTTACGCAGCGTAGGCAAGGCTGCTGCCATTATCACGCTTTTAGGAGACGCGCTTAAGGGATTTATCGCTCCGTGTGTCGGTTGGTTCCTGACACAAGATGGCCGCTTCGCCGAACTATGTGCCATCGCGGTTGTGGCCGGTCACTGCTTTTCTATTCCCGGTTTTTTAAAGGGTGGACGGGGGGTTGCAACCGGCCTAGGAGTCTTACTGTTCTTGGAGCCAGCAGCAGCAGGCGTCGCACTGGGAATATTTGCGTTTGTGTTTTTGACCTGGCGCTACGTATCACTAGCATCGGTATGTGCCGCCCTTAGCGCACCCCTTTACTGCTTTCTTAGCGCTGCGCCTGATTCACGATCATTTACTTTAGGTGGGATTGCCTTGCTAATAGCCATACGACATCGCGCAAACTTGAATCGCTTAGCAACTGGGACAGAACCAAAATTAGCAGTGTCTACAAGAAACAAATCGGTTTGACTTCCATCAAGCAAGTCTTACAGGCCGCACTGGCAGCCCGAAAAGCCCATTGTTACTGGCAAAGCCTGTGCCCGCTTCAGAAAATAGGGGCCAGGGTTTAAGCTGCCTCGAGATTCTCGAGCCCAAAAGCAGAAATCGTTCCATTATCCCAGGCCACAGTCACAAGCAGTGTGCTGTCCTTATCCTTAGCATCCATAGTCGTGGCTGTAGTCTCTTCGCGAATCTGTTTTATAGTGCCGTGACAGCCAGGCGCGTTCTTGCGCTTAACGCGGTCATTCTCTTTCAACTTTTTCGCTGCCATGTATTGCTCGCATTACAAAAAATTATAGCCGTCTAGGCGGCCCGTCCATTCTACAGATAGATGGCGCCGCAGGTCCCAGCGATGCCACTCCACGATACTTTTCTAAAATGCTCGCTCTATTATCTGCAAGCACTTTCCTGGTCACAATACAAAGTAGTTACAAATAAAGTGCCATTTTCCACGCCGCGCGTTGACAGCCCTACCTGGCTGTTAATTACGTTATATCAGTACCTTAGCGCAATAATTAGGCCCACGAGCTGCCACTCAATAGCGCTGGGAGACAAAGTTCTAATTAAGAAAAGCCCTAAAAATGTCGAAAATTTAAATGACAGATTCGATGGAAACGCGGATTGCCCAACTCTTTGACGGGTCGCTCAGCGCAGGCTTTGCATCTGAATAATGAGAGGCACACGCACCCTAGCGGTACAGAGTAAATGGGTGGCGAGTCCGGTTTTTCTCAGGTGGGCAGGCAGCATGGCTAAGGATTTTAAACGCGGCAACAACCTCATCTGTTCCTTTTGCAGCAAGACCCAGGAAGAGGTGCGCAAGCTAGTTGCCGGTCCCGGCGTTTATATTTGCGACGAGTGCGTCGAACTGTGCAATGATATACTAGCTGAAGAACTAGAAGAGGGTTCGCCATACGCTAGTAGACTTCAGGTCCCAACTCCAAAAGATATCATGACAGCCCTCGACGAATACGTGGTTGGGCAGAAGTACGCCAAGAAAGTCCTTTCAGTGGCAGTGCATAATCACTACAAGCGCATATCCAACTCGCAACTTGCCAAACCAAATGTAGAAATTCAGAAGTCGAACATCCTATTACTTGGCCCAACAGGTAGCGGCAAAACTTTATTGGCGCAAACACTTGCGCGTATCCTTGACGTGCCTTTCACAATCGCTGATGCCACTAGTCTCACCGAAGCAGGATATGTCGGCGAAGATGTGGAGAATATAATTGTTAACCTGCTACAAGCAGCTGACTACGATGTAGAGCGCTGCCAACGTGGCATCGTGTACATAGATGAAATCGACAAGATCGCGCGCAAGAGCGATGGGCCATCTGTAACGCGTGACGTGTCTGGGGAAGGCGTTCAGCAGGCTCTACTCAAGATTCTTGAAGGCACAAAGGCTAACGTCCCACCAAAAGGCGGACGCAAGCATCCACAACAAGAATTCATTCAAGTAGACACTACCAATATTCTTTTCATCGTTGGCGGCGCATTCGACGGAATGGAAAAGATAATCAATCAGCGCGTTGGCAAAAAGGCGCTCGGCTTCGGTGCAGCTGTGTCCGAAGCGGTTGAGAGAGTAGACCAACCTTATCAGCACGTAGAAACAGAAGACCTACTAAAATACGGCATGATTCCTGAGTTCATCGGGCGCCTACCAGTAGTAGCAGCACTCGATAAACTAGATGAAGCAGCGTTAATAGACATTCTAACCAAGCCTAAAAATGCTTTGGTTAAACAGTATCGCCAGCTTGTGGGCATGGAAGGCGTTGAACTTAGCTTCACTGACGAAGCATTGGTTGCGCTTGCCAAGAAGGCCTTATCAAAAGGAACTGGCGCACGCGGGCTGAGAGCAATTCTTGAAGAGAGCATGCTTGAATTGATGTATGAGATCCCAAGCGATCCAACCATCAAAGAAATTATGATTACGCCAGAAGTGATTTCCAAGAAGGCTCCACCAGTGGTTGTACACCACAAAGAAGCCGTCGCATCATAATTTTGAGGCAATCAACGTAACTGCGTACTAGCTAGAGCGTTTGGGATACGCTTGTTTGTACCATTCTAGCGCAGCACCGCTCGCTACTGCCTGTTGAGTGCTTTAACGATCCAATCCAACATGGCACAACCATTTGTGCCCACAATAGTTTTGGGAATAGCAGTTTTGCCAAGCTGCCTCACTCAAACTCATTAGTAACTCTGTTCCTCAAATTTTACACTGATTTGCGAGGCACAGCAGGTCACATGTGTTCTCTATGCCTGCCATTAGCACACTTGCTTAGTGCACACCTGCGGCTTAACTTTGCTACTTGCTACGCACTCTAAAAATTTGACGAGTAGATGCACGGTTAATCCACTAGACGAGGCTTGCGACGCGCTTCGCCGTAAACATCGTCTGGTGGGGCGAACCTGAAGGTTTTCCCTCCCCTAACATCCCTTTTTCCTCTATCCCTATCCTGTTCACACTATGTCCCAGATTCCTCAGCAGATCGTGTTCTCCAGGCCCGTAACCATCATGAGCTGGCTCGACATCCTGGCACAGGATCTCAAGGGCAAGCGCTTGCTTTTTGTCTCGCTATGCTACCTGCTCTTGGGTTTGTCTGTGCTGCTTCTCTGGACCCAGCAGCATACCGCGCTAACTCTGCTCATCGCAGCGGTCACGCTGGTACTTGCTGCCTGGTATCCCCTGCGCTGGGCCTTCTTCCGTTGGCGCTGGGTCGATCTCCCACCAAACAGCGCAATCATTGGTGCACGCAACGGCATGCTGGTCATAATGAGAGAGCTAGAGGCAGTACGCAGCAAGGGCTTGCAAGATCTGAAAGATCCGACGTTGGTCCTGTTCAAGCCCTGGAATGAGCAACCGCTTGACGTAGCTTTCACTGCCTTCGGCAGGTCAGCAATGGTGCGCCTGTGGCTGACACTTGAGCTACGAAGCATCAACTTGCTCAGCCTCCCACGCCTGCATAGCATCGAGATGGCTGAAATTCACTCAGCTCTAGCCCAAGCCATGCAGCATGTGGTGCAGGAGATTGGTTGGTGGAACGCCGAGACAACTAGGATTCCGCAGATCGACCAGCGTATCGAGGCCGCCGCTAACACTTCCAACCTTTTCACGGACAAATTGGTTCGGATGCGAATCTTGTCGCTTCAAGCGCTTGAACCGCAAAAAACATAGCGCGTGAATCAGCTATGCCATTTTGGCCATTGGCACTGATTACGCTCTAAGAACAGGCACTTTGCCCATGAGGAGAGAAATTTGGGGGCGCATTTTCAAAGGAGGTTCATCAAATGTTCCAAGTTCGCCCCACCCCTCATGTTTTCCTGTAAACAACACATCCCTAGAGTGCTAGTTCCTCTCTAGAGACAGGTCACCTATGCTCTGCACGCAAGTTCGCCGCAAATGCCATCAATTTATCCTATTATGCCTGCTCATTACTGGGTGCACGGCGCAAGCCTACCGCGGTCCCAAATTACCCGACAGCCAGATCGCCCGTGTTTCATTCCATAGCGATACTGGTCTAAGCACTGGCGTTATAGCCATCGATGGACGTGCTAAACCCAGCCTCATTCATTTTTGACAAAAAATGGATGAGGCTGGGCGAGCGAGATCTTGGCGTAGCCAAGTCGAGCCGCAGAAGACGAGTAAACCCTTAGCCCCGAGGGGGAAATGCCGAATTGCCTAAAAATCACCGCTATTCCTTCTGTAGGGTCATCAATATAGGCTTTCGTTTTGTTACGCACGCTAAGTGGTGTCGCCACTTGTCGGTTGGGTTTGTATCCACCCAAGCTGGACGCGACTATCTAGTAAGCTTTAACGAACGTGCTGGATATGTGCGCGGATCAGTGCTTGCCAAAGGCTACTTCGACTTCGGTTCACGCACTGATGAACGTGATGTGGGTCACATCGAGTGTCAGGAAACTAACCAACGCTACCGTTTTGATCACGAATCCGGCAGCAATCGATACTAGTCTCAATACATAAGCATGCGTAATCATTAATATTTTACACTACTCAAGACGCCGCGCAGAATGGTGTGCAAAACGCACATCACATATTGGCACTACTCGGTTATAACTACTTATGGTGCTTGTCGTAGCACAAATACGAGCCCACTGAAGTATAACTGAGGCGTTTTTGTCGCGGGCTCCAAACTAATTCGACACACGGCTCGAGGTTTTGTATGTGGAGAAAAGTCTTATTGGTACTCGCCATTGCCCTCGGCTATCCATTGCTGGGGTGCGAAAGTAGCACTAACGAGCAACGTGCCAGCTTCAATGCGCGGGAACTTGCTAGTACAACACAAAGCCAGACACGTACTCCACTGCCACAATCAAATAGCGCTATACACAGCATTCAGCAGCAAGACTCTAAGCCTGCCCGCCCCAATGGGCTGCAACGGCTACGTTTGGGGACATCCATCAGCCAAGGCCAAGTTGCGCGTGAGATAATAATCCTCAGCACCTATCGCGGTGATGTAAATGGGGATGGGCTGGTAGACTGGTTGGATCTAGAAGACTACTCAAAGGGCAGTGTGCGCTGCCCAGGAGCGCTTGCGTCTTTCGAGTCCACACAGGAGTTAAGCCAGCATATTCGGAGCATGAATGCGGCTACCAATGCGGAATCATACGCTGATTTAGGGGGCTTGGCAGGTTGTTCACTCAATGATCAGGACCTGCTGCGCTACCATGACTCCCCTCCGAACGGGCACAGCTAAAATTTGTATTAAGTGGAAAAAACACGTAAAGTGCGGCGCCAGTTTAGGAGTAAGCCATGCCGCGCGCATTTAATAGTTCGATCCGTAACATTGCTATCATCGCCCACGTTGACCATGGGAAAACAACTCTAGTCGACCAACTATTTCGACAAGCCGGCGTATTTCGCACCGGCGAGGAAGTTGCCGAGCGCGTTATGGATAGCATGGACCTTGAGCGCGAACGCGGTATTACTATCTCTGCCAAAAACTGCTCGGTTAACTGGAAGGGCACGAAAATTAATATAGTCGACACTCCTGGACACGCTGACTTTGGTGGTGAAGTAGAGCGCGCCTTGATGATGGTGGATGGCGCAATTCTCTTGGTGGACGCATCCGAAGGCCCCTTGCCTCAGACACGCTTTGTTTTGAAGAAGGCTTTGGCAGCTGGGCTAAAAATGCTTGTGGTCGTAAACAAAATCGATCGCAAAGATGCTCGCCCACGCGAAGTGCTTAATGAAGTATATGACCTATTCATCGATCTAGATGCGACAGAGGAGCAAATTGAATTCCCTGTGCTATATGCGATCGGTCGTGACGGCGTAGCTCAACAGACCCTCGACACACCTGGAAAGGATCTATCGCCATTGTTTGAAGAAATAGTGAGGACTATTCCTCCACCAAGCTATGATCCCGAGGCCCCATTCCAGATGTTAGTGACGAACCTGGCCTACTCTGACTTCTTGGGACGTTTGGCAGTCGGTAAAGTTGTAAATGGCGGCGTTAAAGAAAAAGAGGCCTGTGTTTGCATTAACCGACAGGGTCAAAATGTGCCCCTGCGAATAGCTAAGCTGCAGGCTTACGATGGTGTAAGGTTGGCGGACATTCAAGAGGCGCGACCAGGTGATATTGTGATCCTGGCGGGCGTTGAAGACGTAGAAATTGGTGACACCATCTGTACGCGCGAGGCACCGCGCGCGCTTAAACGTATCTCCGTTGATGAGCCGACTATTAGCATGCGCTTTTCAGGCAATACCTCACCGTTTTCCGGTCGAGACGGAAAATATGTCCTTTCTAGCCGCGTTGGCGAACGGCTGATGAAAGAGACTCTCAGCAATGTTGCACTTAAGGTAGAAAAGTCTCCCGATGATGATAGCTACGTCGTTAAGGGGCGCGGTGAATTCCAGATGGTAATTCTCATCGAGAGTATGCGGCGTGAAGGATTTGAAATGTGTGTTGGTCGCCCGCAAATACTATACAAGGAACAAGACGGTAAAAAGCTTGAGCCAATTGAGCACCTGTTCATTGATTGCGAAGAGCGCTTCATGGGCGTAATCACCGAAAAGCTAAGTCAGCGTAAAGCCAAGATGCTAAACATGGTAAACCATGGCTCCGGCCGTATCCGCCTGGAGTTCTCGATCCCCTCGCGTGGATTGATTGGTTATCGCGGAGAGTTCCTTACTGACACCAAAGGCACCGGCATCATGAATGCCTATCTTAGTGGCTATGAGGAATACCGTGGAGACTTCCCTAGCCGCACTACCGGTTCACTCGTATGCGATCGTTTGGGAGAAACAGTATCCTATGCCCTGTTCCATTTGGAGCCACGTGGCATACTATTCTTGGAGCCGGGAGTTCCCGTATACGAGGGTATGATTGTTGGCGAGCACAATCGCGACAACGATCTAAATGTCAATCCTACCAAGGCAAAAAAGCTTACTAACATTCGTGCTGCCGGGCGAGATGAGAATATTATCTTAACGCCAGTAGCTCCGATGACGCTTGAACGCGCTATCGACTTCATCCGCGATGATGAACTAGTGGAAGTGACTCCGAAGAACATAAGATTGCGCAAAACAATCTTAGAGCAGAACAAACGCCAGTAACGCGAACACAAATTTTCAGGTGTTCCCTGCAAATTTTGGCAATTTTACTGACTCCAGGCGCTCGCGCGCGGTCGAGGAGGGAAACATTCTTCGTTTGGGGCACATGCCCAAGCGGAGTAACCCGTAAGCGAGCGTACCTTCGAATGTGAGAGATACCCCCTACCCCTCGCGCTTTAAATAAAGACGGTAACCTTTAGGAAATTGGCTGGGATTTCAGTTCTGTCACATTTTTGACTTAAATTCTGCGTCTCAAAAAGTTGC
>JAIBBV010000062.1 GCA_019694465.1 Oligoflexia bacterium
TGCGGCGGCTTATAGTTCCACTCGCTCGCATTTCTACCATAGGCCCCAAATCTATCCAATAAGCTCGATGGGTTATGAGGGTGGCTAGCAAACCCGCACAGCTATCCCACGGTAATCACTGACAATTACCCAAAACTTCAGCACAACACACTGCATCGTCCATGCTGGCATTTCTTTTCTTATGGCAATTAGTGGGTGGCAGGTCGCCCAGCCTGCGCTAGCACCATACCACGCGACCACTTCGTGCGGCACAGCATGACAACCACGAATTTGGAATCACCATGCAACCAAGTAAGAATGGAATTCACTCAGATCTATCCATTGTCCAAACATTTTTCTCGGAAACTTATACACGGATTGTACCGGCAAATTACTATAGCACAGCTCAATGACACCTAGCTTACGTAGAGCCGGAAACAATAAAGCCTTAGGCAAACTTACCGGGCACGTATTGCGAGCAAATCGGAGCAACCCACCTCATCTTGTTACGCACTCTTGAATAGCTCAAACAACTCAGCGATGCCCATCTGCCACGGAAGCACCTGGACCCCGTCTATAACCGATGGCACTGATCCATCGTATAGGCAGAACAGCCTAGCGCCGTGAAAGTCTTGCCCTAATGAAATAAGGTGCTTTAACTGATCTACAGAGACCTTCTTGCCTGATTTGATCTCAATCAAGGCCACCACCTTTCTTCCTCGCTCGATTACGAGATCCACCTCCACCCCGCCCTCGGTTGCCAAAAATGAATACGAGAGAGAAATCTCCTTGTATGCAGCACGCCGCATTATTTCAGCTATAACAAATTGCTCAAAAAGTATTCCGTACTCAAAAGTACCGGGAACAAGATCAAAGTCTACAACCCCTTCTAGCGCCCTTTTTACTCCGTTATCGAAAAGATAAAACTTGGGCGCCTTGCGCAATTTCTTGCGCTCTGAACCTGCGTACGCTGGCAAGAAAAATCCGACTAAAGTGTCCTCTAAAATAGAGTAGTAAGTCTGCACAGTACTGTCATCGACTCCCACCTCCCGAGAAATCTTGCTATAATTGAGTTGTTGGCCATGAGTCTGGGCGGCAATCTGTAGGAAGCGCCGAAATGGCTCGATTTTACGTACTAACTGCTCTCCCCATACCTCTTCTTTTAGATACGTATTAGCGTATGCCAAAAGAAATCGCCTTTTCTCCATGGCATCATCAAGATTCGTGACCTTGGGCAAGGTGCCATATAAAAGCGCGTCATACAGATTAAATGCAGCACCCAGCTCTGCTGCAAGCAGAGGGTAAAGATTAAAAACAACTGCTCGACCGGCGAGTAAGTTTGCTGCTCCAACTCGTAATTTTCTTGCACTAGAACCTGTCAACACGAATCGAAGATTCGTTGATTCGATCTTGCGATGCACCACATCCAGTAGCTTGGGAACCTTCTGAATCTCATCAATAACTACGGTATGAATAGATGGAGGTAGTGCAGATAACTCACTAAATAGACTCTCTGGGTTCAGCTGGTACTTGGCCTCTAACTCAAGATTGAGCAAGTCGATGTAGTACGTCCCATCAGAAAAACGCTCCTTTACAAGGCTCGTTTTCCCTGTTCCACGCGCCCCAAAAAGGAAAAAGCTCTGCTTTGTCAATATATTAGCAAGACGTCCTACCATACTCGGAATTTTCCCCCAAATCTCCGAGTTTTGTCAATCCTGCTGCTGGTATAGCCAAAAAGCGACTTGGAACAGTCTTAAATAGGAGAAACCTAATTGCTTAGCCTTACTCACCATAGACGCCAGTTAAGCCTGCCTAGAGCCCATTTTCTCCGGCTCCAAACCTCAACAGCACCAAACAGCTCAGCTACTTAGGTAACCGTTCAGGGGTAAAAATTGTCGCGGCCCTAGCCTGTTCGGAGACTGAATTTTTTAATTCTTCAACTTTTCTTGTCGGCCCGTGATCACTTACCTACTTAGAATAGCCCCGAACTAAAGCTATTAGTTTCAACCAGTTAGCCAAGCTTTAGGCCCAATCTTAAAATGCCGATCTATATAGATAGCCCTCAAACGTATGTGCGTATGCATAGCAATCGGGCCAGGCAGGACAAGGGATGCAAATTATAACAATCGACAACGTCGACTTCCCACATTTGATGAATGCCTTTGGTGACGCAAAGGACGTTGGTCGCTACTGGCGCAACGGCCAAGTGCAGGTAGTTCGCGCTACAACGCAGTTTCTCTTAGTATTCTGTGAATCTAACCCCGGCAAAATTGCCATCAAACCAGCGCGCAATCTGACCGACGCATGTAACTTAGGCACTCAGCTTTTAATCCGAGAAGAAGCGCGCGGTAACCGTATTGAAGTATCAACTAAAGCGCAGCCATGAATGAGCTCTTAGAATTGCGGGCCCCATAAGCTTGGTCTCGCCATACGAGGCCAGCCGCGCCTAACTAAATTATTGGATGGCCTCAAATCGATTTCACACCAGTTGAAGATGCCACCAACACTTCGTGCGCGTATCCGATGAACAAACCAGTTTCAACTACTCCCAGGATACATTTCAGGTCGCAATCGAGCTTCTCTGTAATCTTTGGGAAGGCGACATCAATAATGATATTTCCATGTTCGGTGATTACTGGCCCCTTTTTACCAGTGCCCTCTCGCACACTAAATTGAGAAGCTCCGAGTTTACCTAGCGACTTCTCAACTAAGGAGCGTGCGCTGGGGACCACTTCAAGCGGTATAGGGCAGGCGCCAGCAAGATCTGAAAACATCTTGCTCTCGTCGACTATCACAATGAACTTTTTACACTTCGCGGCAAGAATCTTCTCTTCTAGTAAAGCCCCGCCCTTACCCTTAATGAGCCAGCGTCGCGAATCAACTGCATCTGCGCCATCGAAGCCCCAACTTAGTTCCCCGCAGTATGCAGGCGACAAAACAGATAATCCCAAAGCTTCACAGCCCCAAGAAGTCTGCAGCGATGTTGGCACCACCGTGATAGCCAACTTCTCCTTCTTCGCTCTAGTCCCTATCGCGGCAATTGCGCAGTCAACCGTAGACCCCGTGCCAACCCCAATAACATCCCCGTCCTTGACCCGTTTGGCTAGTTCCTTAGCAACCAGTTCTTTCATCATGATTCGCCTTTGGGCTAATCCAGAGTAGCCCGATTCGATTCCCCAATGGCCCCATTCTGCCCCGAACCTTGGCCTAAGGGCAATCAGCGCCCTGCTCAATCACGATAAACCCAGCCTCATTCATTTTTGACAAAAAATAGAGAGAGGCTGGGCGAGCGTGATCTTGGGGCTGCCAAGTCGAGCTGAAGAAGACGAGTAAAGCCTGCCCCGGAGGCTCAGTTTCAAAATCAGCTCTAGTATTTGCCTAGAGCCCTCAATTTACGACTCTATAATTAAGTAGTGACACCACGCGTCAGCAAGGTTTGCGTACTCTACTGGTTCACTTGGCTTCGCGAAGATGGCCCTGGCTCTGCTTTAGCGAAGGCTCAAGGGTCCAACCTGCCACACGCGTGGACATAACTTTTGGCAACAAGCGCCCAGCCACAGACATCAACCAAGAACGCACCCCTGGAATGACAAACCCAGAGTCAGACTCCAAAGCACTTAAGCTGCGAGCCACTACCATCTCAACTGCATCACGGCCCACGCCGGTAAATTCACCTGGCACGCGCGCTACTCCACCGAACTCAGTAGCTGTTGGCCCGGGGCATACTATCAAGACCTTTACCCCAAATGGCCTAAGCTCCTCTCGTAAAGCAATTGAATGGTGAAAGTTAAATGCCTTTGTGGCTGCGTATGTGCTCATGTAGGGCAAGGGCTGGAATCCTGCAACGGAGGAGAGGCTAATAATAGCACCGGCCCTGCGGCTCTTCATTTGAGGAATAATGGCATGCGCCACGTCTAGAGTTGCCGCCACATTAAGTTCAAGCATGGCTAGCTCTTGGTCAATTGACAGTTCCTCAAAGTAACCAAAGGATCCGCGCCCAGCATTATTAATCAGCAAATCTATCTTTCTCGCAGAAACATCCTGCAAAAACTGGCGACGCGCAGTTCTATCGAGTAAATCGACGGCGCATACATTGACGTCCCCGGACGCCTGGCGCAACAAGTCGGATTTGAGTTCTTCCAACAATCCTTTTCTGCGCGCCACCAGCGTTAACGCATAACCCCGAGCATAGAGCTGACGCGCAAATTCAGCCCCAATGCCAGAAGATGCTCCAGTTATTAACGCATGCTGAGTCATGCCATGCTCCCAATTTTTGATATTTTTCTAAACAAGACCTTACGCCGTTTCATTGCACGCGGCGCGAGCTGCCAAAATTGCACTAGCGCACCCAAAGATGTGCGCTCACGTAGCAAAACCCCTAGCAACACAATTAGATTTCGCACTACGAATCCGAACACAAAGCGGCGCCAGCCCATATCAAAAGAGTAATTGTTAAGCTGCAGCAGGAATCGGTTACGCACTCCATAGGAGTTTATTAACGCCGGCAAAAGTGCGCGACGCTCCGGGGTCACCACACGCTGGTGATACGCGCGTGCAGCTGGCACAAATCGACAGCGCCACTTAAGTAAGTTGGCACGCCAGCATAAGTCAGCATCCTCGCGATAAGCAAAAAATGCTTCGTCAAAAAGAGCAGCGCGCTGTTCGCGACCATCCTTTAGCTGAGGGTATATTTTATACAGCGCATCATCATAGCTGCCTGACTCCAAAAGAAGATCTTGCAAACATTCTCGTTTAATTATCAAACATGCTCCGGTCCCACCGAAAATATCGCGCTCTTCCAAATATTCTGGCGTCAAAGGTTGACCAGAGCCGCGGTCAAAATGGCGCAAGGAATCAAATAGCTGCATGCCAGCAGCATCGACCATCTCGGGATGGAGGGGATTAAGGTGCTCATCCGCCCGCAACAAAAGTGGCGTAGCCAAACCCAGCCTTTGGTCTGCTTGGCATGCCCCTACCAAACTGCTCAAGCAATCAGGCTCAAGCCGCACATCTGGATTGAGGATACAGAAGTAGTCGCAATCAGATGCCAAAAAATCTAAGGCTCCCTGATTGTGCGCGCCACAAAAGCCAAGATTAGCTGCGTTGCGCCGGAGTAGCACAGCCGCTTTCACTTGTTCGCAAAACTTACGCTGCACAATATCGGCGCTGGAATCACTGGAAGCATTGTCAGTTACAGATACAACCAGCTTGTCAAAGCCAAGTTGGGCAATAACAGATTCTAGGCAAGCTGCAATTACAGACGCGCTGTTAAAAGTGACGACATGAACAAAGAGGCTTCGTGTCATGTCTGTTTATACAGAGCTCCCGTGCTAAGCAATAATTCCAAGACGCTGCCGCAACCCGTAGTGTTCCATCCAAATGTCGCCCGGCAGCTTGGTGCCGATCTTCTTTAGGAAGTTCTCCTGCGACTCAAGTTCTTCCGCCCAATCTTCCAAATAAATGGCGAACAACTCATCTGTAGCTTTCTGTGTTAGCCCCAGCCCAGCAACATTTAGGTCTTCCATGCGCGGCTGCAAGCCAAGTGCCGACTCGCGAGCCCCGGCGGTTCCGTTAATGCGGTTAAATATCCACTCCAAGACGCGAATATTTTCACCGAAGCCCGGCCACAGGAACTTCCCAGTCTCATCTTGGCGGAACCAATTAACGTGGAAAATTCTTGGCATCTTGTCGCCACCATGCTGGCCCATATTTAGCCAGTGCTGGAAATAATCGCCAGCGTGATACCCGATGAAAGGCAACATCGCCATAGGATCACGGCGCAGCTCACCAACTTTACCAGTCGCAGCCGCTGTTGTTTCAGAAGCCATCGTTACACCAACAAATGTTCCATGGCGCCAAGAACGAGCTTCATAAACAAGCGGAGCTGTACGGGCACGTCTGCCACCGAAAATAATGGCGGAAATGGGGACTCCTCTTGGAGACTCCCATTCCGGATCTATGCACGGGCATTGGCGCGCCGGAGCTGTGAAACGCGAATTAGCATGGGCAGCCTTAGTCTTACTGGCCGGCGACCATTCACGGTTCATCCAGTCCTTAAGGTGTGGGGGTGGCTCCCCTAGGCCTTCCCACCATGGGCACATGGTATCCAAATCTAGCGCGGTGTTCGTAAAGATTGTATTCGACTTAATCGTATCCATCGCGTTTGGATTTGTCTTATACGAAGTTCCAGGAGCAACGCCAAAGAAGCCAGCCTCCGGATTAATTGCCCAAAGTCGCCCGTCAGACCCGAAGTTAAGCCAAGCGATATCATCCCCAACAGTCTCGATTTTCCAGCCCGCTTTTTTATACCCCTCAGGTGGAATCAGCATGGCAAGGTTCGTCTTGCCGCAAGCAGACGGGAAGGCCGCACAGAAGTACTGCTTCTCGCCCTTGGGGTTAGTAATACCCAAAATGAGCATGTGCTCAGCCAACCAGTTCTGGCGTCTGGCCAAAGTAGAGGCTATGCGCAAGGCAAAGCACTTCTTTCCCTGCAGCGCGTTGCCACCATAGTTCGAATTGAAGCTAACGATGGTCTGATACTCTGGAAAATGGCAAATGTAGCGATGTTCAGGATCCAAATTACCGATCGAGTGAATTCCCCGAACAAACTCATTGCTGTTGTTAGGTAAGTTTTTAAGAGCTACTTCGCCTATACGCGCCATGATTCTCATGTTCGCTACAACATAGAGTGAGTCCGTCAGCTCAAAGCCCACACGCGAATACGGGGAACCATCAGGTCCCATCAGATAAGGAACGACATACATAGTACGCCCACGCATGCAGCTTTCCATAAGCGAGCTCAGTCGCTTAAACATCTCTCGCGGTTCGCACCAGTTGTTGGTCGGTCCAGCGTCTTCTTGGGAGCGGCTACAAATGAATGTGCGATCCTCAACGCGGGCAACATCACTTGGATCTGAGACTGACCAGAAGCAATTTGGAAATTTCTCCTTATTCAAAGGTACAAAAGTTCCGTCGGCGACCAGCGTATCTGAGATCCACTTGGCCTCTTTTTCTGAGCCATCAATCCACACTACCTTGTCCGGATGCAGACGGGCCGCTGTCTCATCGACAAAGCGCAAAACATTGGGATTTGCTGTTGGAGATGCCATAGGAAGAACTACCTCTTTATATGAGCGCCAGTCCCGCAGAAAAGCATGCCATAACTAGGCATAACCATCTGGAATTACAGTATTTTTCTAGCCGACACTTTGATGCCACTATACTCCAGAGGTCAATTTTTGCAAGCTTATCAGCTCCATAGCCCAAACCCGCGCATGCATCTTGCCTTACCCCACCCCGCTCCACCCCAAACCTAGGCAACACAAAATGGCTCAAGTTTGGCGGGCACAAGCCGATCTTTTAAAGCGCAGGGGATCTACCCGCCTCAAAGATCCTTAAAGCACGAGCAAAGGAATGCGTCGCTTCTTAAAGGTTGTAGCCCCAGCTCCCTTCGAAGCGGCAATGTTAATCTCCAAGGAATGGAGGAGTTATGAATGCAGTAAATGCTATATCGGCACGTACCCCGATTAGAGGCCCAGCCCCAAACCTCAAGGTACAAGTAGAAAAGAGCGCTGAGAAGGATGCTCCTAAAAAGAGCTTTCCAGAGCCACGCGTATTCGACCGTGACGGAAACGGCAAAGTTGACGTTATGGATGTCGTTCAAGATCGCATCAGCGTGGCAAAGGTAGCAGTACCACCACGCGCGAAAGAGGCGACTGCTGAATACCAGCAACTGTCCGCAGCGCAGTCAAACTACACAGATGTTAGCACTAGTGATAAGCAGACCCAGGTTTCGCTAACGGCCTAGCTTAGTAGTGTCCCAAACGAATAGATTTCGCTTGCCATCTCCGCGCTAGAGAAATCGCTGTTGGAGATGTGGGCATGCGCCAAACACCTCCAAACCACTCTATTTGCGCTCCAAAGCATAGATACCAGTTACGCATGATCCCCTCTCGTTACCTAGATTGCCCTCCAGTCTTTGCATAGCTCAAGCACTCGGTGTCATAGTTTTACATTGTTACTAATCTTACTCGCATAAGTGAAAAAGTCTTACATTCTAGCAAGTTAGATATGGCCACCCCCGGAGAGCCAAGCCTCAGCAAATCTAGCATGCTACTTGCATGGCTAAGACGTGAATTGTCCGGCCTATGTTATATAGTGTGGTCGTCAAATGCATGGCATATCGAAAAGAAGCTGTATCCGAAGTGGGGCAGAAAAGCGCCTTTCGCTAGTCGATCCAATTTCAGGCAGGCACAACTACCGTCTCAAACTCACGACTCTCATTTTCTTGGCAATACTGCTAACGATAGTCGAGGTTGCTACTAGTCCAGCCTACGCGCAGTCAAATTCCTCTCCCCAGATAAGCGCCGAAAGTTTTGCGCTAAAGAAGAAGGTCTCAAAGAAGAAGAAGAAACCATCCAAGAAGGTCAAAAAAAAGAAAACGAAGAAGAAAAAGAAGAAGACCCCTACTCCTACGCCCACGGCGACGCCCGTTACTTCTCCCAATTATATTGATGGACCACCACCGACACAGACCCCAACTACCACCGCAACTCCTGCCGGTAACCCCGATCGTGATCTATATGCCAACAACGACAGCCAACCCACCCCAACAGCTACTGCCACAGCAAGCCAAACACCACCTCCTTTTCCATCGCTTACTCCAACCACATCAGCTACTCCTACTCCCCCAGATACTGGCGACTCAGCCAACGGCGGCACCTCTTCTGGCGTAGGTAGCACAACCATTCCGGGCACGAATTTTAGCGTGGGGTTCACCTTCGGGGGCTCCCAGATTGCACTTGACGGTTTTCAACTCGCACCAGGCCCTGCGCAGCCCTACAACGTAAAAAACTTTGTTCTCAAGACGCGTTTTACGCCTTACCTACAAGTTGCTTTCTACATCAGAAAGTCGACCAACGATTCGACGCAAGCTATGTCGCTTGAGTTTAAGCTCTGCAACAATCCACTTTACTATCCAGACCCAGCAGCAGTAGTAAACAACGTCGTTCCATCCCAGAAGCTAGTCGGCCCAATCGAGTTCCATATTTCGGGCGGCGCACGGTTATCATCCATGCATCCTCAGCTTTCTCCTTTCACGCAAGTAACTTCAAGCGCAGCAGGAACAATCACGTACCGTCTACTGCTCCCACACATCGACAATCCAAAGAACCTTGCGGCGCCTGACCCCAGCCGCTTGGCAGACGGAGCTTGTATCGCTGACGGTTTTGTAATCGATGGCAAAAACAACTCCGCGCCCGCTCCAACCTTCTTCGATCTAGCTCCTCTTTTCCCACCAAACCCAGGACAGACTCTTTGGAGCGCGATTGACCCTCTGTTCCCGGCCCCAACTACTGCCTACTTAAGCGACTGGGCAAATGCCAGCTTGTATTTTGAAACTAAGACTACCAAAGCCTGGGACCCCGCCTTAAATAACGGCTTTGGCGGCTGGGCTAACCTGACTGCGGATGGGCCGCTATATTTTGCCCCAGTTGACGGAGTCGTAACGGATGAGCACCAAACTGGATTTCACTGGGACTGGTCATACGCGCGAGCAAGCGGGCACTACTTAGCGACAGGAAACATCACTGGATTGCTGGCAGCAATGCGCGGGATCTACACAGTATTCAACCGGCCTCAACATTTTGACGGACTAAATGCAGACTCGACTAAAGTCTCATTCGTAGATGGGCGACCAGCCTTGAGCATCTATGGCACGAGTGACCTGGGACGTCCGCACAGCGGTGCCCAATACGCTCTACCAGCCGACGCACATGGCTGGCTTGGAGTTGAAGTGCAGCATGGCTCATTCAGGGCTGGATCGGAAATAGCGATGCTAACTGGCTTGCCTATGATTTGGGAGGAGACACGCTACTATGGCGAATTAGCTAAAGCCATGCTGCGCAGCATTGATCCTAAGCCAGCACCCGGGGCCGAGGGCTTCTGCAATACTCCCCGCGGCTATGTGTCACTACTTGAAGCCGCGTTTCGTGCTTGGAAGATCGACTCGAACTATGACATGAGCTACCCCATACAGGTCATAGAAAACTTCATCAGTGTCTTCCACAATATGCCCTTTGCGCCTGGCGCGAACAGCTCTCAATGGATCGATAATTATAATGTGGGATTCAATGGCACATTTGCCGATGTTGCAACTTGGGCAAAGCCACTCCTGACTAGCCCAGTTGGTCAGCCCCTATTCGCTATGACTAACAATAAGTGGTCAATCTGTCCCTCAGGCCCTTGCGACGTCTCGGTTGTAATGGAAGAAGGACGCTTCGCAAATATCGGGCTGCTTGTTGGCCTGATCTTTAATCGACCCACTATGCTAGCTATGGCCCTTGAAATGCTAGATTGGTGGTCCACTCCAGGCCAGGGATATTACGTCGCTGGTCAGCAAGAGGGTATAAAGTGGTTCGTAAATGCCGCCGACCCCAGCATTTTTGGAGATCCCACAGGCGTAGATCCCAAGGCCTATGGAAACCACGGCTACGCCTACGCGATCGCTAATGCCATGTACTTTGGCGGCACAATGATAAAGAGTGGTGTGTTGCCATCTTCAATTCCGGGAACCGCATTTTCAGTAAATGGCGATACTCTGTTGGTGTTAGCCAATAAGATAAAGTCGGAATCAAAAGCCTATGACATTGGCCCTAACAACTATGCGCCAGCTGTTGTCTATGGCTGGTATCCATTCCCTTGATTTAACGGCTAGGATGTCGACTTAAGTACTTCCGCTATCAACATCTCGACAACCATTGGGTGATTTACGCTAATTTTCTTTCCGTTTAACCAAAGCGAGGGGGTTCCTGTTACGCCCAACTGGCGACCAAGCTGCAAATCGCTCTCAATCTTGTCAGCAACCCGCGTCGAAGCAATACAAGCACGCATAGCGTCCCCATCTAAGCGGAAAATATCAAAGGCCTTTTCCACCTCTTGCTGCACAGAGGAACTGGCCGACTCATCGTCGACAACTTCAAGTGTAAATATGTAGTCACTAACCTCCCAAAATTTCTCCTGTTCCCCAGCGCAGCGGGCGAATTTGGCGAGATAGCAAGCGTTCTTATGTAGTTCCCGATCAAGTTCTGAATTACAGGCCCTGTCCAGTGGGTAGTTATGAAAAACTAAATTGATACGATCTTTATATTTGTGAAAAACTTCCTCAAAACTTCGATAGAACATGCGGCATGCCGAACACTCAAAATCTGCAAACTCATCAATGCGTATGGGCCCGGCTGGGTTGCCCTTTGCGTAATCCTTACTAGCAGCAGCTCCGTCGTTCCAAGGTATGCTGATGGCGATCTGCGAATTCCAATCTTTGATCGCTATATCCTTTAAATCATTGATGGTCTTTGCCTGCTCTTGCCTAGACCACAGTGCGGCGTACAAGAACTTAGGCGAAAAATAAACGCCGACAAGTAACACCAGATAGCCGAGGCAAAACGTGCGCGCCATGGCTCTATACTCGCCCCCCAATACTGAGCCAAAACAGGCTGAAGGAAGGCGGAAGATTAGACGAAGACCTGAAATGAACCGAGACAATGTCGGTGAGTCTTCTCGCGTTAGCGCATGCGCAATCAAGTATAGAGTAATATTTGCGACATAAACACCAACACACATCAAACACAGAGTGCCGATAATAAACTCAGCCACGCAAAATAGAACGACTGAAATCAATAATGCACAAACACTAAGGGCAAATAAGACACGATAGTAAATTGATGGAGGGAGAAAGCTTCGATCGCGAGCTGCGAAGCTCAGCACTAAGATCGCTAGGTAAAAAGCCAGGCCGTAGCTTGCAAGTGGAATTCCAAACACCTGCGAAAACGCACTTCGATTAACTGCGTCACAGTTGAAGGCCGCGTTAATATTGCAAAATGATGGCCCACTTTGCACGCCATAGATCATTTCAGTATGGTGCAACAGCGATACGCAAGCGAAGGCCGCCCCCATCAAGGCGACGATTGGAATAAATAGGCGAAAGCGAGCTTCATGTTTCATGCAATGCAATGGCCCAATAGAAAGTAAGCTTGACTAGAACTAGGTTCAAAAATTGGCTCGTGCCAATTCTTGAGGCGGCTTCTAATCTTCGACCAAAACGTCAGGGCTATCAGACCCCAAGTCAAATACGGTAGCTACCGGGTCTTCATGCACCACGAACAAAGCATGCGTTTGCTTGATCGAATACACTAACGCCGAAGCTGTCGGCCATAAGAGATAGCGCGCTCCCAGACCAGCCGTATAAGACTTCCAATCTTTACCTACCTGAAGCTGATCGTCAAAGTCCTTATAAAACTGCTCTCCTAGCAAAGCATTGCGATCATCAATTACGGCTCGCAAGCGTGGCCAGCCAGCCAGGCTGATAAAACCACCCCAATTTGATGGAGCAACTATTGGAACAACCTCACTTTCTGCATGCAGGTCGGCCAGCGCCTCCATAGCTGCGTAGGGAAAAGCGTTCTGGGACGGGCCATAGGGCCCCTCAAATACCAACAGTCGTCCATTAAGCAAGGAGTCCCCCAGTAACAGCACTGCGAGTACGCTAAACGCAGCTATGCCCCTCGGAGAGCGCAACTCAAAGAATTCAAAGCGCCTTAACCTATGCGTTAAGGAGGTAAAGAGCTGACTGCGCTCAACCCATTCACCAAATGGAAGAGCGCTTAGGGCTTTAACAACCAGCCCTGAAGCAGCAATCGCGAAGAATGGCAGTACGCGTAAAGCACCGAGGCCTAGGTGTAAGAAGGCAAAAAATGGAAGCAGATCCACTAAGCCGCAAGTCTCGCGCAGGCGGCGCGACAGAAACATGCTAGCCACAACAATTACTAGCACCACCTCTGTTAAGACTCCCTCGAGCGACTTGAAGTCAGGGCTTAGCCACTCCTGGTGGTAGCGCATAAAAAACTCGCTGCCAGCAAGGGATAAAATGCTTTGATGTAAACGAATCCCATACGGATTGATAAGCGTGGCAAGCCCACATAGGACAGCTAGCAACAGCCCCTGCTTCCACACTGATGCTGATACAAGCTGCAAAGACTGTCGACCAAGCAAAGCTCTATCTAGCCAAAGCCCAAGTAGTACTAGATATAAATAGAGCAGCCCCAGAATAAACGATGGGTGGATGTTAGCCCAAAAAGCAAAGATAACTGGCAGCACTACACAAAGATCGCCCAAATTAAATCGTGGAGATGTGCGGGCCCCGGAAAGATGCTGAGCGGCATTCAGCATCAAAGAATAAACGGCGGCGAAGAAAAAGAAGCCAAACACAACAGGACGCGCAATAAGATGGATCTCACCAACCTTGAAGGCAATTAAGGCAGCCAGTGTAGCTGGAATATAGGCGAGCAAGGCGGCGCTAAGCCCACGGTACAAAAGCACAAAGTAAGTTCCGACATACAGCACAACCACGGAGGCATACAGCAGCGGCCAACCACCCCAACTATACATTGCCCATAAGCAAAGGGAGCCAAGCCACTGATCAGCCACCCACGGACGTGGTTTTAGGTCCGCAAGAAAAGGGTCAAGCGCGGGAACTGCCCCATGCTGCCAGATCCATTGGCCAGTCTTAAGGTGCCAGCCCAAACCCGGATCATCGGCAAAATGGTTGAGCTGATTTAAGAGTAAAGCTGCTAAGCCAATCAAAAGAAAGAAATCATGCACACCAAATGGTAGCCACAGGGCAGATTTACTTTGCGTGCTTTCGTCATTCATAGACAGTCTTCAAACCATGATTTTGACATATATCATGCCACACGCCATCTCATAATTGATAAAATCCGGATAACGTTAATTCCCCACCAAGTTGCTCCACAAAATTAAGAAGTGGCTAGGAGCACGAAGTAAAATGATGCGTATTGCCTGTTTTCGCGCGTAATACGAGGCCAGTCGTAGCTCCTGGTATTTTCGGATGGCCTCTATTCATAGTAATGTAACTCTCACTATGCTCTCTCGATTCATTACGGCCTGCAAAGCCGCCCCACGGCGATTTATCGCTTTGCTTCTCAGCCATCCGGTCCTCGTAGCTATTCTGGTGCTGGCGGCCCTGCTTAGAGTCTACCCGATACCGCACGGAATCGGATTCCATCCAGACGAGCGTCATTTAGTGATGGTAACGAATGATCTCGAGCGTAACGGAATGAATCCGCGCTCATTCGCCTATGGCAGTCTGCCCTTCTACATCGTTTGGTCGGTATCCAAGCTGATTAGTTTTGTATCGCCTCAACTTCACTCGTACGACGGGCTTTTTTACACTGGTCGCAGTGTGGCTGCTCTATTCGGAGTAGTGGGTGTTTACCTAACTTACTGCTTAGCACGAGCACTCGGCCTGCGAACTGGCCTTGCACTACTATCGGCACTGCTACTAGCTCTTAATGTTTTCCATCTTCAACTCTCGCGTTACTTTGCGGTTGATATATTCCTGAGCACCACAAGCCTGCTAACGCTGTTGGCCTGCGTGCGCCTGTACAAGCGCGGAGACACTCTCTCATATCTTCTGGCAGGGATAGCCTTGGGGCTCGCGCTGGGGACCAAAGTCAGCGCCCTTAATCTGCTAGTGCCATTAGGACTGGCATGCTTCTTTGACCTATATGAGCGCAAAAGTTTTGGCCGTCTTAGCGCCTGGCTTCGCATCTGCTCCCTCCCTCTCGTAGCGTTGGCTGTTTTTCTGACAGTTGAGCCATTCGCCGCACTAGATTTTGAAACCTTCCTGCGCCACACCAGCGAACAAATAAATATGGTTCGTGGCGACTGGCGCCCGCCATATATCATTCAATACGAGAACACCGCGCCCTATTTATACGCGCTACAGCAAATGGTTTTTTACACCATGGGTCTACCGCTAGCTTTAGGTTGCCTGTGTGGCGCTGTATTCATGCTACTTAGGCAGTTCAAAAAACTATCGCCAGCTACCTTGCTTACGCTTACATGGGTATTTGTAACTTTCATCGCTTTTGCCGGCCTAAAGGTAAAATTCCCCCGCTATCTCTTGCCGATCTATCCGCCATTAATGATTTGCGCAGCTTGGCTGCTTGGAGAAATCGGGGATTATTGCCGCACACGTGGACGCTATATATTAGGGCTACTCCCAGCGCTGGCAATTATTACTGCTAGCGGAGTGTACGCATTTGCCTTCGAGCGCATCTATTCTTTCGATCATAGCTATGAACTTGCCTCACGTTGGGTATTCGATCGGATTCCATCGGGCGCTAAGATTTTAAGCGTGGATTGGGATGACAAGCTGCCGCTATCCCTGCCAGGGCTTGATGCACGCCGCTATGCATTTGAAGGACAGCAATGGGAACTACAAGTCTACCACCCAGAAAGTGAGGAGAAGCTCGATCAGCTTGCTACAAAGCTCGCTTCCGCCGAATATATAGTGCTACCCACTGCCCGCTCATATGGGGCCCTCCCCCGCATTCCTTTCGAATATCCACTGACGAACCACATGTTTTCCCTTCTATTCAAGGGCAGCCTTGGATACGAACTGATTCAAACATTTAAGGTTCGCCCCGGTATCGGCGCTTGGAGCATCAACGACGATTTGGCTGATGAATCTTTCTGGGTATACGATCACCCAAAAGTCATAATCTTTAAGAGAACCAGCCAACTTCCTAAAGAAGAGATTGAACGACGGCTAAGGAACGCCTTTGATTACGCGCCGCTACCAACCCGCGAGGACATGCTCCTCAAAAACGCAGGGACTGACGTTGTGTACTCAACCGCTGCGGTTTCCTCACTTTGGAACTTATCGAAATGGATTTTGCTCTTGGCTCTACTCGCAGCAGCTGGTGCCCCATGGTGCATTTGGCTATTCCGACATAGTCCGGATCGCGGACTCGGTTTGGCATTACCGCTTGGTCTTAGCATTTCTTCAGCATTGCTGTGGATAGGCACATCGCTCGGCAAGCTTAACTCTACCGGACCTGCATTCTGGCTGATGATACTTACAACTTTCGGGAGCGGTGCGATTCTATAT
Organism: Oligoflexia bacterium; assembly: GCA_019694465.1. Lineage (GTDB taxonomy): Bacteria > Bdellovibrionota_C > UBA2361 > UBA2361 > JAFLCA01 > JAIBBV01. The sequence goes on from JAIBBV010000062.1 coordinate 15,950, forward strand.
TCACGCTCTGATATTAGGAGGACCTCCTGCACCAATATACGCCTCAGCGCTGCCGGCTGGTCATTTGGCATGTTCACGTTGGGCTTTATCTTGTTTTTGCTAGCGCGCTTGCTCAGCCCCGAAGTCTATTGGGGAGAGAAGCCAATGGATTTTACCTTCCTAAATTTCTTCACACGACTAGACACACTCCCCCCACAGGATCCTTGGGCCTCTGGGGAACGCATGCGCTACTACTATTTTGGCTCTTATGTATTTGGCCTCCTACACAAGGCCATGAACATTGATACCGGTGTGGGCTACAATTTATCTATCGCTACGCTAGCCGGTATGAGTCTTAGCGCTGCCTATTCAGCAGTGCTAGCAATATGCCGCCGCTGTGGCCCAGCGATCATAGGCGCCTTGTTCGTAGTAGTAGTAAGCAATCTTGAAGTACTGCGCTTGTTCTTCTTTGGCACCAAGAAAAGTTTTGATCTTTTCTGGGCTAGCACACGACTGCTAAAGGAACCTGCAATCACTGAATATCCATTTTGGGCCCTGCTCTTTGCAGACTTGCATGCACATTTGATTGCTCTCGCTTTTGCTCTTACTCTGCTAGCCATGCTTAGTCGCTTCTTGAGAGTTGAACGCCAGCAGCTGTCGGGCCACCTAATCGCCCACCGGCTGCTGTGTGGAATGCTGCTCAGCATTTTATTCGTAACAAACAGCTGGGACGCCATATCTTATGGCGCCCTAACCGCAGCTATCTTAGTTTACGCCACGCTATTACACGCGATCGGAAGCTCGCGCTCGATAGTCAAACGCTGCGGAACTTTCCTGGCAGACATTGCCCGTGATGGCTCACTGCTAACACTGGGCGCTATCCCGATCTGTCTCCTATTTAAGATTTCATCCGCCAACGATCTGCGCCCACACTTTGGCTTCAATCAGAGTTTTGAATTCAATTCTCTCGACCAGATTTTGCGACACTTGGGCATATGGCTACTGCCCTGCATACTTGGGCTATTCACAGCCCTGTGCCGCTTCGCGCGACGAGGTCGAGCGGTGTCAGGAGTTTGCAAATTCGTAGCCGCGTTTCTTTTAGCAGGCATTCCCTCAATACTCGGGGCGCTGGCGGAGCAGCAGCACATTACTTCAGTGCCTTGGGACATTTTAGCTCTAGCCAGTGTGTTGATATTTCTGGCGCTATCCAGCGCTTTCCTAAAGCTAGCGCCGCGAGCATTGCGTGTTGCTGCTGTCTGCGCAGCACTGGGTGGATTCATCTTAGCCGGAGCGGAGATCGGATTTCTAATGGACCACATGAATACGATCTTTAAGTTTTACAACGCAATTTGGGTACTGCTAGCAATATCCACAGCTCTATTACTGCCATTTATTGCGCACAGCTTGTGGTTCAGTGTGCCATGGAGGGCGGCACGCTATGGAACACGCGCCTTATTACTAACGCTAATATTAGTTTTTGCCTTGGGCGGCGCCGGCAGTGTCTTGAATTATTTCATAATGTGCACGTTTCATCGCATAGCCGGCCCGCGACCAACCTTGGATGGAATGGCATACTTACCTAAAATGTTTCCTGATGATGCACGAGCTATCACTTGGCTTCGCGAGAATGTGTCGGGCTTACCGGTGATTGTTGAGGCAAACGGGCCATCGTACCAACACTTCACCAGAATCGGCATGAATACGGGTCTACCCACTGTTCTGGGCTGGAATTATCATGTTATTCAACGCGGCACATCCGGTTCATCGGTGCGAGCGCGCGAAGAGGCAATCAGAGCTATCTATTCGTCAAGTAACATGGATGCAGTAATGACCTACCTGCGTCTTTATCATGTGCGCTACATATTTTTAGGCGAGATAGAAAGACAGCTCTTTGCTCATGGCAGCTACGACCAGGCAGGGCTAGACAAGTTCAACTCTTACCCGGAAATTTTCCATAAAGTATTTGAAGCCGGACAAACCCAAATTTTTGAAGTTGTTGGCTAGGCCGCGCTAATCGCAACGCACTACTAATAATATCTTGGAATCGATGATGTCTTGAATAATTGCGGCTCTGGACACTAGCCGGCCAGGGATAGCCGGACAATCACGAAGTGATTGGAGCGAGTTCAATGCAGGACAGAACGTCCGGAGTCGAAACAGTAACACCTAGGGCCCGCGCCTCAGAACTTGTTTCTTAAACCTATCTACGACTCGGAACACTAGACCGGTAATGGATTAGCACAGCTACGCATGACGCGTACGGCTTCCTGCATAGCAAGCCATTCCTTGAGTGGCTCAAGACTTTGCCTTAATTCATCAGCCGAGGAGAACCTCTTTTCAGGGGAACGATCAATAGCGCGCATTATCACGTCATTTAGCTGCATCGGACAGTCTGGCCGCAATTCACGCGGAGAAAGAGGGTCGCGCGTGGCTCGCGCGACCAAAGCCTCTACTTCATCCAATTCGGCGAACGGGGGAGCCCCGACAACCAGCTCATAGGCCAGAATGCCGAACGCATACACGTCTGATGAAATTGTATATTCGCCAGTCCTAAGATATTCAGGACTAAGATAGTCGATCGTGCCCACAATCTCGGTGCCCTTGGCTGCCCCACGCTCGGCACAACGGATGGCCACGCCGAAATCACCGATTTTTACCTGATTATCCTTGCTGATCATTACATTGTCGGGCTTGAGGTCGCGGTGCAAAATTCCGCCTTGATGAATCGCCTGCAGGCCTGAAGCCATTTGGCACAAGATATCGACGATGAGCTGTATGGAGAATTGCCCCTGCTCCTGTAGCCTTTGAGCTAGAGTGCACCCATCGACAAACTCCATCGTAAAGCCAAAGTACTGGTCATCCTGCAAAAAGTCATAGGACTTAAGCACATTTTGGTGGTTAATCTTGTAGGAAGCACTAATCTCAATCTGAACGCTTTCCTCTCTAATCTGTTGTGACAGAGAGCCGCGCTCAAAAAGCTTCAAAACAACGTACCGATTTGGATTGAGCACTTCGCAGCAAAAGAATACTGCATCTGCTTCGCGCAAACTTAGCTGCGCTATGACCTGGAACGACCCGAATAAAATTTCACCGCTTTTGACCATACCACCACTAAAAGGGATGCTTACAACCCCAACTAGCCCTGCTTAAAAGAATAGCAAAGGCGATGCCAGCTAGTCTAATGATAGGCCGACCAATGGAACTATAATTTTAGGCCTATATCTCCAGGCACTTAGCGGCATTTTGGGGACTAGTAGTCGATCAATTTGCAATCTATCAAAGCTTTTCACGTTGGCGGCACCCTTAGAGTTTGGGACGCTTCTACAATGCGCAGAAGCCAAATCTTGATTTGATTCTCTGCCGATCGACTGCGGAGCCCGCGTCTAGTGGAATTTCTTAGTCACCCCTGCGAAGGTTTCGTGTTTTTGGGTGTTTTTACTGTGCTAACTTTAGTGTGGCCTGCGTGCAGCCGAAAACACTCTGAAGGTTTTTCATAAGCTCCGAGGTGTATGTTCCTCTCAATCTGCGCAGAGCACATAGCTGTCTTGGCAATTAGCCGCCTGTCGCAGAGCTTTAGCGATCGTTTGAATACCCCCCCCTCAAACGCTTAAAAATAAAACATTCGCGGCAGTTTCAATCCAGCCTTGCCAGGCTGGTAGTACAGCAATTTTTATCCAACACAGATTTTTTGAATAAGGCGTAGAAGACGTATGCTTACAGCTTTAGCGTGTGCATTACTAAGTGGTTTGTTTGTAATACTTTTTGCAAAGCATGTTGCCGCTGCTTTCAGCTCCCGCGCGCCACGGTTTATTTCAGAGTGCTTTGGTTTACGAACAACTGCTATTGCCACTGGAACTTGTGCCATTCTTGGCGCCTTTTACTTTTGGCAGGTGGGAACACAGTGCTCGTATATAGACAGCCGCGAGATAGGAGTTGTCGAGCCGGCTAGCCGTGCCGCCTTAGCGGGCTTTCAAGCTGGCGATGAGATTTTGTCTATTAACGGGGAAGCCTTCTACGGCTGGGGCGCACAGCTCATGCTGGCGCCAGACTATATTAAGCAAAGGCAAGTTTCTGAGTTTCTTGTCTCCCGTCCGCACGAAAAAGTCACCCTTCATTTTGCTGTCCGCGAGAACGAAGCAGCTCCAGAGCTTGGCATATACCAAAAGCAAAGCCACTTGCTGCTTACTTACCCTGAAGCTGTGGCTACATCGCTGCGCGTGATAGCGAGTGGCGTTCAGACTGCCATGCTGGGGGCTGTAGGCGGCGAAACTGCCTCTATGTACCTTCCGCTCCATCCAATGGATTTTGCTGGGCGCGGCATGTTCCTGGGGTTCATTGCTAGCATCACGCTTGGCGTCATTATCACAAGTCTCTTTGGGCTGCTTGCCTGTGCCCGCTTTATAAGAAAAGCATACTTGTTTACTAAAACTGGGGCTGTTCTTGCAGATGCGCACC
>JAIBBV010000063.1 GCA_019694465.1 Oligoflexia bacterium
CTCCACCGCCAGCACCGCCGCAGGCAGAAAGCTGCGACACGACCAAAGCGACCAACAGCACTCTAAGGGCTGAGAAAAAAGCTGAGAGAAAACTACGCGAACCCATGACCACACCTCACCATTACGCCCAGGTAACCACTAATCTGTCTAAATCACGCTCCTGATCCATTTGTTGCTGTTACTCAGTGTTACCAAAAGCAAAATCCGCGCCATAACAGCCCCCTCTGTTACGAGCATCGGTACTTCAGGCCACCGCCGACTCCTCCCCCTGTTCTTCCACTGCTTGCAGCTCTTCCTCATCAACCTCTGTAACTTGAGAGCGACAGAAAGAACCAACCGCAATACGAGCCAAAGGGCCTTGCTCCTTCTTTTTCCTGCCCGGATTTACGTCTAAATCGTATTTTGCCAAGTAGGTACGTACCTTGCGATGAAAAGCCGAGCCCTGTTTCATGAGCCACCGCTTTATTTCAGGGACATCCGTGGCCAGCACGCGATCATACTCTGATGTGACATGGAGATTCTTCACATCTTGATCCTGCAGCACATTCTCCTCTACCGCCACCAGTAGATCCTCCAAATCCTGCGCCAAGAAGCGGAAACCTTCAACTGGGTCCCCATCTCCATCAAACACGCGCGACAACAAGGTCACTTTCCCATGCGCACGCTTAACTAAGCCGAAACGCTCAAGTTGAAAGAGCACATTATGCGGGTGCACATCGGTACTAAGCGAGTAAACAAGTTTATTAAAATCTGATTCCTCAGTCTCGCAACTCAACACACGTGGCTTACCGGCCGCAGTTGTAAAACGACGATCTTCCAGCCATTGCCCTACTACACGCATGCTTATGCTGGATGCCGTATTGTTCGCGCGACCATGCTCATAAATGCGGTACACATCCTTACGGTGGATACCAGTAAGGGTGGCGATTTGACTGATGGTCACGCGCTTTTTGCGGCGCTCAATTTCTTCAATCGCAGCCTCAATCAGCGACACCTTCGCAGCCTCTAGTATATCCCGCACTCCCAGTGAATGCCTGATCGCAAATCTTGCGATCGGCTTCGATAGCAGCCGCATTAGTTGAACCAGTACACTTCCTCGATCTTTTGTAGCCATACAGTAACAAGTTGTGACAATTACCCAGATAATCGCTAATAACTAAGCCCCTGCTTCAGCAAACTTAGGGCCAAGTTAAAGTGGAGCGTCGGCGCCGAATGCGCACGAAGCCAAGTCATTGATATCTCAAAACCCAAGACACGTGCGGGTAGAATACACATTCTAGAGGTGCGATACAGTAAGTAATTCTCGTAGCCCAAAATAGGCTAAAAACGAATCAAGGGCCGGCCAGCCCAACTTTTTCTGACAACTCACGATCGTACAGTTTTTTCTTCGGTACTTAAACACGCTGTGCTATTTTTCGCGGTGGGGCAAGGTCTTGATTTGATCCGACTCGAGCAGTCCGTCACTTGAGTATAAGAGGAGAGTGCAACGCCCGCACAAGTGCGGGTGTATCAAGCTACCCCCGGCCGAGCCGTAGCGCTGAGCCGTCGACGGTGTGCGATTGGGGTTGCTCATGGCATCGAACGATGAAGATGCGACAGGAGTAGGCGCTCCCGCGCGCGCTGATGCGGCGCCTCGCCCGAAGAGTGTATTTCCAACCTCACTCGCATCCAGCCCTTACCTGCGCATAGAGGGACTAGCCCCCAGCAACCTAGCTTGCAATGTAGATGTGCCAGACTCCCCTCCCAGTACTCCCACCATCGGAGACTACAGAACGCTTGTCCAACAAAGCACTTCTCAAATAGCGCTCTTCGAATTCCCTAACGACATCCCGGTGCAAAGTACGCTCGATGATATTTTAGCCAGGGTCTTCGCAACTAGCTCGCGCTGCCTGGAGGCTAACCTGGTATTTGCGTGTCATAATAATTTATCCAACCTAAACGACGCGATCGGCAGACCCTTCTCTTCTTTTTTTCCGCCGGATGCCGACAACCAGGCGATGATCACAAAATGGGCGGAGGGAAACTTTTTTCTTTCACACTACGATCGGCCAATGCGTGGAAGCGATGGCAAGGATCGCGTAGTGCAAGTCGCAATTTATCCGATCTTTGTTGGCTCCGCCGTGCGCTGTTTTTGGATACTGCTGCGTGACGTCACGGAGACCCATCGACTACTCGTGGCGCTTAAACAGGAAGAGGCGCATTATCGAGCACTCGTAGAGCGGCCGGGCTTGATCTTAGTGCGCGCTCGCCCGGACGGATCCTATGTTTATGTCAGTCCGCACGTCACCGACCTGACTGGCTACAGCGCCGATGAGTTTCAGAAGGTGCCCGGGCTATTCCAACGCCTACTACATCCGGAAGATGTGGCACGGCACTCCATTATCTATGAGACTAGGCGCCAGCGTGGCACGCGGGTTGTGGAGGTGGAATATCGAGTACGGAAGCCAGACGGAACATACCACTGGATGTTTGAGCGACAGACTCCCAAGCTCAACGAGCACGGTGAAGTAGAATATTACGACTCGGTAGCCTTTGACATTCAGGAACGCAAGCGCTTGGAAGCTGAGCTTATGCATGCACAGCGCATGGAAACAATTGGGGTACTAGCCGGTGGCATAGCGCATGATTTCAACAATCACCTAACAGCCTTGTTGGGGCAATTAAATCTATGCCTCAAGGCGCTTGGATCGCAGCACCCCTGCTATGAGAAGCTAGCAGCCGCAGAGCAGGCCGCCCTTTGCTGCGGTGAGATGACTAAGCAGCTATTGTTTTTAGGACGAAAGTCAGACTCGGACTTTTCCCCACTTCCAGCAAATCGGCTTATTGAAGATACAGTTCGCCTTCTAACACATGTGCTGCCATCTAGTATCGAAATATCTTTATCGCTAGAGCCCAATCTACGCGACGTGAGCGGAAACCTTGCGCAGCTACAACAAGTACTAATGAATATTGTAGTGAATGCACGCGATGCGATGCCCAGCGGTGGCAGCATGAGCGTGCGAGCGCGAAACCTATGCTTAGTAGTAAATCGAGATCCGGCTCTCTATCCGCAATTGGCGCCAGGAGACTACGTAGAAATTACCGTTACCGATTCTGGAGAGGGCATTCCCGCTACCAATTTGCCACACATATTCGAGCCCTTCTTCACCACCAAGCATCCAGGACAAAACTCTGGCCTCGGCTTAAGCATGGTGTACACCATCATCGAGGAACATCACGGAGCGATTCATGTCGCGAGCGAAGTTGGAATCGGCACAACCTTTTCATTTTTGCTGCCAGCGCTTGCGCAGTCCGCGGGCGCTGGCTTGCCTAAGGAGCGCGACATCGAAACCGCGCGAGGCAAGGAATGTATACTAGTAGCCGATGACGACGAAATGGTGTTGTCCATGGTTACCACCGCCCTATGTGTGGCAGGCTACACGGTAGTCAAGGCGACTAATGGAATCGAAGCCCTAGATCTCTTTAAGCAGCATGGTAACGAGATTGCTCTGGTTCTACTCGACCACACTATGCCAAAGCTCTCTGGGCGCCAGCTTATAGAAAAGATACGCGAGCTCAGCCCAACCCAAGCAATAATCCTCACGAGCGGATACGGCAGGCATGTGGGCGACCTTATTCCGGGTGACGATCCACGCCTCGCCTTTATTTCCAAGCCCTATGCGCTGCCGGAACTTCTCAGGCAATTACGCCAAATGCTAGATAAGTGTGCTCAACTAGGCTAGGTCTACATTGCCGGCCCTAGCCGCAGTTGCTACTCAAACAGATTTCACGCACAATCTTGCTCGTTCAAGAGGATCTGGGAAAGATAAAGCTACTTAAAGGCACCGGGTTTACCATTCATCAGTTTGGCAAAACTTATTTGCTTAGGGTTTAACCTTTTCGACATTATAGAACCTAAGATGAACTCTCCCGCGCTCTCACAGCCCATTAACACAGAGATAGCACCAAGCAACGCCTCGCCAGGCAAATGCCCGCGTGCCGCGCGCTTGGTCGAACTGTTCTTCCTTTCAGCGCTCGCGATTTATGCCTACCTTTTTGTTAAAAGCATTAGCCCTTTTTGGTTTAACCCTGAGTGGACCACTGACGACGGAGTTCAGCAGCTCTTCCCATTTTATGCGGTACTAGAGCCTAAAGTTTGGCATGGTGATTTGGTCTTCGAAATGATGCGTGGCTACTTGGCGCCACTGCATTTTGGACTCGGAGCCACATTAACGCTGCTCACAAAGAGCCCAATTATGACTGGCCATGCAGTTATGCTGGTACAATTTTTACTGGCGGCGGTGTTTTTGTTCCTGGCTGTGCGTAAAGCAGCGGGGATAGCACCGGCGCTTTTCAGCTTAATCTGGCTTCTACATACACGATCGATATTGCAGCGCATGACCGGAGGACTTCCGCGTGGCTGGGCGGTGCCATTAATCAGTGCCTATTTCTATTTTGTGCTCGCCGGACGACATCGCGCGGTACTGCTGGTGCTACTCTGCGGCTGCTTGCTTAATCCACCGGCGACCTTTCTCCTTGGTGCAGCGTATGGCCTACATCTGGTTTGGGGATCAATCACTAAAGAAACGCGGCCCACATTTAAGCGTCCACTGCTTGAGTTGTGCCTAGCCACCCCAATTTTGTTGGCTGTCACGCTTGCCGTCACGCAGCGCCCTCAGCACATTGGGCATGTGCTGTCCCTAAGCGAGGCTAGTGAACTTCCAGAAATGTCACGAAGTGGCGGTCGCTTTTCGTTTCTACCGTTTCAGCCCTGGCCCCGAGAATTACGTGAGTACGGGATGCGTGCCTTTTTAGGCAAGAAAGAAAATCCACCACCCTTTTTACGCGCAAGTATGCCTTTTATTTCGCTGGGGCTCCTAACACTACTAGTATTTAGCGCAAAGCGTCAGCGACGCGAATACATCCCCGGTCCTATTCTAATATTTGGACTAGCTTCATTGATTGTATATTTTATATCACGTCCACTCGCGTTCTATTTATATGTACCCGATAGACATCTAAATATTCCGCTGGCACTTTTCTTTATCAGTGCTTTTTCAATAGGGATATGGCGTGCCCTGGTTGGCCCTAGCTCACAGCGCCCTTTAGTTGCCTGTGCTGGTCTCTTGGCGCTAGGGACAGTGCTCTACGCCTGCACTGGCCTTGGGCTCAAGGGAGAGATGAACTTTAATTACAATTCTGCCAAGCGCGGAGCCTACCCCACCTGGCTGCGTGAGCACACCCCAGAGACCGCTTTAATAGCAGGCCACCCTACCATGGTGGATCCGGTTCCACTCTTCGCCAGGCGCCGCGTATACGCCTCTAGCGAAACATGGCATCCGTTCTATTCCGGATATAATATCGAAATGAAACGGCGCTTAAGTATCGCCCTGCGCGCACACTACTCGCATACCCTAAATGAGTTGTATTCCATTCTGGCTAGCGAGAGGATTGACTACTTTGTATTCGATCGTCGCCTCTTTTATCCCGCAGCCCTGCAGAAAGCTGGGTACTTTATGCCCTTAAACGACCTAGTGCGCGAATTGACACAAGGCGATCCGGCAGCCTACGCATATAGAGAGCTACCAGAGCAGGTGAATCTCGACAAATACCCATTCATGCCGTACCGTGATAGGCTCGTTGCGATAGTAGATGTGGCTAAGTTAGGGGAATTTCTATCGCAGCAGACTACTGTCGGCGCCTCATAAAGTTATACTGCGCTAAACAGCAAATTATTAGGGACGCATGCGCATCTTTAGGGCATTTTTATTGCTGGCGATTTTAAGCGCGACAGCTGCAGTTTTTGGATTGGGCATTGCTTATCAAAGGCACACAGCCTCCCTAATCCACACCGGCAGCTCATTCAATATCGGACGCGATGGTTGGGTTAAGGATGGAGCAAAGCTGGTTCTGCCTCGCCTTGCAGAGCGAGGCAACCGTGTCAGCTTGCAATTCAACTCATGGCGCCCAGCCATTCCAGATAGCGTGATGGCTATTAGTGTTTGCAAGGACCAGGGCACTGAATATTTGATTCAGGCTGGCACAAGCATTGATGTGGCACTGCGCGGGGACTGCGATCCGTTCATAGTGAAGTTCCATGTAAAAAATCCGGTTAAATTGTCGCCTACTGATGCCCGCGAAGTGGGGGCACAACTTGAAGGCGTTAGCGTAAGCTCAAGACTCCATATCGCTCTATGTTCGCCGCCGCTAGTCCTAGCCGCCACTTTGGCCATATTCATACTAGCATCACTAGTGTGGTTACTGCTTAGGCCAGCCGACCTACACGCGCTATCGCTGCTCGTACCCTTCTTATGTTTCATCGCGCTTCGAAGGGCAGACATTAGCAACTTGGACATGCCGGCCTGGCTCGCCCTAAGTTCGGCGCTGATCGTACTTGGGGCCTTCTTGGGACTAACCCAAAAACAGAGTAGCGCCAGTAACCACACCCAACCTGCGACGCTCGTGACTATCGGGGCGCTTATTATAACAGCCATTGGAACCTGGCTCCGCTTTCATGGTCTAGACTTCGGGCTTCCTAATAACTTTCACCCTGATGAAGTGCCTAAAGTAAACGCCATTATGACAATGGTGAATTCGCACTCGCTTAATCCAAAGTATTTTCTGCATCCCTCGCTACTACTGTACTGCACCTACGGACTCACCTATGTCATGGATCATCTGGGGCTAGTGGATGACTTCCGCGTATCTGCCTTTTTAGCTGGTCGCTGCGTCTCGGCGACTGCCGGCTCGCTCTCGATTTACCTTGTCTATTTGATTGCCCGACGGATCCTCTCCTCGTCCGAGGCGCTTACAGCTACAGCACTGTTTGCCTTTCTTCCGCTTCATGTCACATGCAGCCGCTACCTTAAGGAGGACGCGCTGCTGTTGTTCTGGATATTACTTTGCGTGCTAGCTGTGCTGCGCGCTGTTCAGAATGTCCGACCTGGGCTCTTATTTCTTGCTGCGATATTCGCCGGCCTGGCCGCCTCAACCAAGTACTCTGGAATAATAGCAGCGGGCATAGTTGCCACAGCCCCTTGGCTACGCAGTCGTAACCTGCTCCGCCCCGACCCTTTATTCTTCCGCTATACACTTGCAGCTGGGTTCATCATTCCTCTGGCATTCGTAATGAGCTCCCCCTATATAGTGCTGGATCCGGATGACTTTGCATCCGACTTCCGCTACGAGCGGCTGCATATGCTAAGAGGACACACGGAAGTAATCGACGCCTGGAGCCAGTTTTGGATGTATCATTTAGGAAATAGCCTACAACGGGGCATGACGCTTCTTCCCTTGCTCAGCGGTCTGCTTGGACTTGGGCTTGCATTGATAGGCAGACGAGCTGAAGCGACTTGGATTGCCATATTGGCCTTGGCATTCTATCTCCCCGCTGAGTGGGTAAAGTCAAAGCCGGCGCCGCAGCCCGAGCGCTACATTGTCCCTTGCCTACCATTCTTGAGTATTTTGGGCGCTCACTTTTTGCATCAGCTCGCAAAGTCCCGTCGCCTTGCAATTGTGGCACTTCCGGCACTAGTGCTGGCGATTATTCAACCAACTTGGCGCAGCTTCAGTCTGGCACGTGATATTAACAACGACACTCGAATTCAGATGAGCACATGGATAAAAACTCATGTTCCACCTGGCATCAGCATTATCGCAGACTGGGAACCATACTCGGCTGCACTGCCTGCCGATCTGTACAATGTGGAATACATCCGTCGAGTAAACATTAACTCACGCCTCAGTATACGAGCTCTGAAGCAGTCTGGAAAAAACTACCTTTTACTTTCCTCGCTTTTTTATGAGCGCTACTTCACGCAGCCACGCTCCGACACTTCGATGAAGGCGCGCTTCCGCTCCATTTTTAGACACGTCCCGATACTAAAACAGGTAAGCGCACCATCTGGGAGCTATGCATTTCATAATCCAGTACTAACTCTATTCTCATTAAAAGCTGAGGACTTTCAGCGCCTCGACGATGAAATTGACCAACAACGCCAAGGTCGCATTGCGCTGACGTCAAACCAATTGCAGGCCTACTTTCCTTGGGCCGGAGAGACACGCTAGACCATGCGACTAAACCTCAAGTTACCTGCGCTCCCTATATTGATACTGAGCTTGGCCCATATCTGCCTTTTTGCTGCTGGGCTTGAGGAGCTCAGAGCGTTAGGGGCAACGCTAATCCTGCTCTCGCCTGGGCTTTGTTTTTGCTACCGCTTTTTGCGAACCCAAGACGGCGTCGAGCGACTCTTCATAGGGCTCGCCCTCGGCCTAGCCTGCTCTGTACTGTTCCTATTCGGTTTGAGTTTTTGCCCAAGTGCGCTAACCGGCCACACCCTACTTATTATTGATTTAGTCTGCGCAATTACATTACTCCTCGGCAACGCAGTTACGGCCCCCCCGCCGCGAGAGCTAGCTCCCCGCATCGCCGCGCTATTAGTTGTGCTTTTGATAGCAGCGGGGTCAGTGCGCTTCTGGGCGCTGCGTTACCCTGAGTTTCAGGGCGATGAAGCCAGAGCTATGATTTTGGCAAGTGCGACCTATCAGGGCCAGAACTCTGTGTTGTTTGCGCACAAGAAGGGCCCCACCGAAATTTTACTCCCTTTTGGTATGGCCAGCTTAACGCAACGCATGTCTGAAGAAGTGGCGCGTTTTCCTTTCGCTGTGGCCGGACTGCTTGTACTTTTGGGAACATTTGTTCTTGGACGTGCCATATTCCCTCGCTTTGGCAGCGCCAGTGGACTTGCCGCCTGCGCGGTGCTTGCAATCGATGGATTCCTAATCGCTTTCAGCAGGATTGTGCAGTACCAAAGCATACTACTTGTCTGCGCACTGGGCGCAGCTCTCGCGTTGCTCAGGTCACGCCAGGCAGGCCCAGGCTCTACTTTATGGCTAGGCGTGGCAACCCTGCTGTGTGTGGCTGGACTATATTCGCACTATGATATGCTACTGGTCCTGCCCGCCTTACTGTATTTGTCGCGCTCCAAGAACCTGCCAGGAAATCGCTTATCATGGAAACTTATCATCAACGCCTCATGCGCCGCGGCGCTGTTGCTGGCCCTTTTCTTTGTACCTTTCTTGCTGCATGAAAAATTTGGCCAAACTAGTTCCTATTTAGCGACACGCTTGGGCCTACAGCAGCTGCCGACTAACAACGTTGGGCGCTACATGCATCTACTGACCTTTTATAGCTCAACTTTTTTTGTCTACCCACTAGCCCTGGTGCTGAGTGTGCTAATCGGGCAGACGCTTTTTCGCTCCACAAACAACAAAGTTTTTCATTATGGGTTGTTCCTTTGTTGGCTTGCGGGATTACTGTTGTCTACTTTTGCTCCCCAAGTAATAGGACTGGAAGGGAAGCGCAGTCTGGCAATACTTTTGATGGGGCCTCCGCTCGCTCTAGCCGCATACAGAGTGCATGGTAGCGCACATCGATTTTTAGCTACCTGGGCCGCGCTTGGGTTCATAACTTTTAGCTTTTTTTTCGCGCGCCCCAACACGCACTACTATGTAATTCACCCAGCGCTGGCACTGCTAGTCGCATCATACTTTGTGGAAAATGCACTCAACTGGAAATTATCACTGCGCCTAGGAGCCGGCACAGTCTTTGGAGTCTGTGGACTACTCGCGTTTAGCTATGTGTGCATAGCTTTTATGCGCACCTCGACTGAATTTAGGGTGCAATTCCCTCGTTCAAGACCTGTGCTCTACCTGGCACCCTTCGGCGATAAGTTGCCCGCAGGCGCCTTCTTCGGATTCCCTCGCGCCTCCGGCTGGCGCGCGATTGGAGCCTTAATTAGCCAACATTCCATTGTTGGAAGTTACAGTTCGAATGAAGAAGCACTAATTACAGCCTGGTACACACGTGGCGCACTGCGCGAGGAGCCCCGCCCTGACTGGTACTTTATCGCCCAAAACGCCAACGATCCAATTCCAGTATCAGAGACACTCCTAAAGCATGAGTATTATTTTTGGGGGAGAGTTTATGTTAACGACCAGCGCCGCTTGGATATATTTAGGCGAACTGACTCCTCTCCAATGAAAAATAGCCCACCCTCAGCATTTAAGGAGGAGCAATTACGCGCAGTTTTTGACGATCTTGGCCCAGCCACATTAGACATAGCCGCAGCCCTGCCAAGTTTAGCGCAAAGTCGATAGCTACAGATCCCCGCTTGCCGGAAAAAACAAAGTACGCGACCATTCTTAAAAGACCTATGAAGCGTATGCATATGAACAAAGTTAATTCGCTTAAAAACAAACTCAGGAAATCTCGCCTAGGTACTTTTATCCTTATTAGCACCCTCGCCTGCATGCCACTTCAAGGCTGTGGCGGAGGGGGTGGTGGAGATGGCGGTGGTTTTATTGGGGCAGCTACTTTGAGCGTCCAGGCAGAGCCGCATACAATCGATACTGGTGACCGGACCCAGGTTACCATCCAGATTCGAGATATACATCCAAATGGAATTTTGCTTAAGGTACGCTTCCCCAAGGGCTTGGCTTACGTACCTAACACATCGTTCTTGGAAGTTGACGACAATCAGGTGGATGTAGGACCAGATAAGAATGTCACTAAAGATAGCAAAACGTTCTTAGTATTCTTCCTGGACCCATCGGATTTCACTCCAGAGGAGTCAGGCAGTCTTACTTTTCAGCTGGTGGGCAACGAAGCAGTCACGGATGGGCTATTAGAAGTAGATGCAGATGTGAACGATCCGTTGGTGAACGACGACAACGAGTTTTCTGCTAATACACCTGAGTTTGGAGCTGAGGACTCGGTGGACGTTGAGGTCACAAACTAACGTGATAGATGCTTTCCAATTTTTTTCGCAAAAAGAAAGCTAAAGAGCCCCCTTCTGGGGCGCCGTTACTTGCACCAGGCACAACGCAGACAATTCTAAACGTGATTGGGGCCCGCAGTATCCCTTCAATGCCGGGGGCTGCCCAGAAAGCATTTAAAATAGCGACCGATCCAAAGGCCGAAGCACGCGACTTCGTTGAAGTGTTTGAGTCAGACGAGGCTCTTTCTGCGCGCGTGCTCAAGATCGCCAACTCAGTCTTCTTTGATCGGGGGCACCAAACTTCAACCATCGAGGATGCCGTAACTGTGATTGGCCTAAACGAGCTGCGCTCCTTGCTAAGCGCAACTTCACTGTCCGAGATTTTCCCGTCCAAACACCCGACACGCGCCACGCTGTGGAGCCACGACATCGCAGTTGCGTTAACCGCGCGCGCACTGGCACGCCGCAGCTGCCCACAAAAGCAAGATTTGGCTTTCTTGGGTGGCCTTATGCATGATGTTGGCAAGTTACTGCTCTTGCAGCGTTGCCCCGAAGAATACCAACGCGCGTTGCGTTTAGTGGAACATGAAGGCCTGGACTTTGTAAAAGCAGAGGAGCATCGCTTCCCCTTTACTCACACAGAAGTCGGACAATTGATTGGGGAGCAATGGCATTTTTCTCCAGAGCTTGTGGCAATTATTCGGCGCCACCACGACGATTGGAGCGCCCTTAGCCAACCTGGGCTTGAGTTGGTAGCGTTAATCAAGGCTGCTGATACCCTTGCGCACGCACTTGGGCTGGGACATAGCGTGTCCATGGCTAAGCTAAAGGCTAAACATGAAGAGCGCCTGCCCGACGTTTGGGCAGCCTTAGGCATACCTGAGCCAGATCGAGTAGAGATGCTCGACTCCCTAAAGAAGACCTTCACCCTGGAGCACGATCAACTTTCCGCCGGCCTGACGCAAGCTGCACCATGACGACCAACGACCTGTCCTTGCTCGCATGCGCAATCAGCATCGCAGTCGGCGTGGGCATAGGAACTTTTCTACGCAGAGGAAAGCAGCTCGGCACAACTACTACACCTACAGCGCCACCAAAAATATCGGCAGCACATGCTTCAGTGCTTATGGATAATCTAGCTGCAGCGGTAGTACTACGCGATGCAGCTGACAACATACTCTATTGCAGCCCCTTCACAGAGGTTCTAACTGGATATGCGCTAAGCGAAATACAAGAGCACAAAGACGATTTCTTTCTCTTCATAATGCATGAAGCCGATCGTGACAAATACCAGCGCGCCCTAAAGATCAGCAAAGTTGGCGAAGCCTTCCAATTTCGCTTTCGCTTTTTACATAAAAGTGGAATTGAGATATGGGCTGAGATGCGAACGGTTCCGCTGCAAGATGCAGAAGGACGTGGTATCGGCTCCCTTTCAGTAACTCTGGATGTTACCGGCGCAATGCGCTACCAACAACAGGTCGAGGAAAAGAACCGCGATCTACAGGACTTCGCGTACATGCTTTCCCATGATCTCAAGGCTCCTTTAACCACATTCAAAGGCATGCTGACTGTGATTGAGGAGGATCATGCTGCCAAGCTCGAACCAGCAGTGCTTGAGCTGTTAGAGCACATGAAGCGTGCCTCAAACCGTCTCGAGCAACTAGTAACTCGGGTGGTAGAATTTTCTAAATTGAGTTCCCAAGAGTTCCGCTCAGAGCCAGTCGACCTATTGGCAGTATTGCGAGACGTACTTAGGGATTTTGGGGCTCAATTGAAAGATTGCCAGGGGGAAGTACGCCTACCAGAGTCCTTGCCCATCGTGCATGGAGATCCAATCCACTATTATCGCGTATTCGCTAATCTAGTTGGTAACTCTATAAAGTACCGCGCAGCTTCCCGTCGGCTTGAAATAAGAATTAGGCTTAGCAATAGCGCTTCTACGCGCACTCTAAATCTCCTAGTCGAAGACAATGGTAGCGGCATCCCACAGGAGGCGCAGAGTAACATTTTTCGTCCCTTTCATCGCGCTCACAGCAATTCGATTGAAGGGAGCGGGATTGGTCTGGCTTCAGTAAAGCGACTGCTTGAAAAGATGGGAGGCGAAATAGCTCTGGCGAGCAGCACCGAGCAAGGAACAACCTTCAAATTGACGATAAGAGCACATACCGATCAGGGGCAGTAGCTTAGGAAGCGCCATGCTTCCAAGCATCTCCATCCTCATCCTCTTCGTCGCTACGATCGTCCTCGTCGCCCCCGAACTCAAGCCCTTCCCCTTCCCGGTAAGGGGCCTCTGCTTCATCCTCTTCCTCTGTATCTAAGTCAGGACAATCAAAATGCGCCAAAGCACCCATACTTAGAATATCCAGAAACCCGTCGCTCAAATCGTAATAGCAATGCACCAGGTGCGTACCAAATTCAGTCTCTACAAGAAAGGATAAGGTTAGAGCGTGTTCTCCTGCATACGAAGGAGCTGCAAGCGTTGAGCGTCTAACAGCAAATTTCTGAAATTTAACGTCACTGCTTGCCTCGGTTAGATCCTGATTGACCAACTCCTCCCAAACAACCCGGCCCAAATGCTGGCCTAGTACAGACTCAAAGCCACGCCGATCAAGCTGAGCTAACATTTTTTCTAGGGTGGCTGGACTAATTACATAGCCTGCATCGGCAAATCTTGAGTAATCAGCCTCACCTGCGAGGTGCTTACAAATATCCTCAACAATGAACGGCCTCCTCTCTGCTCCACTCGGCTCAGGCATGTCACTGATCTCCCAAACCAAGCCAACGAAGTCCCTGAACTGGCTGGCGCTTTCTATGTCAGTGCCGGGCACCAAGTACCCACCTTGATATGCGGAGCAGGAGAAAACAAGTCGTGGCAGCATGCCGCGCTGGACATCAAGTACAATATTGTGGAAGCAAATACCCAGGGAAGCCTTCTGCGCTGGATTAAGACTATGATCCAGCGCTAAGCGGATTCGGCGCTCGACCAAATCGCACTGAAATTCAAAAGGAGGAGAGAGCTCTAAATCTTGAACCAACCCATTGCTAGCGGCAATGGTCTCCGAGAATCGCACCAGTCCAACAATGGGCTTAGGTGGCACCAACTGTTTTGTAGCATCGTTCTGGAACCAGACACGAGCTCCAAGCTTTCCGAACTCGTCAAAGCTCCCAACCGCCATTACAATGCTGATATCAGCGTCCTCATCAGAGTCCTTTGGCACGAAGGCAAGACGGAGTCCCGTGTCCTCCTCGCCTTGCACTGCCTCAACAAGACGAAATGAATCGTCACATAGACCAAGCGACCTAAAGCAATGTCTAACCTCAGCACTTAGCAAATTTGGCTTGTCGTCAAGGTAGCGCTGGACTTGCTTGTCTAACTCTTGAGTTGCAAGAACCGTGTTAATTTGGGCAAAACGGGGAGTCCCATCATCCGCTCTAAAATATTTTATGATATTCGCCACATGCCCGAGTCCTGGAGTGAGGCCCCAGTTTGCATGCAGTGAGGGGCTGGTGCCGCAGGACTTCAGACATCGACCATCGCGGTCGAGCACTTCACAAAGTACCAGTACCTCGCGTTTGTCATGGGACTCCCAAACGCATAGAGGGCAGAAAATTACATCACCTGATTCAGGCAAAATTTGAAGTAATTCTCGCACGCAGTTATCCCGTACCAGCTTGCCGCCTTCGGCAGCAAGCTCCTCGGCGTTCAGGGCGCGGCCCTGTGAGCTGGCTGAGTCAACAAAAACAGCGCTGATTTCAGCGCGCAGGGAATTCTGACCTACTTCAGGATTGCTGTCCTGTCTGGCAGGATCCGGTGACTCAGGATCAGATGGACTTGGAGACTGGAATGACGCCACAACTAGCCTGCAACTCCCATAAACACAATTCGCAGCAACGGGCGCCCTATAGAACTTTTTAGTGCGCCTAGCAGTTCCTCCAGAAACTAGACCTAGATGTGCCCTTTAATTGCCACACCACATAGAGCGGGTCCGCAATATGAGGCCAGGCTGACTACTGGGATTTTTCGGACAACCACTAGCTGAACTAGCACTAGCCCTCCCCCTTAACAGGCATTACAAAGACTGTTTGGGGACAAATAGCTACAACCATTAGCTACTTGGACTTGTCTCCAAATTTTAAGGCGCTTCGTGGGGCTAATCAAGCAGCCTGTGCAAGAGTAGCCGCACACATACAGCAGTTATCGACCATCGGCGATGGGTGATTACCGCATCTGATAAGGCCTGCAATTTGTAGAGAATTGGCTCCTTGGTCCGCTTCGCAATGGTGTGGGTTCGATCCCCTCGCCTGGGTGGGTCCAGGATCTCCTGGCCGTCAGCGCAATCTTGGCAGAGCCAAGTTGCGATAGGGATTACTTGGAGCGGGCGACGGGGCTCGCAGCCTCATCAGCATTGCTTCGCAATGGTGTGGGTTCGATCCCCTCGCCTGGGTGGGTCCAGGATCTCCTGGCCGTCAGCGCAATCTTGGCAGAGCCAAGTTGCGATAGGGATTACTTGGAGCGGGCGACGGGGCTCGAACCCGCGGCATCCAGCTTGGGAAGCTGGCACTCTACCAACTGAGTTACACCCGCAACTAATGGCATGTGGACACACTTTACTCGGAACGAGAAAACAACTTGAAGCGCCATTTTTGGATTTACTTGGGAACGAAGGCCCTTCGACTTGCTTTGCTCATTCAGGACAAATTTAATTAGATCTCAGGTTGACTGAAATCTAATTAAATTTGGAGCGGGCGAAGGGATTTGAACCCTCGGCCTCTTCCTTGGCAAGGAAGCGCTCTAGCCAGCTGAGCTACGCCCGCAGGACAAATGCTCTACCCTTAAAAAAGGTAGGCCCTCTCTTCTAAGGGAACTGGGCTAAAAAGTCAATGAATCCAGTAGTAAATAGCATCTGTCTGCTCAAAGCTTCTAAAAACAGGGTATTTACAGGGCCCAGCGCCTGCTCCAACTTGGGGACATGCTTAGGTATGTCTATCTGTGTCTACTTGTCTTCGGCCTCTCGCGTTGGGGCATGCCCATACACGACCCAGACCTCGGCTGGCAGCTTCTAGGTGGCGACTGGATCCTCAAACACGGCACCCTGCCCCCCTATGACATCATTAACTCGCTAAATACCACCTGGCATGACTACCATTGGCTAGCCCAGATTTTACTTTCTTCAATTTATGCCACTGGCGGCTTTTTCCTTTTAAAGCTGTGCTTTGGCCTCTTCATGGGCGCTTTTGCAGTACTCATTTTAACTATTATCCTGCGCTGCAGCGGTCGTAATCATAGTACTCTTGCTGCCGCAGCTTTGGGTTTTGTTGCCTATTCCTTTATAGCCAGCATCTCCTCGGTTCGCCCACAAATGCTAGCTCTTTTTATCCTCGGGCTATGCGTACTACTGCTTGAGTCTAAACACTGCAGCTATAGAGTCCCGGCAATTTTGGGGCTGGGGCTTCTGCTTGCAAATTTTCATGTGTACTGGATCTTCATCCCCATACTTTGGTTCATCTACGAATTGCTACCCGGGCTTATGCACCGACCAATTCGTATCAGAACCAGTAGTCTAGCAACTCAAGCACTTTTGATTTCCCTCGGCCTTTGTACCCCGTATGGGACGAGCTCCTATGCCCTTATTTGGGACTACTTGAACTTGGCGCCCACACTACGCGCGACCATCGCTGAATTTCAGAGCCCATTCTCAGCCAGCGCACGTCTATCAGCGCTGCTAGTAGTTTTCGCTGCGCTGCTAGTAGGTACATTCAACAAGCGCCGCTGGCTGGCTAAGAGCCAACACGTGTCATTAGCAACTTTAGGCCTCGTCCTAGGCTGCTTAAGCATAAAGTACCTTGGAATTGCGGGAATATTCTCACTCCCCTATCTCTCGCGCGCCTTGCGCAGTCTGTCTAAGACTCGCGCACCAGATCTGCTGCGCGCCGAAAACACTTACTTAAGCGTCGCAGTATTTCCACTACTAATTATTGGTCTATGCCTAGCGATCGCCCAGTTTCCCACGCGCCAGGACGCACTGGAAACAGAGTATCTTGAGCACCGCTTTGGACTCGGAATCTGCCAAAAGCTCGCCCGACTGCCTCTCAGGCCTGGCGCTAGCCGCACGCATGTGCGACTACTCACCAACTTTAATCAAGGCGGATGGTGCCGCTGGGCTGTGCAGCAGGTCAATCCAGCGCTCGACCTTCGCGTAACACTAGACGGAAGGACCCAGTACGTACCTGACCAGCGCTTTCAAGATGCAATATCCCTATTTGGTGGCAAAGCTGGCTGGGAGGGTATCTTGAACGACTTAGCTCCCGACGCTGTTCTAACTGCAATTAATCAGCCCTTAGCTGGCAACCTAGCCAAGTCACCGCGTTGGCATGAAGTCCTTCGTGATAAGGATTTTGTGGTGTTCGTACCGTCTCACGCCCTCTAGAGCAATTGAGGGAGTAGCGCTCTAGCTATTTGTCATCGCCCGCCATTTTTATTATGATCATAGGCGTCAAATGAACTGTTTTTAGGAGCGCCTATGTCGTCGGATAGCTGGGATGAAATGCGTCGAGCTAAGGAAGAGCAGTACTTCCAAAATCAAAACAAAGAAGCGCTCAATCGACTTAAGGCCCGCGGCAGCGGCGCCCGTAAAAGCCCAATCACTGGCGAACCAATGGAGCAACTTACACTGCACGGAGTGGTAGTTGATCGCTGCCCTAGCTCTGGCGGAATTTGGCTCGACAAAGGTGAGCTAGAAGAGATCCTCAAAGCCTCTACCAAAGAAGGCGGAGCTGGCACTAGCTGGCTGCAGCAGTTCATGAAAGGACTGTACTCTAAGTAGCATCCACGCAGCGCTGCAATAGGTCACTTCGACCAATTTAAGCGACGCATATTCGCCGTAGAGATTGTGCGCATCGAACGAGACTATTGGCGCGCATGAATATGTATTGGCAGTAAAGCTTCAGCCTATGCCACCCACTTTCTGCTCACTCTACGCAGACTGCTCGAATATATTTTTTGTATTTTTTAGGGGAAATAGAGGCGCGGACTCACCTCCGCGCTCTACCCTAGTTTTGTACTACTTTGCCCAAAAAGCTTCGGTGCTCGCTGGCTTGCGTTAGCACTTTCGCAGACTAGGCCAACTACCTTTGCACGTCTTAGGTCAACATCAGATGCAGGCCTTAGCCTCCATCTCTCCCCTAGCACGAGGATAATTACAAAATCTTACCGTTCAATAATCCGTTCGAGCGAAGCACGCAAGTCATTACGTTTCATTATTGTCGGTGATTCACCTTGAGCACGAGCTGTCAAGGGCGACTGGCTCTCGACATCAGCACGCTTAGTTGTTTCCTGATCCTTCGAAAGCTCCACGTTGCCACGTGCCTTACTGACGAGTGTCGAGGCAAGTGTGTCATGACTGCTCAAAATGACTTCTCGTGCGTTGCGGATAGTAAGACGCAGACCAGACATAACGCTTGGGGACATTCGCGATGAAGTTGGGCCAGCGGTGAGATCCTCCAACATGGCCAACAGATCTGCGGCATCCAAAAGGCGGCTAAGAGCTTTGCTTTGTTCCATGTGCGTCACACGCTCCGTACGAATACTGATCTTCTTTGAGACCCTTAGTTACGATGCTTGTGCGTTGCAGGAGGTTACATCAGAATGCAACATTGTATCCCACAAACGAGCAGGCCCAAAAACTATCAATTTCAGGCACTTAATGGCTGGCCCTAACCACTCGCGGCGTAGATTTCTAAAACTTGCCACAGGCAGTGCTGCCGTTGTAGCAGCCGGAGCTTATTCCGGTAAACTTTCGTTTGATACATTAAATCTAAAACTGGAGACACACAGAGTTGCGTTTGAACAGCTCCCACCATCTTTCTCGAATTACAGAATAGGCTTCATTACGGACATTCATTTGGGGCGATTTCTTCCAACCGACTGGGTAGCTGATGCATTTACCAAAATCGCGCAGCAGCACATCGATCTACTTTTGCTGGGAGGCGACTACATTTGGTACCCCGATGAAGCTCTAGTCGATAAACTTTACCCGACGCGCAATTCAGACTTTAGGGGTCTTGGGGAGCAGGCTGCCATCACTAAAATCTTTGAACGCGTCGCTGATCTGGCTGCCAACGTCACAGCCCCGGATGGCAGATGGGGAGTGCTTGGAAACCACGACACTTGGACTGGAATTGAGGAATGTCGTCGCGCCTTTGCCGCTCATAAGATTCCACTTCTGGAGAATGGATGGCTAGAGGTGCGTCGTGGTGCCGAAAGCTTGAAAGTTGTAGGGGTACAGGACTATTGGACTGGAGTCCCTCACCTCCCGCAGCTACCCGACCAACAAGCAACCAAAGAACTGCGTGTCCTGCTAGCACACAACCCCGACTATGTATCTGAGCTATATCGCCAAAATCGAGCGCAGTTCGATTTTGCGCTGATGGGACACACCCATGGGGGACAGGTCCGTCTGCCGCCTTTTGGCCCCCTCTACTGCAATGTCGAGGACCTTAGGTTAGCGCATGGGTTTATCAGAAGCTCGAAGCTAATTAGCTACACCAGCCGCGGCCTTGGCATCGTCGAGTTCCCATATAGAATCAATTGCCCACCAGAGGTCACTATATTCGAGCTGGTAGGGGCATAAGGCTGGATCTGCCGTAAAGGCCTATCAGCGATAGAATTGGCCCAGCCTAAGAACCCATGTCTAACTAGGCGCATCTTTTGATGCCTCTGGAGCCAAAACAATTGGCCCATTGCATGGTTCTAAACCCTTTACAAATTGTGGAAAATCAAGATAATAGGCCCCTGTTTCCTTCGGATCTGACCTGCGAGCTTAGGATATAAGAATCGTTGTTTCAGTCATCGCGGCCTAAATAACTTCCCAGGCCGGTCGCGGAGTTCGGCCTTAATTAGCCGAAATGTAAGGATTAAGTGAGGTTTCTGGTTTATTTAGCCCTGCTCAATTCACTTGATCTGGGCTCTAGGCTATACTATTTCGAGTGCCTGAAATAGCTAGCTGGCGAACCCTTTTGCCTCTAACAGCTTGGGTAAATATTTTTCGGACCATATTTTTTTGCATTGGA
>JAIBBV010000064.1 GCA_019694465.1 Oligoflexia bacterium
TAGTTCTCTGAGGTTAGGGATCTAGGACCCTTACCATCCTCTGTGAACTCTGTGCGCTCCGTGGTTTCAAAAAAGCTTCGGTTAGATCTTAGACTACCTGTTTCATCAACTACATATTTCTACTGCCCCTAAGGCATTTTCGTTATGGCTCCGAGGCTATAATCTGCCAATTAGAAGTCAGGCTGGGCTCAAAATAGGCGATTCATCCATCATTTCCTGTACTTAGCAACGCAAGCGCATTTGCATTCGATTCTAGGATGCGATAAAGTCGCTCTCTCATTTAGAACAATAGCGAATCATGGCCAAATCTAAACTTCCCCGAAACTTGAGCGATAACTATCTTAACCAGATAAATGTCCTTAGGACTCTCTCTAAGGATGGCTACACGAGTGGAAGTCCACGCCAGTTTCAGATTAACGAGATCGCCCAGCTCAGTGGCCTAGCGGATGAAAAGGAAGTCCAACGCTACCTATTTATCTTGGAAGGCCAAAAGCTAGTCACCCCGCATCCAGCTGGTGACTTTACATCAAAGATTTGGCAAATAACCAAAGACGGCCTCAAGGCCTTGAGAGTAATCGAAAGCTCAATGTCGGTGGCAGCCTAACGCCTGAGCGACTCAAACCAATCCACCTCGTACTTGCTGCCTACTATAAATGGGCAGCGCTCGTGAATATCGCTCGGCACTATATCCAGAACATTGCGTTTACCGTCAATCGCACGCCCCCCGGCCTGCTCAGCAATATACGCAAGCGGCATGCACTCATATAATAGGCGTAGTTTCCCATTAGCGTTCTTTTTGTCGGCAGGATAAAGAAACACTCCCCCGCGCTTAAGGTTTCGGTCAAAGTCAGCCACCAAAGAACCAACGTAGCGAGCCGCATACGGTGTCCCGCGCTTCTTATCCTCACTCTTAAGTTGCGCCACAAAATCACCCACCTGAGCATCCCAAGCCAGGGCGTTCCCTTCATTAACGCTGTAGGTCTTGCCGCGTTCGGGGCTGCGAATTTCCTCTTCCGTCAAAATGAATTCACCGATCGTTGGGTCTAACGTGAAACCATGTACGCCCTGTCCACTCGAGTAAACAAAGCTGGTCTTAGCTCCATAGACAGTATATCCGGCAGCAACCAAATTTCTTCCACTTTGATAAAAATCTTCGATCGCAGCTGGTCGTGCGTTACTACGCTTGCGCCAAATTGAGAAAATAGTCCCAACCGGAATATTCGAACCAAGATTGCTAGATCCATCAAGTGGATCGAAGGCTACCACATACTTAGCATGCGCTGTCCCTTCAGAGGCGACTTGCACTGTATCACGCTCCTCCGACACCAATAATCCAAAATGCCCGGAAGAGCCAAGCAATTCATGTAAAATCTTATCCGACTCTTCATCTAGCTTTTGAGTCGCCTCACCCTGCACATTTGTCTTGCCAGTGTATCCCTGCAAGCCACGGAAACCAGCAGTTGCAACAAGCTGCGCGATCATCTTTGTCCCCAGGGATATTGAATTAAGCAAATCAGACAACTCGCCACTTGCGCTGGGAAAGCGTCGCTCCTGCTGAAGAATGAAACGTGTCAGAGTTGAGGTCGGCACACACGGTTGAAGGGTAGTCATCTTTTTCTCTCCTTTCTCGCTCCTGCAAAGATGTCAGGCCGATGCCAGGCGGCGCTGGGTCTGCACTTTAGGAGCCAGTGGTAGGTCCACAATGAATTTTGCACCACGCGGCTTATTGTCGTAAACACGGATTTTTCCCTGATGATCAGCGACGATGGAAGTGACTATAGCCAGTCCTAGCCCCGACCCCGATGGTTTGGTGGTAAAATAGGGCTCAAATATGCGGGTCTTATCGCTATCCGGCACACCAGGCCCGTTATCCGCCACCTCGATACTGGCCAACTTGGTGCGCTTATCGTAGTAAGTGCGCACTACAATCTTGGGGCCCTCTGCGCGGGAAGCCCCCGCACTATCGCGCTCCAAGGCTGCAATGGCATTGTCTACCAAATTCATCACACAACGTCTGATTTGCTCACGATCCATGCTCAATTCTGGCATACGGCTATCAGCGATAAACTGGAACACAATGTCAGAATGGCTTTCAGCAAAAGGTGCAATAGCATCCGCGATCAGGGTGTTCAAATTACCAAGCGTAAATTCAGCGGTTGGCATGCGGGCAAAATTAGAAAATTCGTTTGCCAGGCGCTTGATCGAATCTACATTTTCTACAATTGTCTGCGCACATTCGTGCACTGACTGAGACTGGTCACTATCGGCAATCAGTCGCTTCAATCGTTGAGCCGAGAGCTGAATTGGCGTTAGGGGGTTTTTTATTTCGTGGGCGATACGGCGCGCGACTTCTCGCCAGACTGACATATGTTGCGCCTTAGTTAGCTCAGTCACATCGTCAAACAAAAGCACAGTCCCCAATACACGTTGTCGGCTATCTATTATCCGGCCCAGGGTGCAGACTACCTTTAACTCTCTACCTCCCGCTGCAACTGAAAGCTCATGCTCCCGTACTGCCAACTCCTCTGGATCAGCTCCCACGCTGGCCAGCGCCTCTAGCAGCGGAGAAATCTGCTCCACGATCTCCGGGCGCAGCGCCTCCTTCCACTGTCTTCCGAACATCGAGGCCGGGTCAGCCAAAGAGAACAATTCAGCAGCAGCTGAATTTATGGAAGTTATGCAGCCTGAGGTGTCGAGCCCAATCACCCCAACCGCCAGATTTGAAAGGATGGTTTCGATATACAGTCGCCTCTGCTGCACGTCTTCCCTTGACGCTTTGAGGTCGGCCGTCATTTGATTAAACAACTGCACCAGTAGTCCAATTTCATCATCGCCCGCAACTCGGATTTGGAAGTCCAAGTTACCTTTGGCCACCGCGCGCGTTCCCTCAGCCAGACGCTGGATTGGCACTGCTATTTCTCTAGCTATATAAAAACCAATCCAGATCGCAGCGAATAGAATCAGCCCAGTAATCATTCCAAGAGTGAGGAGCACGCTGGACTTGATAGGCATACGGAAAAGCTTAAGCTGTTCGTATTCCTTATATGAATCATTCACCACGCCTAGGGCCTGCACTAGCTCCGGGTTAACTCTAGTAGTTGCCACCAAAGCCGCCGCTTGCCCAGCAAATTGGATCGGCAGGTAGGCCCTGACGTATTGACTTGCATCGTGCTCCTCGTAAAGCACGTTGCGAGCGCCATCTAACGCCTTTTGGAGCGCCCCACTATCAAGCTCCGGCTCACGAAAAGTTGAGATAGAAGCCGCTGCATTGAATACCTTAAAGATAGGCTCTCCATCCTGACGGATCAGGCGCAATCCATACAGCGCGGCTTCCTTTCGGCGCGCTTCAGCCCAATCAGCCAATTGCTCTGTGCTCTGACCATTCGGAAGTGCACTGATTTCCCCGGCTATACGCTCAGCCACGCTCTGGGTGTTTTCTTTAAGCGTTGCGAAATGATAGCGCGCTACCTCCACTGCACCTGTAACTGAGCGTTCTATCTGGTTACTGAACCAACCTTCCATAACTCGATTAAGCAGCCCCGAAGCCAGCAGGAATAAGAATACCGTTGGCACCATGCTTAATGCGACGAAAGCTACAGCTAGACGTAACTTGAGTTTTGCGCCCAGAATATTTCGGCGCCTGTCAAAGATCAGCTTCACCACGTTCCTGCCGATCAAGAACGCCAAAACGCAAATGATGATAACGTTTAGGTTGACGAGAATAAAAAATAGCAGATTACGACCGGCGTATTGCGTGTCTTCTTGCGGGTGCTGCAGTGCTAATAATGATGCAAGTAACCCAATCGCGAGCAGGAAAAAGGTGAGGCGTAGCCCCATCCCGCTTTTACGCCACCAAACCAAAACTCGTTTTTTCCGATTAACCATGTGTGACTAAGGGGTAAGTCGAAAATCAACCCAACCTGAGTCTGTCGATCCTACTTCAAGCAAGCCTAGGGTAATGAATGATGAAATTTGAGAAATCGTCTCATTATAGTCGCCTTTGCAATCAGCTGTTACACGAATTCCAATGTATGGTTCCTTTTCAGCCGGGAAACGCTGCGTGGAGTAGCCAATCTCACTCAGGGCGACACTAGGAATTCTCAGGGCTAAACCCATCGCCTCGGACTCAGACTGCATATGGGTAACCTTTGGAGATTCCTTGTCTCCTATCAAATCAATACTAACCCGATAGCCCTCACTAATCGGATCATACTGCACTGACTGAATTTGCACCCGTGCAGCATCGCAACCATCTGTCCAAAGCATTCTGCGACGGCACACTCTCATCTCAAATCGATAACGCAACTCTAATCCATTCTTTAGGCATTCAGCACTAAAGTCCTCACGCTCAGGTACCTCTAAGCGCAGGGCATTGTGGCCTGCGTCAGTCCAGTTAACCACAGGCTCAGGCACGGCAAACATCACCGGCAATGCAGCAATTACCTGCAATAAGATCATGCTCTAAATCCTTACAACAACTTCATATTAACTTGCTTAGCGCTCGAGGGGACAGCTGATCCGACCTGCTTTGCCCCGAGTTCGGTCACTTCACGACCACGGCGCGTGCGCGCAATAAATCCCTGCTGCACCAAATATGGCTCATATACATCTTCCAGGGTGTCTTTATCTTCGCCAATTGAAGCAGCAATCGTCTCCACTCCAACTGGTCCACCCTTAAACTTAGTTACAATCGTTTCTATGATCAAACGATCCATGCGATCTAAGCCTAGGCTATCGATGTCAAGCAAGGACAGAGCTTGCTTGGCGACGTCCAAAGTGACCCGTCCATCAGCGCGTTCCTGCGCGAAGTCACGCACACGCTTTAGAATACGATTGGCGATTCGTGGTGTACCTCGTGAGCGCAGGCCAATTTCACGAGTAGCAGCCTCATCCACAACCACGCCTAAGCGACCAGCTGAATGTCGCACAATTTGGGCCAGTTCGTCAGGCTGATAGAACTCCAAGCGCAGCACCATTCCGAAACGATCCCGCAGTGGCGATGTAAGCAGTCCAGTGCGGGTAGTGGCACCAATCAACGTAAAGGGCTTAAGATCAATCTTTATGGACTTTGCTGCTGGGCCCTGCCCTACCAAAATATCTATTTGGTAGTCTTCCATAGCCGGGTAAAGAATTTCCTCTACAACCCGCGACAAACGGTGAATTTCATCGATGAACAAAATATCGTTGGGCTGCAGCGAAGTTAGAATCGCTGCTAAATCACCAGGCCTCTCGATGACTGGCCCAGATGTAGACTTAAAACCTACCCCCAACTCACGTGCAACGATTTGAGCCAGAGAGGTCTTCCCAAGCCCTGGTGGGCCATGTAGCAAAACATGATCTAACGCATCGCCGCGCCGCGCGGCGGCAGAACAGGCCAATTTGAGATTCTCTTTTATCCCAGCCTGGCCAATATATTGATCAAAATTTTGCGGTCGCAGAGAAGGAGAGACCCCTCCCCCTTCCTCGTCATCGATTGCAAGCTCTCGCGAAAAGCCGCTCCACATTTGCAAATCGTCTTCACCAGCTTGTGGCAACACTCGTTGTGGGTTCGTTTTTTGTTCGTCACTACTCATACAAACCGTAGCGCCTCTCTAACAATCCAAGCTGAGTCAGAGTCTGCCGGAACTCCCTTAGAGCTAACCTGTTTAACTGCTTCTTCAGCAGCACGCCTGGCAAATCCAAGCGCCTCCAGTGCCTGACAAGCTTCTTCGAGCGGCGACTGCACCACAGTCTCGATGCGTAGGCGACTTTCATTACGCTCAAGTGCATAAGTAGCAACGCGATCCTTTAACTCCACAACCATCCGTTCGGCTGTCTTTTTTCCGACACCCTTAACAGCTCTTAGACGAGTCATATCCCCCGCTGCGATCACACGTAGTAGCTCAACTTTATCTATCGCCGATACGATGTCTAGTGCCGTGCGGGGTCCAATCCCTTGCACAGAAAGGAGCAGCAAGAAAACCTGGCGCTCCAAGCGATCACAAAAGCCAAAAAGGCGGATGGAGTCTTGCTTGACGTCGGTGTACACGACGATTGCCGCGTTTGAGCCTAGTGTCAGACTGTCGCTGCATGCACGCGAGCACAAAACCTCATAGCCCACCCCTGCCACATCAATTGTGGCGGTAAGGCCATCGATTTCATCGACTCGACCTGTCAGTTTGGAAATCACTCACTGCCTCTATGAATTCACAAGAACGGCAAAACAACTTATGACCCAGCCAAGTACCTAGTCGATACATCGCATAGCAGTCAAAAGCTCCACTACCGGCACCAGATTATAGCCCGACGACCCCACTCACCAGAACTTTTATGAGTTCTCAAGCTGGTCGTTGCCTGCTACACCAACCACTTTTGGGGATTCAGTAAATTTTGATTTATATCATAGACTTACTTGCATTGCGAGCCTCCCCCTCAGAGAATGGGGGCAAAGAAGAAGCAAGCCCCATGGCGAAAAAGAAGCGTAAAAAGAGCCCCCCACCCCGTAAGCTATCCCTGCCAGCCTGTGCCGCTGTGTTAGCCATGCTGACCATTTGTGTGATTGCCTTTGCTTGGTCCTCGATCAACAAACGCGTATCGACCGTGCTTAGTAATCCATTGGCCGACAGTGATTCTGCGATTTACTCAGATGCATTTGCAATTAGATCTGAAAATCTTCCGGCTCCATCAATTCTAAAAGAGCAACTTATACGTCGGCACTATCGGCAAGTTGAACAAACGCCACGCTTTCCAGGCGAGTTTCGTATCCAGGGATCTCTTTTCGATATTTATGTTCGTGAACTCACGCACCTTTCCAATGAACCTAGAGCAGCACACAAGATTCGCATAGATTTTGAGAAGGCTTCACTTATTGAACCCGGTTCCGAGACTAGTCTTAGCGAGGCTCAGCTCGAACCTGCACCTCTATCTAACTTAGATCCCAGTGACCTACGCGCAGCTGAGAACAAGCCCCTTTCAGCTATCCCACTTGTTGCTCAACAAGCAGTCATAGCGATCGAAGACAGCCGCTTCTACAGCCATCATGGCGTAGATCTAGCCGGTATTTTGCGCGCACTTTGGGTCAACCTAAGCTCAATGCGCATTTCGCAAGGCGGCAGCACACTAACACAGCAGCTCGCTAAGAACCTACTTTTCTCACCCGAACGCACCATCTCTAGAAAATTCAAGGAAATAATTGCCGCGCTCGCACTTGAGCAACGCTTAAGCAAATCTGAGATCCTTGAGATGTACCTAAACGAGGTTTATTTGGGCCAGGAAGGAGCCGTAGCTCTGCATGGAATTCCTCAAGCTGCCAGCAGCTTTTTTGGCAAACGCGTTGAGGATTTATCCTTAGCTGAAGCGGCTACTATCGCAGGGATCATTCAAGCCCCATCACTCTACTCCCCGCGCCGACACCCCGATCGGGCCATCAAACGGCGCAATCTAGTGTTGCAACGAATGGAGGAGGAAGGTTTCATCAAAACCGCGGATCTCCGAGCCGCTCTACACACTAAGTTAAACATCGTAAAGGAACCGGCGCACCGCCGCGAAGCGCCACATTTTATTGCCGCGCTTCGCAAAGAACTTAGTGAGCGTCTAGGTGACGATGCTGCCCTTACTCAAGGTGAGCGTATCGAGACTGGGCTGGATTTGCATGCGCAACGCTGTGCTGAGTATGCAGTTGAACGTGGTCTCTCTGACTTAGAGAAGCACTACCCTCGCTTTAGACGCGGGAAGCGTTTGGAAGCTGCGTTAGTGTCACTAGAACCGTTCAGCGGGAAAGTCCGTGCTTGGGTTCGCGGTCGCGACTTCGGAAAATCTCAGTTCGATAGAGTCGACCAAGCACGTCGGCAAATCGGCTCTACTATTAAGCCCTTTGTGTATTTGACTGCCCTGGATTCCAAATTAAACTCCTACAAAGCAGCCACTACTACCACTATTTTACCTGACCGACCGATGCAGTTTGATATCCCAAACCAATCCACCTGGGAGCCAGAAAATTTCGACCACGAGTTTCGTGGCGAAGTAACGCTTAGGTACGCGCTTGAGAATTCACTCAACATCCCTGCCGCCTACATCGCTCAGCGTGTGGGATTACATGCGGTCGCTACAACACTGCATAAATTTCATGTCAGCGACGGGACGATACCAGAAGTACCAGCTTTGGCGCTCGGCAGTCTGGACACTACCCTTTTGTCCCTAACCGCAGCCTATGCAGCCATCGCCAACGGTGGGCAGTATGTACAGCCCCGACTTTTCCTACGCGTAGCCGATTCTGACGGAGAGACCATACTGCGTGAGGAGATCAAAGAAGAACGCCTGGTCGACGAGGGGCCAGTGTTTGTTCTTACCAATATTCTACAAGGTGTTGTTGAACGCGGCACTGGCACCGCCGCGCGTCGCTATGGCTTCCGTGGGAACGCGGCTGGCAAGACAGGCACCTCTAATGAATCACGTGATGCCTGGTTTGTTGGCTTTACTCCCAATTTAGCCACCGGGGTCTGGGTGGGCCTAGACGATAACACTATGATCGATCTAACGGGCGGCAAAGCCGCAGCTCCGATTTGGGGTGACTACATGCATTGTGTGTCGGGAGAGATTGCTGAAAGTACGTTTGTTGCCCCGCGCGACGTACAGTGGATCGATATCGATGCCGACTCGGGCGCACTGGCCACTCCAGAATGCCCACGCGAACGCGTAGTCAGAGAGATATTTGTCACTGGAACTCAGCCCCAAACTGGCTGTCCGTTACACGGGGCTGTGTCAATACCGTCGTTCCCTGGCACAGCTGAAACAACCCCGCCGTCCCCACGTCGCAAACGCAGCATTTGGGATATGTTATTCGGATGAGCTTCTAATAAGCTAATGGTGTTGGCTTCTAACCTGCAAAGGCCAGGTGAATAATCGCACCCCATTTTTCGTCTACTTTGCGCGTTGTGGTGATGGAGCAACTAGGCCTTGCGCCTTTCGCCAGATTGACTGAAAGGAGATTGGACCAGTAGCGCGAGGCGAGCCGATCTGGGCAATGCTTTCGCGTACTTGCGGCCCTATCCCATCCCAAGTTAGGCTTGGAGGCATCCGGGAATAATTTTTGGCAATTCTCGGCCGCCCTCTCAATCCCAAGTGACAGTGCGGGGTCTTGGGCTATTTTGGGTTATGCTCCATTAATGCTAAGTGAGCACATCACAATCACATGTTGAAGTGCCAATGAAGTTTTTTCAATGTCAGCTGAATTTAATAACTACATACATTCTATGATTACCTCTGTGCGTAAAACTTTCGCAGTAGCTCTGATTTACAGCGCTTCGCTTGGTCTTGGCTTTGTTGCTAATGCTAGCGCCCAAAGCGTAGAGGAGTCTCAGCGTGTGGCGCGTGGTCTTTCGGTTGCCTTCGAAGAGGCCGCCAAAATCATCACACCTTCCGTGGTTAACGTGAGTTCCACAGTCAAGGCCAAGGCTGCGCGAGTACGTGGCCGTCCGGGCTCTCCAGAGGGCGTCGAGCCATTTCGGGACTTTTTTGGAGACGATCTCTTCGATCGACTATTTCCCGACCAAGGTCAAGGTGGCGCCCCAGCACAGCAAGGGCTAGGTACTGGAGTAATCATTGATGACGCTGGTCATATTCTTACCAACAACCACGTCGTTGGCGAGGCTGACGATATCTCAGTACGACTACAGGATGGCCGCACTTTCAAGGCTCAGGTGATTGGCAAGGACAGCCGCACGGACCTGGCAGTAATTAAGATTAAAGCGACGGGCTTAACTCCAGCAAAGCTTGGCGAGTCAGATAATCTTAAGATCGGGGAGTGGGTAGTAGCGGCAGGCAACCCATTCGGCCTCGACAACACCATTACAGCCGGCATCGTGAGCGCCAAGGGCCGCGCGATCATGGGCGGAAATCAATATGAGGATTTCATTCAAACCGACGCAGCGATAAACCCCGGCAACAGCGGCGGACCACTTGTAAATTTGGATGGCGAAGTTGTTGGAATTAACACTGCTATTTTTTCACGCAGCGGTGGCTACATGGGAATTGGTTTTGCCATTCCGATATCGATGGCGCGCAATGTAATGCAGAGTCTGATCGCCAAAGGCAAAGTTGTACGCGGCTGGCTTGGTGTGGGCATTCAAAATCTTAGCGAGGACTTGGCTAAGTCGTTTAAGCACAGTAGCACCGAGGGCGCACTGGTGGGACAAGTTCAAGAAGATGGCCCAGCTGTAAAAGCTGGCGTCAAACAGGGTGATATTATTGTAGAACTTAATGGCGAGAAAATTCGCAACAGTAATCAGCTACGGAATCTGGTTGCTACCCTCACTCCTGGTACAACTGCCAATCTTAAGTTAATTCGCGACGGTAAATCACAAGATGTTAGCGTAAAAATTGGCGAACTACCGCAGCAAATTTCGGAAGAAGAGACGGAAGTCACAGGCGATGAAGAAGCCTCGGCCAGCGACGTGCTAGGAGCTAAGTTGCAGAATCTGACTCCAGAACTCGCCAAACGACTACACAGCAAACAAGCACGCGGAGTTTTGGTGCAGGCGCTTAAACCAGACGGCTTGGGTGCCTTGGCTGGATTGCAACCTTCTGACATTATCATCAGCGTAAATGGAAAGCGTGTTGGTAGCGTTAGTGACCTAAAAGAGCTACTCAGCCCTCAAGCTCTAGCAGCTGGAGTACGCATGATTGTTGAAACCCAAGGCATGGAGCGCTTTGTATTCTTAAAGAATGAAGGCTAACCAGACACTAGCCCCGTTCGCATTTTGGAAACTTATCTGCCTCTAAGGAGGAAGTTATCTCTAGCCAGTGGCGGTGACTAGCTGTCAACACTTAAAATAGGTGGAGCTACCCACATACCCAAGTTTGAATTAACACTCTGCTCACGGGGGATAGAAGATTTTTTAATTCTAGCTTGTTTGCATTCCATACCAGCCACAATTAGTTTTGCCCCAAAACTTTTACGTCTTGTAGTATGGTCTCCCCCGTAGAGACAACCAATGGCGATCGCAATGTCTAAAACAGGGAAGCCGCGGGCTTTCAACTTGAGGCCCCTTTTCCGAACAGTCTGGGCTAAGCAAGGCGTCGAGACATTATTTTTTTCGACAGATATAACTGTACCTACCTCCATCGGAAGTAATGAAATCAATCTTGAACGTGCCATCAGTATTGATAGTGGTAATGGCGCTGCCTCCCAAACTGCCCTTGAACCCGACGCTATTGGTGCCATTAACTGTCGAGGATTGAACGTAGCTTTCCTTCTTTCCACTTGGGCTACGGGGGGCCAGTGTGAATTCGAGCGGACCTGTTACCTCAATCATTCCTAAATATTCCCGACCATTCCCTTCACAGTCGTATGTTCCTGTTTGTAGACCGTGTGGGAGGCTCAGCGATTCGCTGGAGTAATCGCTCGCACCAAGGTCTAGGCAGGCTGGATCAATAGAACGCAGGTCCTGGGCAAATGCACTTACTGACATACCGACCAAACAGACTAATGTTTTCATGGTCTTGGCAATCAATTTATTCATAGGTACTCCCGTCTAATGTTCTATTCACCATTCAGGCCCAGCAGCCAATGTGCGTCAGGCCCATTCACGATCTAACAAATATACGAAAATCTCTTATGTCCTGGCCCTAACCTATTGATTTATCGAAGAAGCACTTGCAGTGAGCGCATATCTGGGCTCCGCCTTGGTGCTTTCAATCCCAGGCGCAGTGTGTCGATTGTGGTCGCCTTAGAAGGTATTAGCTGCCTTAAAAGATAAGTATTCAGTGTAGGGCCTCTTGGGTGGCCCTAGCGATAGCGTGAAACATCGATTTAATTGAGATTTTTCGTAATTTTGCTCCAAATTAAGTAGGTCCATCACTCTTTCTAAGTTGTATTCAAGCAGGAGCCTGACCTTTCCGACTAAATGCTAAGGAAGGCAGTCAACTCGCACATCAGGCCAGATCTGTTGCGCCGCGCACTTATCGCAAAGGAACGCACATGTCACAAACCATCAAGGCCGTAGTCGGTCTTCTTCTTGTTCTCTCCTTTTCACTCCCTGCATTCGCAGCGTCGAAAGTTAAAGGCAAAGCCTACTCTGGAACAGCAGCCATAGTAACCTGCAATGGCAAATCTGCTCGTGAAGAAAGTGGCATCGGTGGAAGTTTTAATTTAAGCACCCCCTGCTCATCTGGAGCGGTCCGAGTCCACCTAATTGACAAGACCAATTCAAGCTATGAAGGGCCATTCCTTGCGGCTGTTCGAAAAGGAAGCAAATACTACTCAGTTCCAGTGGCACGGCTTCTACAAATTTGTAAGAGTTCTGCTGCGGTTGGCATCACTGCCTTCAAGCGCAAGAGTGGTACTACTGATTTGGGGACACTCAAAGTTCTTACAAACACTAGCGGAGCGAAGACCTATTACTCACAACGAAGCTTTGGAAAGTCCGAGCTATCTACCTCCTCAACCGCTGACTTGGATGCAAAATGCAGGTTTGGAAGTCCGCTAGGGACAACCGCGCTTGCGAAGCTGCGCAAAGTAAAAAAGCAAAAGCTTGGTATATTGATTGGAAATTCTGAGGATCTCGATGGAGATGGTCGCGAGAATTCATTTGACCCAGATGATGACGGCGATGGCGTAGGTGATGCATTCGAGACAGGTGCACCTACACTAACTTCAACCAGCGTGCGACTCTTTTCTAATCTTAAGCCAGACCTGAGCAATTCTGTAAACGTGGCTGCCTATCGACAGGCTGGGCAAAACGAAACCGATATTGCATCAGCTATTGATACACTTATGAGTCAGCACACGACACTTGCGATCCCAGTGCTTGGCGATGTGGGAACCACCACCGAACTAAACTGCACCGGACTAAACTACTGCAGTGCTGATGGCACAGGAACTGTCCAAGGCGCAGGCAATTTCCCTGGAAGTGTCGGGGATGCCACATACGATCCAGATAGCGATGGATTTGGAACAATTACTGCCGGAGGAACTGGAGACTTCCAGTTGCAGACTGGCGCCAACAGCTCGGAGATTAAGGGCGGCGATGTCATAACTGAAATTGTCACAGATTCCAGCAACAAGGAAACAACGTATTCCGGGATATTAAACTTTACCTACAACACAAGCCCAGCTGTTACGCAGGTTGTGGTTGGATCAGATGCCCCAATCACGATTAGCTACCCTGTGACAGGTGGCTCAATCGGGACCAGCGGAAACCCGATCAGCGTTCCAAATTCAGGGGATGTGACTGTTACATTGACGGTACTGCGACCTGAGCGTGCCGCCTATGAAGGGACAACCGAGAATGACTATCATATGGTTGGGCATTCGCTAATCACGATTGACCTACCAAACGCTCCAGGCGGCGGTAGCGGCGTCGGCAATTGTGTATCGGGATATGCTACCTCAGATGCAGCTCTCAGTTTGGATACAAGCGGAGCTGAAGATACTCTAACTGATACCGCCGATGATGCCCCTACAAGCGCCTCAAACACAGTGACTTTCAGTATTAATCTAACAGACTGCTTGGCCAATCCACGCTCCGGTACTGGTGCGCAGACTTGGGCTGCTGGTCAATCACTTTCTGTAGATGTGCAATTCAGGAATAGTGCTGGCGACAACGCAGCTCAGAAACTGTACTTCCAGCGCTTACCATAACGGCAAGCACTACCTTTGTGCGGGGGCGATCAACGCCCCCTAACTTGGCGAGTCACTTCTGTTAAGTTCTCACGGAACAATGATTGATACTCACCAATAATAAATCCCTTAATTGACGCTTGCAGGCCTTGCAGCCTCGGATCGTGATGCAGCTGAGACGCAAAGGCTCGCCAGTCTTGCTCGCCATTTAAGCCAGCTGCGGCGAAATCAGCCTGATGATGCTGGATGGCCTTATTCAAGCCGCGCAGGA
This sequence comes from Oligoflexia bacterium, assembly GCA_019694465.1. GTDB lineage: Bacteria > Bdellovibrionota_C > UBA2361 > UBA2361 > JAFLCA01 > JAIBBV01. The sequence goes on from JAIBBV010000064.1 coordinate 13,869, forward strand.
AAATCTCATTTGTAAGTGCATATTGGCCCACATTTACCCTGCTCGGATATGTCAGGATATAGTAATCAATCGGAGTAGCCCCGAAGCGAAAGGTGCAGTAATCCGAGAATGCTTCCTCAAATTCTATACAATCGCGAGGCGCCGACTCGCCCAGCAATTTAATCTTGCGATTACGCTGAGCTGCTTCAGAAGCGCCGATCTTGAATTGCCCGAGTAAAACATAGTGCCCTAGCTCATTAAGGGTTACATCATCTAACAGGGCCTGTTCCAAGACACCCGCATTACGCGCATTATTTCGTATAGTCTCTTCATCAATTAGGATTGAATGATGCTTCTCTCCAGTTTGAACTACAGTTCCTACTGGCATGGGAAAGTCAGGCGTTGCGAAGACCGTGTGGAACTTACGCACGGACAAGGCCGAGAAATCTGCGCGCGGGAATGTCCCATCCGACTTGTACCTACTAAAATCAAAAGGAAGTGGTTCTTCTCCCCAAGCTTTTATCATCACATTGATCGCCTGTTTGCCAGTTGTCGCGCTGACAGTCGGGTAGTAGGTAATTAAAAATCCGTTCTCAATTGCTGCCTTCTGAGTTCCAGCGATTTCGAGTTGATCGAAGCGCGCATATTGAGGAAGGCCCGTAACACCAAAACTCTTTTCTAGGTCTCGATTAACGGCATTTAATAATCTAACGAAGTAGTCTTCATACTGGGCCTGATTGAGATTTCCATTATCGTGAGCCAAATCTCCAATAACTTTACATGTCTCTACCAATCGTTCCCTAAACAGGCTTTGAAGACTCTTACCTGTCTCAGGGACAAATGAAGCTGGCGAACAGCCTCCCAGCACGCTTGCCGCAAGCCCCGCCAGGATAGCCAAAACTTCCCTTCTACTCGCTCCAACCTCTGGGCTTGGAGTCGAATTTCCTGACTGTGCTTGTGCCCTGATTGCCTCAAATTTCACAACATCCCCCAAAACAAAAGGCAGGACCACCGCTATTGGTTATGCATGGAAGCGGACAAAACGTGGCTATTTTTTATCCCAAAAACGGAAGGGTGGCACTAATCCCAGCTAAACCGATCAAATACCCGTCGAAGACTACTCTGGTCAGCAGGGGCCCTGTGGAAATGCTGCCCGAGCGCAAGTGACAATCCAGCTCTTGGCAACTTGGCGGTCAGCTCTAATGACGAATCAACAGGAACTGTCTCATCCTCCGCGCTATGCACTATACGCACTTCACAGTCATGCAAGCGCTCACACGCCTCATCTAGCCAGCCATCAGCGAGAAAGTAGTCTTGCGTGCGATACCATAATGCAAGCCGCGTGTAGTCGAGTCGGCGCTGACTAACCTCTTCTCTTTCAGTCATTCCCCAAAAGCTGCGCACAAGCGCGTCTCTTTGCGGGCCTAGAGCGCTTTCAATTGCCACCGCATAAGCCTGAAACAGCTCACCCAATGACGACACATCGAAACGCGCACACCGACTCCGCTGAACCTCTGGCGATCGTAATTGCTCCCTTTCATAAAAGGCTGCTGAACGCGCGGCTCCTGGCAAAAAAGCTCCGTGCACTATCAGGGAACGACATTTCTCTAAATACTGGCAAGCATACAGCAGCGCTATACTTGACCCAAAAGAATGCGCATAGACGTGCCATGAACTTATCGATAACGTGTTACGCACAACCTCAAGATCGGACGCTGAATGTTGTGGACTATGTTCTCTTAAGTCTCCCACTGCCGAAGACTTCCCTGCCCCTCGTTGATGCAGTGAGACTATCCGCAGCTTACTAACATCCAAAAAGCCCATTGCTTGCGGCGCGAGTGTAGTAACTAGCCCCCCATGTACATAAACAACTGGGGCACCTTGAGGGTTTCCGAACTGCTCGACATGTACAGCTCTCCCTGCAGCTACCTGAACGTCACATGCGGCGAAGGGCTGACTTGGAAATGCATATAAATCGAGCTGCGCACACCTGTTGAGTGCTATTGCTCTTCCAGCCAGCTCATTTGGTTGTACCCTTGCGCAGTCGGAGCTAGATAGATCTGCCCAACTACCAAAGCCTTGGCCTAACATAAAGTAACTGCCCAGAAAGAAAGCCCCCTATTCATACTCCGGCCCTATTTTCTAGGCAAAGCGCTACGCCAGCCCTAGTTTATGGAGATACGTGCAGCTATCAAAAAGGCGCCTTGCGCCCTTCGGTCAGCAACTCTACCCCATCAGGCGTTACAAGCACTGTGTGCTCCCATTGCGCAGATAGAGACCCATCGGCTGTTCGCACGGTCCAGCCGTCAAGCTTAGAGAGAACAGTCTTTGGTGAGCCAGCATTGATCATCGGCTCAATTGTAAACGTCATACCCGGCTTCATCACGTCCCCCTGCCCGCGGCGCCCTACGTGCACAACCTGTGGCGGCTCGTGAAACTCGCGCCCGACACCATGGCCAGTATACTCGCGCACTATCCCGTAACCGAGTTTTGTACTCTTTATGAACTCTTGAATAGCTGCACCTATGTCTCCAATATGCTTACCGGGCGCAACTTCACGAATTCCTGCCTGCATAGCCTCGTAAGTGATTTCAACCAATTTACGCGCCTCAGCCGAGCAAGCCTTCGCGCCACCGACAAAATACATGCGGCTAGAATCGCCGTGGAAACCGTTCTTGTAGCTAGTACAATCTACGTTGATTATGTCCCCTGCCTGCAGCGTTACAAACTGACTTGGCACGCCATGGCAGATTACGTCATTAACCGAAGTACAGACTGACTTTGGATAGCCCTTGTAGTTGAGGGTGGACGGAGAAGCACCCAGTTCGATGGTCATACGATGTACGAAGGTATTAATATCCTCGGTAGTAATGCCGGGCTTAATAATATCGCCGACTGCATCAAGTATTTGCGCGGTAGCCTGACAAGCCTCCCGCATCAACTCGATATCACGCGCAGATTTAATTGGAATACGGGTCAAGCTGAAACCACCTTCAAAATAATCGAAAATTCCTTATCGCTAACGGGATGCACGCTTAGGCGCGATCCACGCTGCAGCAATACCATGTCCTTAAGCTTTAGATTCTTGCGAATCTCAGGCAGCGTCAACAGCTTCGGAAATATTCTCACAAATTCAAGGGTTGGACTAAACCAACGCGGCTCTTTTTCGCTGGCTGCCGAGTCATAATAATCACTACGCCGGTCAAACTGGGTAGGGTCAGCTTCTGCCAATTTAACCACTTGAGCCAAACCCACTATCCCCGAGGGCTCCGAATTCGAATGATAGATAAGGACATCATCCCCTATCTGCATTTGCTTCAGATAATTGCGAGCCTGATAATTGCGCACGCAGTCCCATAACGTGCGTTTATCGCGCGCTAAATCGGCGATGGAATACACGCCCGGTTCAGTCTTGACCAACCAATATGCCATACTACAACTAAATGTGAGACAGAATGCGCTAGAAGCTGTCTCATAAATACTGAAGAGAAGGCCCGCTTCGGATTGCGCGCCTGATTATTCGGGTGTGGCAACCTACCCCCCCCTCTTAGCCTATTTATGAGATCGACTCTAGGGCCTTCTTACATGCTTATTACTTCCATCCAGCTGTGTCAGATGGTAGCAGTTTCCGGACGCTTCAATTATTCTCTATTTTATTATGTTGGCAAGACCGGCTCTCCCTGCCTTTATAGAATTTGAATCTTCCACCCCACCGCCACCTGCACCAATTGGCGAAGAGGCACGGATTCTTGGCAAAAATGCTGCCATATCGGCTCAGACATCTTTTGCCCTCGGACGCGCAGCAGCTCATAGGGCTCTTGCCAAATTATCCGCCCCGACTGAGCCATTGCTGCGCAAGCCATCAGGGGAAGTCGCTTGGCCGGTTGGCTTCACTGGCTCTATCTCTCATACGCCAGGGATAGCCTGCGCGGTCGTGGGCAAAACAAGCCAGGTTCGCTCTCTTGGCATAGACCTAGAGCTGGAAACCCGCCTGTCATCGACTGAAGTCGCAAAGAGGATATGTACCCAATCGGAGTTTGGCTGGGCCAGTAAGTCTCCGCATAACCTGCTGCGTCTTTTCTGCGCTAAGGAGGCCCTTTATAAATGCCTATATCCCTGTGTCCAAGTTTTTTTTGGCTTCCAAGATGCCGAACTCGCGCAAGCTAGCGCAGATGGGACAACCCTATCGCTACGCCTTACAAAGGACCTAAGCCCACAGCACAAAGCCGGATTTTGCCAAGATATAGTCCTGTCCTTCGACCAGGGCTATATTATCGCTGCTGCATGGCTGCCCATTGATAAATCTTAATCTAAATGCGTTAATGGAACAGCCAAATAAGGTTAATTTACCAATGAAATTAGGCACTAAAGTCAACCTCTCAGACCCTGAGCTGCTGCAAAACCGCAAGCAATATGACGCTCAGCTTGCGCAGTTATCTAAAAACTTAGAGGCAGCCACAGCACCTGAACCAGACGACCACATTCGTCGCCATGTCGATCGAGGCAAGCTTTTAGCCCGTGAAAGGGTTGAGCGCCTACTCGATGCTGGCTCGCCATTCTTGGAACTATCTCCGCTAGCCGGTTTGGATCTTTACGAAGGTGTACGACCTGGGGCGGGCATGATTACTGGCATCGGTCGTGTCAGCGGTCGAGAGTGCATGATTGTTGCTAACGACGCAACAGTTAAGGGCGGTACGTACTTCCCAATGACTGTTAAAAAGCACCTGCGCGCCCAGGAAATTGCTCTTGAGAATCGCCTACCGTGTATCTACCTGGTCGATTCTGGCGGTGCTTTTTTACCACTACAGGATCAAGTTTTTCCAGACCGCGATCACTTCGGACGAATCTTTTATAATCAGGCTCGCATGAGCGGAGCTGGCATTCCACAGCTATCAGTGGTCATGGGCTCATGTACCGCTGGCGGTGCGTACGTTCCAGCAATGAGCGATGAAGCGATTATAGTGCGTGAGCAAGGCACAATTTTCCTCGGTGGCCCACCGTTAGTTAAGGCCGCAACGGGCGAGGAGATCAGCGCTGAACAGCTTGGTGGTGGAGATGTGCATAGCCGAATCAGCGGCGTAACCGACCACCTCGCCGACAATGATATTGACGCTTTAGAAATGGCGCGGCGAGTGGTGGCCAACTTAGGCCCACGCACGAAATTCAGCGCGGATTACTGCAAGCCGCAAGCCCCGCTGTACGATCCCGAAGAGATACATTCACTAATCCCGAGCGATCCTAAAAAGTATTTTCCAATTCGCGAAATTTTAGCGCGAATGATTGATAACAGTGAATTGGATGAGTTCAAACGCCACTACGGCACATCATTAATTTGCGGCTTTGCGCGGATCGAGGGTCATCTAGTCGGCATTCTTGCCAACGACGGCATTCTCTTTTCTGAAAGCGCCCTTAAAGCAGTGCACTTTATCCAACTGTGCAATCAACGTAACATCCCGCTCGTTTTTCTGCAGAATATCGTGGGCTTCATGGTGGGCAGAAAGTACGAGCACCAAGGCATCGCTAAGGACGGGGCAAAGATGGTTACAGCTGTCTCCTGCTCTAGCGTGCCCAAGTTTACAGTAATTCTTGGTGGGAGCTTCGGAGCGGGAAACTACGGCATGGCCGGGCGTGCTTACCAACCGCGATTCCTTTACATGTGGCCAAGCGCAAGAATTTCGGTGATGGGACCAGAGCAAGCGGCCAGCGTACTTACCCAGGTACGCGCAGAATCTTACAAAGCGCGCTCAAAGGAGTGGTCAGAGAAGGAAGCTGCCGAGTACAAGGCCGACATCGAGCGTACCTATTCAGAGCAGGCTAGCGGCTATTACTCGACAGCTCGACTTTGGGATAGATCGG
>JAIBBV010000065.1 GCA_019694465.1 Oligoflexia bacterium
TACAATTCCCAGCGGATGCCACTGCTCGTACATCCGATGCAGTGGTCGCTCCGAATGCATAGTTAAGCCATACAATTGGCGCGAAAGGCCTGTGGCAAACTCAGCAATATCGATAGCCTCCTGAATCTCCCCCTCGCCTTCGGCTAAGATTTTACCCATTTCAATGGTAACTAACTTTCCGAGTGCAGCTTTATATAAGCGCAGTTCCTCGCCCATATCGCGCACAACCGTTCCACGCTTAGGAGCTGGCAAGCGTCTCCATTCTAGAAACGTCTCCTGCAACTCGCTAATGACCCGCTCGTAGCTCTTTTCATCGGCGGTCTTAACAGCTGCCACTACGCAGTTGTCGATCGGAGAAAATGACTTTAGTACGGGGCCACTGCAGGCGATTTCCCCTTTACAGTAAGCACCATCGTTAGTCTCGCTAAGCCCAAGTTGTTGTAAAATTGTTTGCATGTCGCAACTTTACATCTCCTATTCCCCATCAGCAACGTCTTCAAAATATGCCTTATGGCTGCGGTGAATAGCATGCCTAAAGTTAGGCTATGCATAAGCTTGCCGCGCCGGTTCTGGAATTTTAGGGGAAATTAAGCGTCCAGTACGGACAGAAGAAAAGTGGTTGCGGGGGCAGGATTTGAACCTGCGACCTCCGGGTTATGAGCCCGACGAGCTACCTGGCTGCTCTACCCCGCGACAAGAGTACTCAAGAACTAGGTTAAACGCTGACGACCGCCAACAATTCAAATTTAGAGTTGAGTCTCAATCTGGACGGGCAGTTATAACGGATCATGAATTCACAGTCAAGGAAGGCGCTTAGCGCTCCTTGGCACGCTCTTTTTGCGAAAGTATGCGCCGGCGGGAAGCCTCATATTCAGACTGGGTGAGCTTACGAATCTCTCCGGTCTGCAAATTGCCGAGCCGAAATGGGCCATATGCCACACGCTTAAGCTTCATTACTGGGTGCCGTAGTTTATCCATCAAACGACGCACTACTCGGTTGCGCCCCTCGGACACAGAAAGCTCAAGCCAACATGTATCCTGATCGCGCTTAAGAAGCTTGCTGCGGGCCCGAATCAAACCATCCTCAAGTCGAACCCCTTCACCCATGCGCTCAAGTTGGCGCTCCGTCAAAACGCCTTCAACACGCACGTGATAAATGCGCTCAAAGCCATAGCGCGGATGCATAAGGCGCTCGGCAATTTCACCGTCGTTGGTTAAAACCATTAGACCAGTCGACTCCCAATCTAGCCTGCCAACGGGAAAGTAAGCACGGTGTTCTCTAGTTAGAAAATCAGCCACAGTTGGTCGCCCCTCAGGATCGCTCATGGTGGACACAACCCCACGCGGCTTATTTAGCAATATGACACCCTTATGGGGTGGCTTAACTATTCTCCTTCGAACCCGCACTAAGTCTTTGTCTGGATTAACTTTCACGCCAAGGTCGCGCACTATCCGATCATTCACCTCAACCACACCTTCACGGATAAGTTGCTCAGCATGCCGACGCGAAGCCACTCCACACTGTGACAAAAACTTCTGTAACCGCATCTCTGAGCTAGGACTGACCTTAGCCTGACGCGGGCTTCGTTCGCTTCTGCGCTTTTTTTCTTTGGGACCCTGAGCGTTTTCCATTCCGGGACGATACCCCATTTACCCCCGACTTGTCAGCCTTTGGCCCACGACTAACGAAAGGGTTGTCAATTATGAAGAAGCGCCAGGGCTTAGAAACATTGTGCGTAATGCCTATTCGAGGCGAGCAGCCAATATTACGGCTATCTACGGGCTTGCCAGGTCGCAAGAAAATGCGTGTAGAAGTTAGAAGATTCTCTCCTAGCTCGCGCATGCTTATCCCCAACGCCTGACACAATTTGCCCGGGCCATTTGTGAGATCAATCTCATTTCGTGCCCGCGCGCGCCGGCTCCTCATAACAGGCAGGCCCTGCTTTGGCGCCAAAGCTCTAATTAGGACAGCAGCACCGATACCTTCCGGCTCAGTTACTACATTTACGCAAAAGTGGTTACCATAAATGAAGTACACGTAGCAGTGACCAGCCGCCCAGAACATCACCTCTGTGCGCTTGGTACGGCCAACGGCTGAGTGGCAAGCCGAATCATGCGGACCACAGTAAGCCTCTACCTCGACAATAATGCCAGAGGTAGTGACGCCATTTATGCGCGTAACCAGTTCAACGCCTAGTAAGGCGCGCGCCAACTGAAGTGTCGATTTATGGAGCGGTAGCCAGTTTTTCACGCCTCACTGGCAGGTGCTGGCTCAGCAGCTTCTGGCTGAACATTCTGGCTGGCAGGTTCAAAACTGCGCTGATCTTCCTTGGCATCTAGATCTTCTTCCCCTGGCTCGCCAGGGTCACGATCGAATTCTTTTAGATCTCGCAACGTAGGTAGCTGAGACAAAGAGCTGAGGCCGAAGATCTTGAGGAAATCATCGGTCGTGCCGTAAAGGGCTGGCTGGCCAACGCTCTCCTGGTGCCCCACTATGCGCACTAGTCGTCTCTCCAACAGGGTCTTTAAGGTTGGCGTAACATCCACACCGCGAATCTTCTCAATGTCGCTTCGCACAATGGGCTGACGGTAGGCCACAACAGCCAGGGTCTCCAATGCGGCATTACTCAAACGCCTCGGCTTACCGGACTTAAGCTCACGAATGAACGCCGCGTGCTCTAAGCGCGTGCGCAATTGGTACTTACCCCCGACGTCAGACAACTCTATCCCGCGGTTCCCTTGCTCAAGCTGCACCTTAAGTACTGCCAAAGCCTCACGCAGCTCAGATTCTTCCAGCTTAGTAACGGCGGCAAATAGCTCCATGCTTATTGGCTCACCATGAGCGAACAACATAGACTCCATTAGAGCAGCTCTCTCTTCTGCACACATTTCCTTGGCGCTAGCCGCTAAGCGTTCGCTTTCTACGGCTGCCGCTTGGGCCTCCGCCTGACTGGGCTCACCAACTTCAACGCCAACAGGCACTTCTACATTTTCAGCCTGATTTTCTTGGTTTCCCTGCTCCATTACATCTACGCTCCCTGCGCTTCAGATTTCTGCTCGTCGAATTCAGAGGTCAATCCTGCCGACTGCACTTCTCCGTCTGAAATGGCGATAAAAATATCTTCCCAACTACGCTCCTGTCGAACGCGGATCGCCTGTCGCTTACAAAGCTCCAACAAAGCAACGAAGGTGGAGATTATGGCCCCGCGGCTACTTAGGTCAGGAATTAAAGAATAAAAGACTACGCCCTTCGGACCGGCAGTACGCAAGCGATCCAGTATACCAACCATGCGCTCAACTATGGTTACTGAATCTACCGATATTGTAATTAGCTTAGTGTCTGTGCCGGCTTTTTCCAGCACTTTCTGAAACGCCTTGCCCAGAAGCAAGGGGTCATGATCACACAGCCGCACCTCCACATCTTCATAATCCTTCAGCGATGAGGGCGGCGCAAAAACATCAAGCCCCAAAACTGGCGTGCGGCCAAGGTGCGAGGCCGCATCCTTATATACTTCTGCTTCGCGCAAGCGGCGCAGCAACTGCTCATGCGGATCTACCAAATTGCCGTCCTCATCCTGCACTAGCTCAACCGGTTCGTTGAGGAGGATGCTCGATTTCATGGACACTAGGGTCGCCGCAATTACCAAGTACTCCCCGGCCACCTCAAGATCATAGTGCCGCATGTCTTCGATACACTGCATGTACTGGTCCGCCACAGCAGCTAGTGAGACTTTCTCTAGCGGCAACTCGCGCTGCTTAACTAAATGCAGCAAGAGATCAATTGGGCCATTAAAAAGGTCCAACTTTACTTCGAAAAAATGAGAATACTCGATCCCGAGCTCACCCAAGGGGCACCTCAACCGAAATGGCACGCACAAAAATAGCGATATAGGCAGCGTTGTTTAAGTTACTTTAACCAGCTACTTTTGTCTATCCCCGCTCTTAGCTTGCGCCGCGGCAAGAAAAAGGGTTGCCGCCTGGGACACATTCAAGGACTGAATTTTGCCGCGCAGGGGGATATAAACCGGATAATCCGCCAATTCCTTGACTAAACGCGATAAACCCTCCCCTTCCGAACCAAGCACAATTGCTACCTTGTCTGGGAATTCAAAGTCGTTCAAAGCGCGCGCACTTGGATCAGCGTCTGCGGCCACAATCCAGAATCCCGCTTCCTTTATTTTGCGTAAGGCGTCTGCCAAATTTGATACCTGGATTGACGGAACTAGCTCACTGGCACCCACACTCGATTTACTAACCGTAGGAGTGATGCCTACGCCTCGATTCTTTGACCACAACAGGGCGTCCACCCCAAAACATTCGGCTGCCCTAAAAATAGCCCCTAAGTTATGCGGGTCCATCACCTCGTCCAAACATAGAATCAAGGCACGCTCAGCCGATTCCTTTGAGGCAATATATTCCTTCAGTCCAATACTCGGTCGACTGGTAACGTGAGCTGCGAAGGACTGATGGGAGCTGGATCCAACCAGGCTGGTCAGTTCATCCTGGGTAACGAACTCCACGCCAATTTTATGCTGACGAGCGAGATTGACTACTGCGCCAGCTACCCCACCCGGCTCATCATTCTTAATACTACAGAAAACACGCAATACACGTTTAGGGGTATGGCGAAGTACCTCCTGAACACAGTTTCGGCCCATTACTAATTGGGCGGGAGTTAGCTGAGGCGCCGCAGCCTGGACCCTAGGTTGTTCTTTCACAGGCGCGTGCCCCTTATGCTTAAATGACATACAGCTGCCTCCACCGCTAAAAAAGCTTCTAGCCGAAATCATCAGCTTCGCATACATTGAAGCAAGAGGCATCAGGCTGATGGCTGTCACAAGCGGTGATGTTGCAAAGATTAAGCAATACAACGCCTTGGGGACTTAGCTATTCCAGTGGAAGTGCGATGGCCTTCCCCGATTAGCTTAAAACGACCGCTATTTGTTGCCCATCTGAAGGTTAGCTGCCGAGAAAGGTCCATAAGATCGCAACGGGGTTTTTCAGCAGTTATAAGTGTCAAGGAATACAGATCCTTCAGAGAATCTAAGTCGCTTGGGCTTTGGTCGCCATCTTAATAAAAAGCTCTGTAGGGTAAGGGGCGTTCTTACGACATATGAAATCTCAGAGGTTAGAAGACTTGTCCGACACGCACTCGATCATTCAGTGTCCACACTGCCAGACCAAGTTCGCCATCGAACTGGCTAATATTGCTCATCTTGATAACCCTCGCTTCCACTGCTCGCGCTGTGATCACGTTTTCGTGCATGAGGCCAAACCACGCGAGGGGAAGCGAATTGAAGAGAACGTAACCCCAACTCCTCCTGCTCTAAACAAGCAGATAGAGCAAACAGAAGAAAAGACTTCGGCTAGCGTACTGGAACAAGTTCCGCGTGGATTCTCGCTGGGAGCTGCTCAGCCTACACCGACTCAGACGGCGCCAAAGTTAAGCTCCCCCGGCCAGCAAATCCCTGAGCCAGATCAGATGCGTTTTGACTTCCAAGCACCTACCTTTTCAGCTTCATCGAGGACCAACGCGGCACTGGAGAGAAAACCCATAGAATACAGTGCACCAACATTTGAGCGCCAACCCACATCTAGCCCCACTCTGCCAGATTTATCTTCACCTTCTCGCGCTGGGCTATCACGCTGGGCTAGTTTTGCTTTAATGGCTGCACCGTTGCTTTTTTTCTTGAGCGCGATGGTTGGCGCAAGTGCCTACCTAAGCCAAGACCCGGATCGAGCCGACAAGTTGATCACAGGTATAAGTGGTAATGAGCCACAAGTAGCGCCGGCTGATCTATCGATTACCAAGGCGCAGTTTAAGAAAATCACCTTAGACTCGGGTGAAACAGCCTTTTTGATTTCAGGCACCCTGACCAATGCCAGCGATCAGGACTTTAGAGACATCACGCTCGAAGGTTTAGGCTTTGATGCTTCTGGTAGCGTTGTGGCGAGAACGCAGGTCGACGCGGCAGCCACGCTTGTAAAGACACGCGTCAGGGCGCTTAGCACTCAGATGATTAGCGATCTCCAGTCTGGAAAGATCAAGAACAAGCAAGATCTCAGAGCCGGTCAGTCTAGAGATTTCCTATTCGCACTAACTTCAGGGAACCCTGGGCAAGCCCGCTTCTATTCAGTCAGAGTCTATTCTGTGCATTAAGGGACGAGAGATCTCTGTAGGCCAACATTAGTCTATAGGAATTTTTGTTTACTGACTCTGTGCGGTTCGCAATTCAAACGAACACAGACAGAAAGTTCTAAAATTATGCCAGCCTGGCTGCACTAAAGCATAGGCAAAGAGGAAGGCAACACCCGAACAAATCAGACTACTTTTTATCTTGGCCAGCACTATCCTGAGGGGAGCCCTTCTGAGGGGTTACGTCAATTGCGGAACCTTCTTTATAAGACTTTTTGAAGTTACTTATGGCCTGACCAAGCCCACTTCCAAGCTCCGGCAGACGCTTGGTACCAAATAAAAGTACAATCACAACGGCAACGATTAGAATTTCAAATGGACTTAAACCAAACATGCTGCTCTTAAGAGTTAATTCGCAAAAACTGTCGCAAAGTCACAATTGTGTTAAGGTTATCGCAAGCAAAAACGAGGCGCAATAAGAACCTCCATGCAGGCCTATGCCCGCAAAAGATTTGATGAACTGGACGCCCTACTCTGGCGTGGCATGCTAATTTCGCTCTTAGTACACGCCATATTCCTATTAGTCTTCCTTTCGCGTCGCCCAGTCGCTCCTCAAGCTCCTGCTTTTAGTATTGATGTAGAATATGAGGTCCCGAAACCGGCACCGGTGCTAGAGAAACTGCCAAGCCAAATAATCAGTGAGCCTGAGTCGCCAGTTGCTCCGCCAAAGGTTGACACTAAGTTGCTTGCAGAGCGCGAGCATAGCGCTCCGCAAGAGAAGATTCGACGCGGAGATGCTCCTGACGCGGGCCAACAAATAGGCAAATCCGCGCATCAGCCATCCTCGGCCGCACCAGCGCAACTCAAGCAACTAACCTTGGACCGCTCAACCTTGCTTAAGGAATTTGGTCGCGAATCTGCCGAGGAAAGCCGGGAACGCAACTCGAACGACCCGTTATCCCCCCCAGCTTTTTCGCGTCCAGCCGGAAGCGGAGCTGCCTTTGTAGGGCGAGCTGGACTTAATGACTACATTCCGTTCTTACCAGACGGCGACATCACACTACTAAACGCAAAGGCAGATCAATTCGCTGTTTTTGTGCGACGCGTTGCAACACAAGTTTTTGGACAGCTGCGCGCAAGCGGCTGGGACTCGCTGCGCGCAAATGACATTGATGCCATTCAAACTTTCACAACAGTGCGCGCCATTTTATCGCCGACAGGCGAACTCTTGCGTGTCGAGCTACTTGAGTCCTCGCGTAGCCAACGCTTCGATTCGACGCTTGTAGATGCTGCAAAGCGCGGAGCACGCGACCAGAATCCGCCTGCCGGAGCTCGGGCCGAAGATGGCACAATTAGGTTTATCTTTCGATCCAAGAGCTGGGTACGTTATTCCGTTGCCGCGAAGAACGGGGCTCCTATTGAACGGCGTTGGCTGCTTTTAGCTACGGGACTAGAGTAAAGAGCTAGGTATTTTCTGCGGAGAGCCACAGGACTCCTCGCTACGTAAGTGACATTTGGCGCAAACTGCTGATATTCTAAGCGAACATCAAAAGAAATGTGGCCAATTGAGATCTCGCTGATTTTCGCTGGTCCGTGCGACGCGTAAGCCAAACGGGGAATGAGCTAGGCTAAGCCGCTACCCTAAAAAGGCTGTCAACCTCAATGGCTCGCAGCATTTATTTAGTATTGGCTCTAGACTCTATCGAATAGTGCCCGGAGCTGGACGACTAGCGCTAGCGCCGGCAGTTGCAGCCAAATCACCCGCTGTGGTTGACCCTTGCTGCGTTGGATTAGATCCTAGGCTCTCGCGATGGTTCTCTCCCCAGCCGCTGGTACCTACGACATAAGCATCACCGCGGCCAGTATCATTTGCGCTAAGTGCCCCACTTCGCCCACCTCCTGTATTCTGGAGTATTTGTGAGCCGTTCCGATGACCCCCATATACATCGCTGCCAATTAACTGGGCCGCAGCTCTAGCAGAGTACCCCATAGCCTCGTCTGGGCTCCAGGAATGATAGGCTGACATTGCGCGCTGACCACCATAGTCCTTCTGTAAGGCATTTCCAGTGCTATCTAGCGCCTTCCTATACCCACCGCTGGCCGGATCCACAAAGTTAGCTGCCGCCCGCGCGTCAGTATTCTTTGTATTCAGTAGTCCATCCATAGCCAAAGCGTTTAAGGACTGAGTCGGCTTGGAAGGCGGAGAGAAGTTACCAGCAAATGTTCCGTACACACCCGCTGACATTCCAGTAACCTGACTAGCAAAAGAATTCTGAGCATCCCAACGCGCCATTTCCGCGTCAAAGTTGGCGTACTCTCCTGTTCTTGATCCAGCCGCGTTAAAGCCCTTCGCCTCCCCGGAGTGACGAAATGAAGCAATATCCATATCGGCTTGTAGCGCATGGCCCATCGCTTGATCGGCATACATAGCGTTAGAATTTTTGGCTATCCCAGCATCCCTGGCTGCCTCAAGTATCGGAGCGCCATGTTGAGCCCCAAACTTCAGGACACCATTGGCGCCGCGTGCGAATGCGCCCAGGTTAGCAGCGATCCCTCCACTACCAGCACCATTTGCTGCAGTTGCAGCTGGCAGCGGACGAGCGTTAGAAGATGACACTGTCGGGGCGCTACTACTTGGGGTGCTCCCAACTGGCAGTCCAGGCGTCGCGGGATTATCAACTCCGGTTGCGCTTGCCGCAGGATCGGCAGTTTGGGTGGTGCTTTGTGGATTGGTAGTGCTAACCGGCTGCGAACCTCCACCACCCGACTGATACTGCTTTGAAAGCGCAACCGCCGCAGATGGCAACACTGCCGCATTGGCTCGCATGTCTTGGTTTTCCAGCGCTCTGTTTTGCATCCACGCACCAGTGCCAGCCTTGGCTGTGCCAATGGCACTGGCTGCCATATCTTCCCGCATGCCTTGATTGCCATACTCAATTGCCTTGGCTCCCAGGCCCGACTGCCGCATCGCCTTAGTGTATGCCGCCTGTCCAACCGAGGCTTCGTTGGCCTTTAGCTGCGTGATCGCTTCCGACTGATGAGCTGTGCCCGCTGTTTTGCCAATTTCTTGTGCGGCGCCCCCGATCGCTGAATTGATCATACTTGCAGCTCCCGACCGAGCGCCCAATACGATCTGGCCGGTTACAGCCGGCACCGCAAAGTACAGTGCCGCCATCAAGTAGATGTAATATGAGTTCTGTAAGTCGAGATCCATGTTGGCAGCCAACACTAAAGCTCGATCGAGCGTACGCACCGCATCAGCCCAAGTTTGAGAGGTAAGCCAGGTGCCATTTGTTACGTTCGGGATTTGACAGGCACCTAACGTTGCGCCCCCAGGGCAAGTCACATTCACCCAGCCCCAATTCGACATTTCAGTAATGTACTGGTGTACCCGCGCCGAGTTTGAGCTATTACCAAGCATGGCCCACAAGCTACGCTCGATTAGCATGCAGAACGCAAACCCCACATCCCATAATTTCACCCAAGCCCAGAAGGACATCCAAGTAAAAATCGTTTTGTGCATTCCAGGCATAACTATCAGGATGCAAGCAAAGGGATACGCAATTGCAAGCATGTACAACAACACGCCCTGCAAATAAGGCATCATCATTGCCCAGGTGTAGACCTCGGCGAACTTGGCCTTACTCCCGACGTCGCGCTGGTAGCCCTTGGAAATGCTTTCTGCTTGCGTAGATGTCGCAAAGCGTTGATCGACAAGCGCTGGGGCTTTAGCAAACTCATTGCGGAACAAGTGCACAATAATTAGGTTAATAATAAATTTTCTAAGATCTTGTGGGGTCGAGATTGGAGTATTCGCTGGTGGAGGTGTTTTGATATCCCATCCGTAGAACAGCGAGTATAATAATGCGTCTGGTGACAGTCCTCCCGGCGCGGCCTTCACAAGCTGGAAGAATATATGCCCCGCTTCCCACCGAAAGGCTTGGACTAGTAGCCATAGATAACCATCACAGTTAAGTTTATCTTGGACGCCCCAAGCATCAATCCAACTGCCCCCAAAAGGGGAAGAGGTAAAGAGAAGATTGAAACCGCGGAAAGCGCCAGGGTTATTGTCCGCTAGGAAGCGCTTCATTGTACGCGGCGTGGGAACTGTCTGGCCACTTAAAAGCTGAGTAAGAAAAGTATAGTTAATTGTAACTGATGGGGTCTTCCCAAGATTTAGCCCTTTGGAAGTTGCTGCCGCGATAAAGCGCGGCTGGCTAATAGCGCGCTTTAAGTTATCTCCACACTCACTGGCAATGAAAGTCACAAAAGAATCACGTAAGTCGGGGCTCTTCAAGGTCGCCCCCGTTATATCCTGGAGAATCCCCCACTTTAAGTTAGACAGAAGATACCATCGATTTTCTCCAGTTGGTGGTGTGCCCTGCAGGTTGCTACCACTCCCACCTGTTGCAACTTGGCTGTAAATACCACTCCAAGCCACCATGCCTTGCACAACATCGCTAACAACTTCATCGAACCATACAAATAAAGCTGGGACTTCTGCAGTAACACTAGGCTTATTATCTTTAAAGACATTTACAGCCGGAGGTGGCATAGCATCCACTATATTAGCAAGCCCCACCTCGGCAAGCTTCCACACTTCACGTTGATTCTGCGGAACATCCGCGATACGCCATTCCTGCCCATGCACCTTGACTGTGTTGTCCAGTAACCAGTCAAATACAGCTGGTCCCATAAAGAACCATAGGTACATCTTTGGCGGTGCACCCAGTGCTAGTCCAATTAGCCCACCAATGGCCGAAAATATGTATAAGAGTGGAGCCCAAAGCCCAAGCCCGTTATACAAAATTTGATGAACAAGATTTGACATGACCCACATGCCCTCCGTAGCAAAGGCGGCTGCCACAGCTGTAGCACTGCTACCTGGACAAATGGCGCCTTGGTTCTGCGTGCTGCCAGCTGGATCACATGCACAAGTCCAAGTGCTGGCAAGCAGCGGATCGTAAGGGGCACAGGCCGTATTAAGAAGCAGATGCAGAAGGTCAACTATAACCATGCTGCTTCCTTACGTTGAAGGCCCAGAAAGGGCAGTATCTCCGCTTCCGATACCTTGTGAGTCCTTAAACATTTCACTCACAGTGCCAGAGCCTTGCCCGAGCTCCATAGCATACTGTGTCTGAAGGCGCTCAAAGACTTGGCGCAGCTCAGCGCGGTTATTGTGGAATGACTCTTCAAGCTCTGCAGGCGAGTTAACTCCAGCAGTTTCCAAGATCATTCGCTCGGCAAGCTGACTGGAAATTAGTGATGTGCCTCCTGCCATTCCACCCGCAGTTGATAACAAAAAGGAATGCATGGCGCGGAGCTGCCCTAACCATTGCCCAAGGGCGATACGAATACTCAGCTCAGCCAGGGTTTGGCGCCACTCTTTAAGCTTCTTTGGCGAAAAAGCATAGCCTCCGAACCAGCTCCCGCTATCAGAAAGCAAGGTCTCAAATTGCCCAGGCTTTCCAGAAGCAGTTTCGAATTGTTGACAGTCTAGCTTTCTACCCTGACCACTCATCGGATCTTGGTTAGTAGTAGCGGCAGGCATGACGTGCTCTTGGGTCTTAAGGTATGAGGCAAAGAGCAGATCTGCGCCCACGGCCTTGAAGAGAAAAGATTGAAAGGAAAGATCCGCAAGCTCTGTCTGCGTTGGCGCAGTCCATCCGCTAGCTCCTCCGTTAATTGAGGACCAGAAGTCTGCCGCACTAAAGCCAAAATAGACGGACAAAGGAAATGGATCATGGCTTGTAACTGATACATTCTGTTTTTTGTCCAAGTAGTCACACATCTTCCAGAGCACGCCGTTTAACTTTTTCCAAACATTTTTGAGAATCTGGCGGTAGACTTCAGCCGGGTCATCGGCCGGATTGTTGCTCCGTTCACGGCGGGTTTCTATTCGCGTGTTTCCAGTACCGGCAACAGTTTCTGTGTAGACGACGTCACCCGTAAGCCGTTTTGCATCTGCCAGAAGCGCTATGTAGTCTGCTTTGCTGGCCTGCGAGGGAGAGGACGAAATGGTTGGCGCCTTATAGATAAGCGGATTAAATATCTCCGCCCACACCGAATGCTGATTGCCAGGCATACTGGGAGGAGAGTTGACGCTCACTCCCCCAACTGGCGCATGATCAGGAACATCTTCGAGAGTAGCACCCGGCCCGACCGACAACGCAAATGCTCCTGCCGACATCATCCTGTCCCCCATACACCAACTCCAGGCCTGCGCTGAATTGCCTCCTGCCACTCCCCCATTTAGAGCTTTTTGTAGGCAGCCATTCAGTTTTTGTGCAGCAAGCTCGCCAACAACCGGATCTCGCTGCACCTGGGCATTCAGGCTATCTATAGCCAACTTGTATCCAATTAGCGCGCCCGTAACGTTTCCCAAGGAAAGCGAAATGCCAGCAGCCGCCCCCGCATCCGCATAGACATAAGTAGTCGCAACCTGAGTACCGGGGCTGGATAACGTGGATGGGAACTGATTACCGAGGGCTATGCTTTGAATGAGATCTGTGCGCAAAGCATTCGGCCCTGGAATATTAATGTCGCGCTTCTTAATCCCACCACTCCAATCTGACGTCTCATTGCCGGCACTTACACCACAGTTGGAAATCAGAGATCCACCTGGCCCCACACAAAAAGTATTTGGCTTAAGAACCCTGGCTAGTGCCGGATCCATCTGAATTTCTTTAGCAGCGCCCGAGACGGCCCCTGCCGGATTAAGCGGGCTATAGACTTCGCCTAAAGTTTGCTCGCGTTCGCGCGCCGAAAATGTGGCCGGCGCAGCCAGGACCAATCCAGCCCTGCCGAGCAATTCGACGCTAAGCGCAATTCTAAAAAACCAGCCCACACGCAGCATTTCCGCCTCTCCCGCCAACAAGCCCCCAAGGCGATCATTACAACACTCTAAATCCACTCAATTAGCTTTATGGCACTGAGACTCGTCGGGGTATCCTATTAATGTAAGTATTTTACATTTCCATAAGACAGCGAAGACAATACAGATTTACCCCTCTTAAGTGGGAGGCTAGCGCAAGAAAGTGTTTGTTCCGGGAGAGCTATGAGACTTCAGAAATAGTGGGGCGCGAATGGGAGAGTCCGTCGCTTACTCTCAGGCTGAGGTATCGCCCGCCCGCTGATGAGGACTGGTAGATACCTCGTTCGCTCTTGGGGTAAAGTAGCACCCAGCCGCGTCAGTGCGCGGGTGCTACTTTACCTAATCGAGCCAGGAGCAGTTGTAGGATTTGTGGCCCCTGTTGAAGCAGCTATGCCACCTGCAACGGTACTACCACTAGTAGTCGGGTTGACCCCAATATTTTCACGGTGATTCTCGCCGGCGCCAGAAGTACCAATTAGCGCGGACCCTCTGCCCGTATCGACCTCAGAGAGCGCTCCGCTTCGAGCCCCGTTAGTATTCGAAAGAATTTGCCCCCCATCGCGATTGCCCCCATAGACATCGCTACCAGCCAGCTGCGCCCCAGCTTTCGCAGAATATCCCATCGCCTCATAGGGACTCCAGGAATGGTAGGCCGACATCGCACGTTCGCCACCATAATTCTTCTGCAAGTCATTCGCTGTCGCATTAAGCGCCCTGCGATACCCACCGCTAGATGGGTCAACGAAATTTGCCGCTGCACGCGCGTCGGTGTTCTTGGTATTAAGTAGCCCATCCATTGCCAAAGCATTCAATGATTGGGTTGGTTTGGCCGGAGGCGAGAAGTTTCCTGCGAAAGTTCCATAGACACCGGCAGACATTCCGCTAACTTGACTTGAGAATGAGTTTAAGGCATCCCAACGTCCCATTTCGGCGTCAAAGTTGGCATACTCCCCAGTTCGGGAACCTGCAGCATTAAAGCCCTTTCCTTCCCCAGAATGGCGGAAAGAAGCCACATCCATGTCAGCTTGCAAAGCATGTCCAGCTGCCTGGTCGGCGTACATGGCATTTGAATTCTTGGCAATTCCAGCTGCCGCTGCTGCGTCTAGTACCGGGGCTCCGTGTGTAGCCGCAAACTTGGCAAAGCCGCCAGCTGCACCCATGAACGCTCCTAAGTTGCTCTCAACTCCACCGCCGCCGCTCGCACTCGGTGCAGCCGCGGGAAGTGGCTTAGATCCATTTGGGGCCGGCACCGAAGGCGCCTTTGGCTGTGGACCAAGACTGCCAGCTGGATTCCCCGGCACGCTCGGATTATCTACTCCTGAGGCTGTCGCCGATGGGTCTCCAGTTTGAGTTGTACTCTGCTGAGCAGCCGTGCTAACTGGCTGCTGTCCGCCGCCTTGCTGCGGATACTGCTTGGCCCATGCTGTTACAGCTGCCGGTATTACACCAGCATTGGCCCTAAAATCTTGATTTTCAAGAGCACGATTCTGCATCAATGCATTAGTCCCGCTCTTCGCAGTTCCAAGTGCACTAGCAGCCATATCCTCGCGCATGCCCTGGTTTCCGTATTCGATCGCCCTTGCGCCAAGACCGGACTGCCGCATCGTTTTGGCGTAGGCAGCCTGCCCCACTGAAGCTTCGTTGGCTTTAAGCTGAGTAATGGCTTCAGACTGCGCTGCAGTACCAGCCGTCTTTCCAATTTCCTGAGCCGCTCCGCCGATGGCAGTATTAATCATGCTAGCGGCGCCAGCCCGTGCGCCGAGCACTAGCTGCCCCGTCACGGCTGGCACAGCGAAGTAAAGCGCTGCCATTATGTAAATGTAGTAGGAATTTTGTAGATCGAGGTCCAAATTAGCCGCTAGAACAAGCGAGCGGTCGAAAGTTCGCACCGCATCAAGCCACTCTTGTGCAACAAAGTAAGTGCTATGTCTAACTTGCGGAATCTGACAACTTGTAAGGGGCGTCCCTCCGGGGCAAGTAACATCGACCCAGCCCCAACTAGTCATCTCACTGATGTATTGATGAACCCTAGCTGCATTAGAGCTGTTTCCAAGCATAGCCCACAAGCTGCGCTCTATCAGCATGCAAAAGGCGAATCCAACATCCCACAACTTGACCCAACCCCAGAAGGACATCCATGTGAATATTGTTTTGTGCATTCCCGGCATCACTATCAGGACACATGCGAAGGGATAAGCGACCGCTAGAAGGTAAAGAAGTATTCCTTGCAAATATGGCATCATCATGGCCCAGGTATAGACCTCAGCGTACTTGGCCTTAGCGCCAATCTCGCGTTGATAACCTTTAGATATACTTTCCGCCTGCGTAGATGTCGCGAAACGTTGGTCGACTAGCGCTGGCGCTTTGCCAAATTCATTTCTAAACAGATGCAGCAAAATTAGGTTGATCACAAACTTGCGTAGATCTGCTGAGGTGTGGATCGGAGCCGGAGACGGAGGAGGAGTTTTGATATCCCATCCATAGAACAGAGAGAAGACCAGGTCGTCAGGCGAAATACCAGCTGGCGCCGCCTTAACAAGCTGAAAGAAAATATGCCCAGCTTCCCAGCGAAATGCTTGTATTAATATCCAAAGATAGGCGTCACAATTTAACTTATCCTGCACTCCCCACAAATCTATCCATGACAGGCCAGTCCAGCCCAGAATTGGAATAAACGGCGGGATCGTATTGAAGAACGAGTTAAAATCGCGGAAGGCTCCCGGATTATTATCGGCCATGAAGCGTCGTAGAGTGCGCGGAGATGGAACCGATTGTCCATTGAGCAGCTGAGTCAAAAAGGAGTAGTTGATCATTACCGATGGAGTTGCCCCAAGGTTCAAGCCCTTCGAGGTGGCAGCAGCGATGAAGCGAGGCTGACTAATCCCACGCTTTAGGTTCTCGCCACATTCGCTGGAAAGAAAGGTAACAAAAGAATCGCGCAAGTCAGGGCTTTTTAGAGTAGCGCCAGTGATATCCTGGAGAATCCCCCACTTTAAGTTAGACAATAAATACCAGCGATTCTCACCAGCCGAGGGAGTACCTTGTAAATTACTAGAAGTACCGCCACTGGCGACCTGACTAAAGACACCAGTCCAGGCTACCATTCCTTGCACCACATCGCTTACTACTTCATCAAACCAAACAAAGAGCGATGGAACTTCTGCTGCAAGTGTAGGCTTGTTGTCCTTAAACACATGCACAGCAGGTGGAGGCATGGAATCAACTATATTGGCCAGCCCGACTTCAGCTAACTTCCAAACCTCGCGCTGATTTTGCGGCACATCAGCAACACGCCACTCCTGACCATGCACCTTTACCGTGTTGTCCAGCAACCAATCATATAGGGCGGGTCCCATGAAGAACCATAGATACATCTTGGGCGGCGCGCCGAGAGCCAAACTGCCAAGCCCGCCAATGGCAGATAGGATGTACAACAATGGCGCCCAAAGTCCGAGCCCATTATAGAGCAACTGATGCACAAGGTTTGCCTGCACCCACATGCCTTCAGTTGCAAAAGCTGCCGCTACTGCTGTTGCTACAGATCCAGGACAGGTTCCACCTTGATTATTGGGGCCACCCATCACGTCACAGGCGCAAGTCCAAGTTGTCGGAGAACAGGCCGAGTTCAAAACGAATTGGAGGATGTCCGAGATCAACATCGCGCCCCCTTAAGTCCCCGGCCCAGTCAGTGAGGATTCGCCAGTGCCTATCCCCTTGGCATCATCAAACATTTGACTGATGCTTCCAGAGCCACGCGCAAGCTCTCCCGCATATTGGCTCTCAATGCGCGCGAATAGCTGCCTCAACTCAGCGCGATTATTCCTAAAGGATTCCTCGAGCGCCTCGCGACTTTCTACTCCCGCGGTCTCTAAGATCATGCGGAAAGCGAGTTGACTTGGCAAAAGTTCGGCGCCCCCTACCATCCCACCAGCGACAGAGTCGACAAATGCAAGCATCACTCGCAGTTGCCCCAACCACTGTCCAAGCGCAACGCGGATGGTGACCTCTGCAAGATTCTGCCGCCACTCTTTGAGCTTGTTAGTTGAAAACGAACTCGACCCGAGCAACCTTTCAAACTCAGCTGGCTTGCCCGGGCTTGCGTCTAGCTCCCTACAACGCAGATGACGGCCATGGCCGGTCATTGGGTTTTGACTGTTAGTTGCTACAGGCATGTTCTGCTCTTGAGTCTTGAGAAAGGCGGCCATCAGCAAATCGGCACCTACAGCTTTGAAGGTGAAAGACTGAAATGAGACGGCAGTGAGCTCAGATTGCGTCGGCACCTGCCAGCTAACCAGAGCACTAGAATCTATGGATCCCCAGAAATCATTCAGCCCCGCCATACCATTCACAGGAAATGGGTCATGTGTGGATGGATCTATATTTTGCTTCCCATCGTAGTAGTCACACATCTTAAACATTAACCCGTTCAGTTTGTTCCATACCGTCCGCATAATCGATCTAAAGATTTGGGACGGGTCATCGGATGGATTTGAACTCCGTTCTCGTTGAATCGAAACAAGCGTACTACCAGTGCCCGCGACAGTTTCAACGTACTTAACATCTCCACTAAGCTTTCGGGCGTCGGCGAGGAGAGAAATGAAGTCACTCTTGGTAGCTTGGGTTGGATTAAGGCTTACAAGTGGAGCTGCATAAATGAGCGGATTAAATATTTCTGCCCACACCGAATGCTGATTGCCTGGCATACTAGGTGGTCCGTTTATGTTTACGGGACTTGTTGGCGAGTGATCTGGAATATCAGCCAGTGTTGCACCAGCGCCCGAAGTAATCGCAAAATTACCGGCCGACATGGTTCGGTCGCCAAGACATATACTCAACGCCTGGGCCTGATTCCCGGCAGAACCACCGTTTAGCTCTTTTTCTATACAACCATTTACCTTTTGGGCCGCAAGGTCCCCTATCGCTGGGTCGCGCTGCGCTTGGGCGTTCAAGCTATCTAGAGCCATTTTGTATCCACTCATGGCCCCATCAACAAACGCCACGCCAGAGACAGTTCCCGCTAAGGCCCCGGCATCTGCATAGGCATATGTCGTCGCAGTCATTACCGCTGGGCTGGTTAGTAGCATCGGGAACTGATTACCTATGGCAGCACTTTGCAACAGGTCTGCGCGTAGGCCATTGGGCGAGACAATATTTAGTACCCTCTTCTTTTGGCCACCGCTCCAATCCGCTGTTTCATTGCCGGCTGAAACACCGCAATTACTTAGCATGGTCCCATTTGGCCCCTTACAGAACGTATTGGGCCTAAGCACGCGACCAAGTGCCGGATCCATTTGAATATCCTTGGCAATTCCGGTGACAGCTCCGGATGGATTGAGTGGGCTGTATACCTCGCCAATTACTTGCTCGCGCTCTCTATCTGCAAAAGTTGCAGGCGCGGCAAAGCTCTGCCACGAGACTCCAAGCACTTGAATGATGAAACCCACGCTACACACAGCGCGCAGGGAAAGCTTCATACCGCGCACCTACCTACGTTAGAAACCAGCAACGACCCTACTTACTGATAGTTATGCAGGCTGCTCTGCTAACTGTGATATTTTCCCAGCTTTTTCTTAAGACTGTGTCGTTGGGCGTAAGTACCTGACAATATTAATGCTATTAGAGGGCTTGGCTTTGCTGCTTATAGCAAGTGCTGAGGTTCTCAGTTTGTGGGGATTGCTTCCTTGGTCTGCTACGCAGCCCTCGTCGCAATGACGAGTGGCCAGCCTTACGATGGGACAACAACAGTCCATAAATGGGAGGGGCGATAATGGTCCGTTCTTGTGATGCTAAAACGATAGTTCCTAATTGCGAGGAGACTTGCACGAAGTGAAAGTCGACGAAGCAAACCCCGTGCTAATTAAACACCACAGTCACCGCTAGCCGCGCCCTACGGAGGGACCCCGGCGCTTAGGCAACAGCACTACGTGCTGCCACCACCCACCTGACCCCACTTATCTAATAGTGCCCGGAGCTGGGCGATAGTTAGTAGCTCCCGTGCTAGAAGCCAAGTTACCTGCGGCTGTGGTGCCAGTCGCAGTTGGATTAGCCCCTAACTGCTCGCGACCATTTTCTGCAAGGCCAGTAGTGCCAACTATCGCAGATCCACGCCCAGTATCATTCGCACTAAGGGCGCCCGTTCTTCCACCACCTGTATTAGACAGTATTTGCGATCCATCACGGTTACCACCGTAAACATCTGAGCCAGCTAGCTGTGCTCCAGCTTTGGCAGAATACCCCATCGCCTCATACGGGCTCCAAGACTGATAGGCCGACATAGCGCGTGCCCCGCCGTAATCCTTCTGCAGCCCATTGGCTGTGTTGCTTAGCGCTTGCCGGTACCCGCCACTTGCTGGATCCACAAAGTTAGCTGCACCACGCGCATCTGTATTCTTTGTATTTAATAATCCATCCATCGCCAGTGCATTCAGTGACTG
>JAIBBV010000066.1 GCA_019694465.1 Oligoflexia bacterium
AGTCAGTACCTTTAACCCGCAAGAGCCGAAGAGCGTGGAAACTCCTCCCCAGTCAGCCCCGGTAAGCCGTGTGGGAGTAGCGGCAGGCAAGTTACTTAACTCTTCCCAGCCGTCAAGTACCAAGTCTGCGCCGCAGCCTACTAAGCCAGTACCGAATGAACCTGTAAGTTCACCAGCGGCTGGCGAGCCACAGCGACTCAAGACCGCTAAAATTATTTCAGCACCTGGAACTGTCCGAGGAAGTGGGAGATCTCCAGAAGCAGTAAGTAGTGGTCAACCTACGACACGCGACTCGCGCGGGTCCAGCACTATGATCCCCAAGCCTTTGTACGACAAGCTCCCTGATACAAAGACAAGCATTGAGCGCACTCAGGAGCTAGTTTCTCAGGCGCGACAAAAACCAGAGGCTCCACCGCACAGCGAGACCACGCGTGGTTGGTTAGCTTTGCCGGCAGTCTTTTTAGCCAGTGTCGCTACAGCAGTAGTTCTTTATAGCTTCGGCGCCTTCGACCGCATTTTGGGAACTGAGGTAGCGGTTAACTTGCCATTTGGGACTTACTGGGCAAGTAATCAGCCCTCCTTGATGCAGCAGGTGGCACTTGCAGCGATTGATCAAAATCAAGAAGCGCAGCTAGTTGTGGTAGGTGATGCCCTAAAGGGGACAGCTCATCCAATGGTCCGTAATAATTTGATCCGTTCTGCGTTTAACCCATTATGGGAAAGGGAGCTTTCCCTGGATGATCGTAAAATTGTTTTGGGCCTAGCCTTATCGAGGCTGGTGGGTTCAGCGCGCCTTAATCTTCCACCGCTCACGGAAGCCCATCCTGCGGTAATCCTAGCTGTTGCGGGAGATCTGCAGGACCTTTCGAATCCTGTTGGTCCCAAGGAATTCTCAGAAATCAGCCTTGATCGCATGGCCGCGCTACCGACGCCGTATGGTTTAATGTTCGATCAACTAAAGCGGATTGGTGTAACGAATATGGCTGAGCCTCAAGCAAGGGGCTTAGCTCATATTCTAAGTGGAGATATGTCTGAGGATAGCCTAGGCGCCTTTTTCCCTCAGGATGACAAGCGGCTTGTAGCTCTAGCCAAGGTAGCTATGCTGCTCCCAATCATGGAGAAGGCTCCGCGGGTGGGGGATGTGCTACATGCTACTTTGACCAGTCGCATGACCCCGTTGCTGGATCGAGTGCAATGGTTTGGGTCTGAGGAAATAGCAGAATGGTCAAAAGTTTCGAAGGCGCTCTGGTTTGCCGTAATGGTAGGAGCCGAAATAAAGTCAGGCTTATCGCTTCAACAATGGGCAGACCTTTTACAGTATCCAGATCGCAGAGTACGCGAGCGCGCGCAACAGCGTCTAAGCAAAGAATTCCTCCCCCCAACCTATTTGCCAACTCTCACGTTCCTTGGCTCGGATGAAAACACACTTTCAAGATTACAGACTGTCTCGCTAGTCTCCGTATTTAAGGCTGAAGGTGAAGTGGGGTACTCAATGCTTGCAAATGTTTTGAGCACAAAACCCGATCCTAAAGCGATCCTAGGTCTCTTGTTGGCACGTGCCAACTTTGCCAAGGCTGATCCAGTTAGCTTGGATTTGGCGCGCTACCTAGGCAAGGCGCGCTGGGAGGCTAGCCTGGAGCAGCTTACTCAATTGGCCTCGCACCCAGAACGCTACGCCAGGGTCTTGGCTTACACTAGATTAGACCCATCTCAAGCTGAGCAGCGTGAGATATTGGAGAGTGCTGAAAAGGTTGAGCCACACGAGGCCACTCGCCGACTGATTGCTGACAAACTCGCGCTTGGTGCGCCATCGGCGCAGTAATACAAATCCTTGTTGCCCTCAACAACTAACTAGATCTCCTGCATCAATTGATAGACACAAGAATAGAGGTCTCGCCTTCAACTTTTTTGGAAGACTGATAAAGTAATGTCCAGCTCGTCAAAATCTCTTACTACGAAAACTAGAATTCACAATACGCTACCCAAGAATCCAATTAACGTAACACCCTGAGAACATTTATTTTTTATGTGCTGAAGTTTTGGGTGTCCTAAGAGGAACACCAGGCTCCCTCAAAAATAACTAACTTCATCGCCTCCAGTCTGATGCCGGCCTACGGGGTAGCTGGACGATGTACGCCTTATCACACAACTTTTTGATGTTTTTTCCGATGCTTCTATGTGGAGCAGTCAACTGCATGGGAGGTTCGCAAAGCGCAACAGCGCCGCTACAGCCGGCGCTTACCCGAGCTTTCGTCTTTATACCGCATTATAAGCAGCTGCCATGAGGATCTGGAGCGTGTCTGGGAAGAGCTGTATCAAGAAACTTATGGGGTACTACGCCGAGAAGTTGTAGAAAGCTTTGAGCGTTACCTTCAGTGCGGCATATTGGCACATGGCTGTGCTCGGGCTTGCTGCGAGAATAAGGAATGCAAGCACAGTGAGCTGATTGCATTTTCATGTAAGTGTCGCGGGATTTGTCCTTGCTGTGACGCCAAAAGGGCAATCATTTTTGCCGAGAATCTTGTTGAGAATGTGCTTTTGCCTTATGCACACCACCATTGCACGTTTACCTTACCCAAAAGGATCCGGCCATTTTTTAAGTTCAACCGGAAACTATTGGGCCGGGTGCACGGGGCTGCCTGGGAGTCGTGGAAAGAGCTCATCGTAGAGCAGTGTCCCACAGCAACCCCAGCCGCTGTGCAAGCGCTGCACTCAGCTGGAGACGTGCTTGGCTGGCATCCCCATGTCCATGGGCTTTACCTGGCAGGGGCGCTACTGCCGGACGGTTCATTTCAGCCGGTCACGGTAGATCAAACACGGCTTGAGTTACTTTTTGCCGATAAGGTACTAAAAGCCTTGCAGCACGAAGGACTTCTCTCCCAGGACGACATCGACAACATGAAAAGCTGGGAGCACTCTGGCTTTAACGTCTTTATCGGCGAAGCCATTGAACCAACTGACTCTAAGCGCCTTCTGTTCGTTGCACGCTACCTTAAAAAATGCCCCGTCTCAAATGAGCGCCTGACTATCGTTGAAGGCAGCGGTGATACGGTCATTGAATACGCCGCCTACAAAGACGGCCACAAGAGTGTTCGAACCTTTAGTCCGCTTGACTTTCTGGCTGAGCTGCAGCAACACGTTTTTGACTCCTGGGAGCAAAATACAAGGTGGTTTGGGGCTTACAGCTGCCGCACAAGGGGAGAAGCTGCCTTAAACGCTACTGCAACTCCAAGCGCTCCTAATGCCATTACCCAAATTCCAGAGCCAGCCACTAAGCCATCAGCCTCCTGGGCACGCTGCATGAAAAAAATTCTGGAAATTGACCCCTTACTTTGCCCGCGCTGCGGCTCCCAAATGCACATCAAAGCTTTTATAACTGACCCAACTCAAGTCGACAAAATCACTTCAGGCCTGGGCCTAGCACAACAACGCGCACCACCAAAGCTACGCTACGCCTGGCCACTAGCAGCTTAAGTCATATCAGCCAAAGTACTTGGCTCTATGGCCACGTACGCCCAATATGCCACCGCCTGGCAATAAAACGGCCAGATTTTCCAAGCTCGCTCGCTCAATGCAGCTTCACACTCGTCAGACTACATGGTTCTCATGCCCTTGATGGCCTAAAAGCTATGCGGCAGCTCCTTTGCTCTCACCTTTCTTTAACAACATTGAAGCAGCTTTACTTCAACTACTTGATTCGGGTAGGGATTTAGGTTTTCCTACCCTGTTGCTAATTCGAAATTTGCCCAGTACTCATCTCAAAAGTATTTTTGAGATGGCCTCTAGTCTGCCAATTCACTAAAGCGATCAGCTCGTTCATGCACTGGTATATTGAGTGCACTGGCGCGCGCTATTTGGCGAGTCAGAGCACCAAGCACATTCTCGGGCACCCTTTCATCGCTGGAGGCGCTATGACCCAAAACAGACAACATCCAGTCCGCCTCCGTCACGCCCCCGCGAATACGAGCTTCCATAACGCCAAGGTACTTATCAGTATCTGAGCGCTCTACGCCAAGAGTCTCAAGACCCAGGCGAGCAACGCCCATTAGCCAATCAAGCTTCTCAGCCATGGTGTACTGCTGGCGCTCTTCAGGGAAGTATAGCTTGGCCTCAAGTCCGTCCTTTGCTGCCGCATAAAAATTGGCCTTAGCGTGCTCAAACGGAAACACCTTGCTTATATCCCCGCCGTATTTAACGTGCAGGCCATACGAGAGGCCCCAGAAAAACGCGGCGTTGGCGATGTTGTCTACTGGCGCTGGCGCCACAGGCAGGGCGCGATGCTCAACACGAAGATGCGGCTCACCCTGCTCGTTCACTCCAAAAATCGGCCGGTTCCAGCGGTGAATCGTGCCGTTATGTCGTACAAGATTTGGCAAGTACGGCACACCTGCATTATTCGCCCCCCCTTGCTGCACCGCCACAAACATAGGATGCAAATCGGCAGTGACATTTAGAATAAACGGATCAATCGGATGCTCGATGTAGTGGGTGCCGAAAAACACGCGCGTTGGGTCCCAGGCTTGCTCAAATAGTGAGATACGCCCTTCCTTCCATCCTGCGCGTCCAAGCACAAGCGGCGAACTAGCGGCTGGGGCTAACACAAAGCCAGTTATCGCATGAGAAATATTAAACATATCAACAAAACGCTCGGCACTAACTTGCAAGTGAGGTTGCAAAGAGCAAATAGTACCAGCGGTTATTATTGAATCAGTAGCATAGCTAGACCCGGCTCCGCCGTTACGGCCAGGTACATGCACGGGGAAGTTCTCGCCATGTATTGTTCGCGCATGACGCAAAGCGTGAGCAAAATCGTTGGCGCGATGATAGCGATCATGGGTATCGCTCAGCCCGTCTAGACTGAGATCCGCCTCCCCAATCGACGGCAAATGACTTATCGGCACAACAATCGCGCCATGCTCCTTGGCGACCGCGCGCGCAGCAGCGAGCCTACTTTGAATCTCCAACTCATACGCCGATAGGACGTTCCCCGCACAAAGCGCAACACCGGTTCGACACTCGATTTGCCACTTTGAAAGTTCACAAGTCCATGCTTTAGGGTCGGGGCCATTAGCAGCATCTGCCGTTAGACGATCAAGCACACGGGCGTTGATAGATGCCGGTTTTCCACTGCCCTGATCAGCCAAGTGCATCTCAATTTCAATGCCAAAACGCGCATTATGCCCATCAAATCGCTCCATCCGGCCTGCGGCGATTAGCGCCATTAGTTCGGCAGTTTCCTTGCCAACTTGCTGGCGAAAGCCGAGTTCAAGCCCAGCTCTGCCGAGTGTGTCCGACAAAAGCCCTAAGCGTGAAGGGCCCTCTGGGCCGAACTGCTCATGCGGAGCTCCGCCTGTAACATCAAATGCGCGTCTTTCAGGATTTTCTTTAGGGTCTTGGGGACGATACGTCATGGAAGCCTACACCACTTAGCACACCAAAAGCTTGGCATTACAGTCAAAAAGACCGTAAGTAACCGAACACCTACGAGGAAGAGAAAAGAACGAAATGGCCAAGCAACTAACTGGACTACTAGTATATTACAACAATAAACTCAGTCAAACATAAGAAAGCAGTAGGCTGAATTCTATGAAGAATCTAGGCCGGCCAGTATCAAATGGAACTCTTACGAGGAGCCCCGATGCCATACATAAAGAAAAGTGAACGCACACAATATATTGCGGCCATAGAGGAACTTGCCCGCCTTGTACCCTCCGATCGAGCCCTTAGGCCTGGCCACCTTAATTTCATCATCTCCTCACTTCTACACAAAGTTTACGGCCCCAGCATGCGCTATGCGGATCATAACGAGGCAATTGGTGTGATTAACTGCGTAGCCTTGGAGTTTTATCGTAGAAAGACCGCGCCATACGAGGACGAAAAGATTCGAAGCGAAGGAGATATTTAGCTTCTCGGCGCTGCGCCGTTTGAAGGCGCGTTTAAGAACGGAAGAGAAAGAACACCCAAGTGCTTCACCTGGCACTTCGTGTCCTCCTCGCAATAACGATATCGAGAAGCAGCGATTCGCACTTCCCTATTGAAGCACCAGTGGCTTTAGTTGAACTGGCGCCTTAAGCGCCGAAGCAAATGTGTACTCCAGCATGGCAATATTCACCTTTAGAATCTTAGCCCCAGAAGCCTGATGCGCAAAGCTTAACTCAAGGTCTAGCCGCGTAAGAAAAGCTCCCGCTGGAACCTTGCCAAGTGATGTTTTTGCCAAGTTCACCACGCTGGCGAGGCCATGATATTTTACCACTACAGTCTTTTTGAGCTTGCCAAAGGCAGGGAAAGCCTCCGTGGAAAAAGTTCCATCCTCAGAGACAGTGGCCGAAATTTTTCTGCCTGCTACCACGAACCTTAGCATTGCTCCCGCAGCAGGTGCTCCGCTACGCAGCATCACAGTACCGGTGACAGGCATACCCGCCTCTGGGGTAGCTATGGGGCCAGGAGTCTCATTTGGACTGCTAGGAGTCGCACTTGGCTCTGGATTTGGAGTAGCCGCTGTTGTGGGCAACGGAAGCGGGAACTCAGTCGTCGGGGCTGGAGTGGCGGTTGGACGAGGGGTCGGTCGCTTTTTGGGCCGCACATCAACGGTGGCCTTCTGCACCTTTTGGGCATTCGTATCCAAGACCACGTCAACAACAATTTCTGCCTCTTCGGTTGGCGCCTTACCAAGGTCTACATTAGCAGATAACTCCCCTACTTCGACTAAAAGGCTAAGCTGACTAGTGGCACCTTGCACAGTGCCTAGCGAAAAATTACCGGCCGAGTCTGTGATCGTCGACTCACCGGACTCAGGATAAGAATAGAGGTCTCGCCTTCAACTTTTTTGGAAGACTGATAAAGTAATGTCCAGCTCGTCAAAATCTCTTACTACGAAAACTAGAATTCACAATACGCTACCCAAGAATCCAATTAACGTAACACCCTGAGAACATTTATTTTTTATGTGCTGAAGTTTTGGGTGTCCTAAGAGGAACACCAGGCTCCCTCAAAAATAACTAACTTCATCGCCTCCAGTCTGATGCCGGCCTACGGGGTAGCTGGACGATGTACGCCTTATCACACAACTTTTTGATGTTTTTTCCGATGCTTCTATGTGGAGCAGTCAACTGCATGGGAGGTTCGCAAAGCGCAACAGCGCCGCTACAGCCGGCGCTTACCCGAGCTTTCGTCTTTATACCGCATTATAAGCAGCTGCCATGAGGATCTGGAGCGTGTCTGGGAAGAGCTGTATCAAGAAACTTATGGGGTACTACGCCGAGAAGTTGTAGAAAGCTTTGAGCGTTACCTTCAGTGCGGCATATTGGCACATGGCTGTGCTCGGGCTTGCTGCGAGAATAAGGAATGCAAGCACAGTGAGCTGATTGCATTTTCATGTAAGTGTCGCGGGATTTGTCCTTGCTGTGACGCCAAAAGGGCAATCATTTTTGCCGAGAATCTTGTTGAGAATGTGCTTTTGCCTTATGCACACCACCATTGCACGTTTACCTTACCCAAAAGGATCCGGCCATTTTTTAAGTTCAACCGGAAACTATTGGGCCGGGTGCACGGGGCTGCCTGGGAGTCGTGGAAAGAGCTCATCGTAGAGCAGTGTCCCACAGCAACCCCAGCCGCTGTGCAAGCGCTGCACTCAGCTGGAGACGTGCTTGGCTGGCATCCCCATGTCCATGGGCTTTACCTGGCAGGGGCGCTACTGCCGGACGGTTCATTTCAGCCGGTCACGGTAGATCAAACACGGCTTGAGTTACTTTTTGCCGATAAGGTACTAAAAGCCTTGCAGCACGAAGGACTTCTCTCCCAGGACGACATCGACAACATGAAAAGCTGGGAGCACTCTGGCTTTAACGTCTTTATCGGCGAAGCCATTGAACCAACTGACTCTAAGCGCCTTCTGTTCGTTGCACGCTACCTTAAAAAATGCCCCGTCTCAAATGAGCGCCTGACTATCGTTGAAGGCAGCGGTGATACGGTCATTGAATACGCCGCCTACAAAGACGGCCACAAGAGTGTTCGAACCTTTAGTCCGCTTGACTTTCTGGCTGAGCTGCAGCAACACGTTTTTGACTCCTGGGAGCAAAATACAAGGTGGTTTGGGGCTTACAGCTGCCGCACAAGGGGAGAAGCTGCCTTAAACGCTACTGCAACTCCAAGCGCTCCTAATGCCATTACCCAAATTCCAGAGCCAGCCACTAAGCCATCAGCCTCCTGGGCACGCTGCATGAAAAAAATTCTGGAAATTGACCCCTTACTTTGCCCGCGCTGCGGCTCCCAAATGCACATCAAAGCTTTTATAACTGACCCAACTCAAGTCGACAAAATCACTTCAGGCCTGGGCCTAGCACAACAACGCGCACCACCAAAGCTACGCTACGCCTGGCCACTAGCAGCTTAAGTCATATCAGCCAAAGTACTTGGCTCTATGGCCACGTACGCCCAATATGCCACCGCCTGGCAATAAAACGGCCAGATTTTCCAAGCTCGCTCGCTCAATGCAGCTTCACACTCGTCAGACTACATGGTTCTCATGCCCTTGATGGCCTAAAAGCTATGCGGCAGCTCCTTTGCTCTCACCTTTCTTTAACAACATTGAAGCAGCTTTACTTCAACTACTTGATTCGGGTAGGGATTTAGGTTTTCCTACCCTGTGGCTCCGCAGCTAGCTGCCCAGCAAAATCGGCTAGAGTGTAAATAGCGTACTCCTTTGCAGTCACCCTGTCTTGCATACTTGGAAAGTTATCTTCCGCTATGCTTAAAAATGCGCAGAGGTGTGGAATAATAAAATTCGAATTAGCTCTATTTCTAGCCAAACATATATTTGCATTTTGTTCGCTAGGAGAAGTTAAAGAGCCAATCTCGCGATCTAGATCAAACGCCGACGCCTCCATATCAAGGCTGCTCATACCGCGCAGCTCCTGAAGTACCTCCTGTACGGCATCGCCGTTTCTGCATTGCTCTAGAGCACTCAAGGCTGGAAGTATACTTTCTGGAACCTCAGCCAGTTCTAAAGGAGGAAAGGGGAGTGGCCCGCTAAGCGGAGCAAAGGATGTCATAACACCTTTCAATTCTAAAATGTTAACGCTAAAGATATGAGGCCAAACAGGAAGAATGTGGCATGCAAACGGGATTTATTCCCATTTATTGTGCTTACTAGTGTGCCAGCGACTCAATCGCTACCTATAACGTACCAAAAACACCACCAGGCTGACGCGAAAGGAGTAAAAGATTATTATCCAATGCCAACTCCACAATCGCACTTGCTAGCTCTAGCGTAACCACTTGAAATCAGTGAAACGGTATAGAACAATATAAGCAAAGTGAATTAGCTCTCAGGGTTCAGATGCCAGTGCTCCGAACTTTTTTGAGATTTGCGTCCGCTGGTGCTAATTAGTAGGTAGTCTGCCACTTTTTTCGGTCCTATTGACGTGTCAAATTTTAAAACTTCGTCACCAGCAGTTACAATCGTAATAGCCACCCATCACAAAGTGGGTACGGTTTTAACGCAAAATATTTTCCAGACCTTTGCGCAGCATACAGGAATAACCTTCTATAATTGCGCAACATCAGCGCGCCCGGTTAGTTTTGATGAACCCAGCATTATTTTTGACTGGCATTCGAAATTCGCTGGAATCGATTTTAGTACGCTCTCTAACCCCCGTGGCATTCACATAATTCGAGATCCACGACTGGTTGTAGTTTCAGCCGCCTATTATCATCAGCGATCCTCGGAAGCCTGGCTTCACGAACCATTGAACAGGTTCGGTGGCCTCACATATCAGCAGAAAATTTTATCACTGCACGACGACCATCAACGTTTTGAGTTTGAAATGGAAGAAAATCAAATCACAGAGTCAGCTGGCTCAACTGTGCGGGACATGTTGGCGTGGTCCAACAAATCCTATGCTTGGTGCCATGATGTTAAGCTTGAAGATCTCATGACTGATACATCCATGGAATGCTACCGCCAGCTGTTTACCCACCTGCATATCCAACGAGATGACCTGGAATTCGCCCTGTCCGTTGCCTACAACAACAGCGTATTTAATCCGCAATATCGCAATTCTCACGTGCGATCTCGCGGCGTTGAAGATTGGAGTCAATACTTCGATACCAACTTACGGCGTAAGTTTATCTCCCTATTTGGCGATGTAGTAGAGGATCTGGGGTATTCGTGGTAATTTGTAACCGTTCGACACTGGTCATGTAGTAGTTATCACTGGGATCGAAACGATGAAGAGGCTTGTAGTAATCAGTGATGTTGTTCCTGATCCGCAAGGCACGGGGTCGGAGCAGCGCACATATTCCTTTTTACTAGCATATTCAAAAATATGCGAGGTTGAGCTGTGGTGCCAACCGCGACTGGATCATCCCAATCTTCGCCGGATTTCAAGGCTCAGCGATCTCGTTTCCGAGGTATACGCCTACTATCCAACCCTACTTAGCTCAAATCGCACGCTAAGAGCCAGGTTTCTAGACTCATTGCGCCAAGCTCATGCTGTGCATTTGGAAAAAATGCCTGTAGAAATTAGGCATGACAGGATTATTTGGGATATCGATGAATTACCGGCAGCATTTAAGGCGCCTTCTGCCCCCATTATTTGCGAGGACCCCACCGAACCATTAGACCCCGCAGTGGCTAGGTGGGTGGCATTTTCTAAGCTCTGCAAGATTGTTACCTGCTCGTCAACCCTTGAGGCCTCGGCATTGCTCAGTAATGCGGTGATTGTCCCAAATTGTTACGCATCACCTGCAGTACAAAGAAAATGCTCAAAATCTAAAGTGCTACTATTTGTAGGTCACCTTGGATATCCTCCAAATGTTGAAGCAGTGGACTTTTTTTGCAAGGAAATCCTTCCAAAGCTTCCGGACGATTATTTATTTAGAGTTGTTGGGAAGAAGCCTATCGGTCGAATTCACAGATCACTTTTGGACTCCTTAGGTAAAGAGCCAAGAATTCAAATTTATTATGACGTTGAGAGCTGCTCACAATTCTATCAGGACGCACTTGCCGCCGTTGTTCCACTACTCCAAGGAAGCGGAACCAGATTCAAAATACTAGAGGCATTTGCCCACAATTGCCCTGTCATATCGACATCAAAAGGATGCGAAGGGCATGACGTGACACATGGCAAGCAGCTCCTAATTTGCAACGACGCTGATTCTTTTGCACAGGCTTGCCAAGACTTATGCAACGACACCGGCCTATCAGATCGCTTATCAATAGCCGGTCTTTCCTTCTTGGAGCAATTTAACTCTCAAAGTAGTTTTGAGACGATTCTCTTCGGGCACCTGCGCCAAGCAATTCCATCGATCTTCTAGTCGTTGATATTGCAGTCGGCCAGACTCAGGCAGAACAATGAAGAACTATATGTGACTTGTATGCGTGGCACCTTCTAATCTAGGCTGCTCGCGCATAAGTCCATCTTCAAGAATATTTCCTATTTTAACCCTATCTATCTTGCCGTTCGCTCCTAACGGCATAGACTCCAGAACATAAATTTCACGAGGAAGCATATAAGATGGCAAGGTCTTTTTTATTTCTGACATCAATTTTCCGGTGTCCACCTCAACACCAGAAACAACAGCCACTATTCCAGTGCACTTTCCATCTACAATGGGCCAAGCCAAAGCAACTGCTTGTACAACATTTGCATCTTTGAGCAGGACACTCTCAATCTCGCCCAATTCGATGCGATAACCACGAATCTTAACTTGATGGTCAATTCTACCTAAAAATAAATAGTCTCCACCGTTTAAGGATCGAACCAAATCCCCGGTTCTATAAAATGAGTCATCTCCCATGTTCGGCAATCGACACAAATTTCCATTGGTTCTGGGTGTCTCGTTCAAATAACCATTAAAAACCTGAGGTCCCGCAATGCATAGCTCGCCGCTACGCCCAGCCTTCACAGGACGTAACGAGTCATCCACGACTACATGACGTAACCCATCAAATACTCGTCCAATTGGCACAACATTTCTACAACATTCACTAGGAGAGTTGGCAGGATCCCAACGATAGGCGGCGCATGCAACAGCTACTTCGGTAGGGCCATATAAGTTGTCAATAATGGAGTTGGGCGCTGCTACCTGCCACGCCTGCGCAAGGCTACATTTTAATGCTTCTCCCCCGAACAGACTCAACCGCAAATTGGACAAGCAATTAGGCTTAAGCGCTCCCCTTTTTTGCAATAGCGCTATGACCGATGGGACAGAGTTCCATACGGTTATGCCTTGCTGTGCCACAAATTCAAATGGCGACAAAATCTCCAATGGTTGCATAGAGCAAACGCAGGCACCACTCCACCATGCCAAAAACAAGTCAAATACGGAGGCGTCGAACGTTTGATCAAATGTCTGGGTCAGTCTGTCTTCTGGCCGCACGTCATATCGCTTCAGGGCTGTAGCGATAAAATGTAAAATATTGCGATGACTTACTGGTACCCCCTTGGGGTGTCCAGTACTTCCTGAGGTGAATAAAATATATGCTGGACTATCTATGTCTGAAATAACCGACTCTACTAGAGGTGCGCTCTTATCAATTTCACTTTGGCCAATCGCCGAAAATGGTAGATCGGTATCAGCTGATGCATGGAATGGCAACAAAACCGTAGGAACCTCAAAGTTCTCAAGCACTCTGCGTGCCACAGGTAGCGCACCCTGATCAATAAACAGTGCGTCAAGTTTTCCCTCCCTGATTACGCTGCGCGTTCGCTCGAATGGAAATGCCGGATTGAGTGGAACAAATGCAGCGCCCGCATATAAGCTTGCCAAGACTCCCACGTATGATACTTCACTTCGACAAGCGAGCAGTCCAACTCGCTTGGGTGAAGTCCGAGAGTTACGCAACAGAGCGCAGGCCCAGCGTCGTGCTTTTTCGTCTACTTCACTATAGCTGAGCCTTACTGCACCGATAGATAACGCGCTGTGTCGAGGGTAGCGCTCCGCACTTATTGTGAAACCAGTGTGAAGCCTGGTCTCCATAGAGCCACTCACCACATTCATCAGAAAACTCACCGTTAGATCAAATAAGAATTACTGGAAGGGGGAGGGGTCCAAGGCTTATGAAAACCTACGCTCCCTTATATCACGCGCACGAATGTTACGCCAAACCTAAACACCGTAGCGCAGCTAACTTACCGCATTCTGAACCAAGAACTGCATGGCTATCTGAAGGCTGCATTAACAGACTAGAATGGTTTGAAAAGTATTAGAGTTCTGTTCTATACTTTATGCCTTATATAGTGCCTTAGTTATATAATTTTTTAGGCTCCAGATTTGGGATTTTTGCTATTCAGCAAGTGTCGTAACACCTTATGAATAACCGATTCACCAACGAACTAGATATGAGTTTCCTATGAAAGAAGTGAGAACCCGATTTGCTCCATCACCTACCGGATTTCAACATCTCGGAGGATTTCGTACAGCCTTCTTTGCATGGCTATTCGCAAAACATCACGGTGGAAAATTTGTTTTAAGAATAGAAGATACTGATTGCGAGCGCACGGTACCGGGTGCTGTGCGGTTTATCTTAGAAGAGTTGGCATGGTTTGGGATTTTTCCTGACGAAGGCCCAAGCTTAAGCGAGCTTAAGGCCATTGGAGAGTACTGGGATGGGGCGCCAGACTTCCACGGACCCTATGGCCCTTATGTGCAAAGCCAGCGCCTAGCTCGTTACAAAGAGGTAGCTGAGGAGCTAATTGCTAAGGGATTTGCATACCGCTGCGACTGCACTCCTGAAATGCTCGAAAGAGAACGCAACGAGCAGATGGCGCGTCGAGAGCTTCCAGGATATTCCGGCTATTGCCGCGATCGAAAAGTGTCTGCCGATGTGCCGCATGTGGTGCGCTTCAAAATGCCCCAGCACAGGTCTATCAGCCTAACCGATGCCGTCCGTGGGAACGTAACCTGGAACTCTCTGTCTTTGAAAGATACGGTGATTCTTAAGAGCGACGGTTTTCCCATGTATCACTTAGCGGTGGTTGTGGACGACCACGACATGAAAATTAGTCATATTTTGCGAGGTATTGAGTGGCTACCATCGGCACCAATTCATGTGCTGCTTTACGAAGCCTTAGGTTGGGAGCCGCCGGTATTTGCCCATTTCCCAGTCATAAATGGCCCTGACGGCAAGAAGCTCTCTAAACGATCGGGGGCCGCCACTTCCCGCGATGCCCGGGAAAAAGGTTTCTTGCCGGAAGCCGTATTGAATTTTGTGTCCTTAATTGGATGGGCACCAGGCGAAGGCTGTGAGCAAGAGATATTTTCGCGCGAAGAATTGGTTTCAAGGTTTTCACTAGAGGGGATTAATCAAGCTAGTGGAATTTTTGATATGACTAAAATGGAGTGGATGAACGGATTATATATCCGAAAATTGCCAGTTGACGACTTTATCAAGCGTGCGACGCCGTTTTTAGAAGCTGCTGGGATCCACATACCACATGATAAGTTTGCCCAGCTCGCTCCGCATGTACAGGAGAGAACTAAACTGCTGACCGAAATAGCTCCAATGGTTGACTTCTTAAGCGACAAACCCCTGCATAGGGATATGGCTGCAATGTTTCAAAAAGGCATGGATCCAGGAAAGGCGCGCGAGGTCTTGCAGCGCTCCCATAGCGCCTTGTCAAACCTACCGGATTTTTCAGTAACAGCAATTAGTGACGCCTTGCGTGCAGTAGCAACAGAACTAGGACTAAAGCCCGGATCGGCCTTCGTTGTTCTACGGGTTGCGGTCACAGGCAAGACCATAACTCCTCCACTGTTTGAGTCTTTTGCTGTATTAGGCAAGGAGAAGGTACTAGTCAGAATCTCTGAAGCCTTAGATGCCCTAGGTAGTAACAACACCGCTACCCAGCATTAGCATTAATAATAGAATTGATTTATATTTTGTCTTGGGTTAGATCTGTCGGCTCGCTGGCGCGTTGTCGTATACGCTGTTTTTCGGTCACGTTTCTGTGGAAAGCCTTGTCTCGTTGGTGTCTAGGACGTTCAATATTCCTAAGAGCCACGTTACGCCAGACTTGGCGTATCGCGCGATCCCCCAGTGGGACTCATTAGGGCACGTAGAGCTAATGTCAGCGCTTGAAGCAGAGTATGGCATCAGGATTAATAACAATCAGGTCCTAAAACTTGATTCCATCGCAACCATTCAAGCGTTTATTGAAACGTATCAGGCCCCTCAAGCGCAGTTATCAGAGGACGCGGCCCCTCCACTACCTATAAATGGCGACAAGATCAATCTCCCCAAAAAACAAATTGCTCGCGGACTAAAAAGGATTTTCTTTGACCAGACTCGAATTACGTATATCGATGTAATGGGACGAGATCTGATATTTCGCGGATATAGCATACACCAGCTAGCAGAATTATCTTCCTTTGAAGAAACAGCATTTCTAGTTCTATATGGCAAACTACCAACGCGCGATGAATTGAACCAGTTCGACGAAAAACTCAAGTCAGCTCGGCAGATGCCTCCCGGCTTGATTGAGTTGCTAACCAAGCTGACTTCCATGCACCCACTGCATGCCTTAAGGACAGCAATCTCTGCGCTTCCGGCTTTTGAGCCGCCGGCACAAGAATCTGCCAACATACTGGGAATTAGACTCATAGCTCGAATACCGACAATAATCGCAGCACACCAAAGACTCAGATACGCTCAAACTATCGTGCCACCACGTATTGACCTTGCCCATTCCGCCAACTTTCTCTATATGCTAACAGGCCAGGCGCCTACTCCTCTTAGTGCTAAGCTCATGGATAAAGATCTGCTTCTACACGTAGACCATAGCTCTACACCGTCAACATTTGTGGCACGCGTAACGGCGGGAACAAAAGCCGACATTTACGCAGCCGTTACTTCGGCTTTGGCAGCACTTGGCGGTGATTTGCACGGCAATGCGCCTGAAAACATCATTCGCCAACTTCATGAAATCGGGACACCGGATCGAGCTGCCGAGTACGTTGCCGAAAAACGGAGCAGGGATGAACCAATCATGGGTTTTGGGCACAGGATATACCGCACTGAAGATCCGCGTGCCCGGCACTTTCGGAAAAGTGCTCAAGAGATTTCCAACAGCCTGCAACAGCAACATTTTATTGCGCTAGCCGAAGCCCTAGTGCTGGCAATGCAACCTTACTCAAGGCACGGAATAGATATTAACGATGACTATTATTCAAGTATTACCCTTCACCTACTGGGCATTCCAACCGACCTGTTCGGATCTGTTGCCGCCGCAAGTCGAATCGTCGGACTAGTGGCACACGTTGCAGAGCAATATAGCAATAATATCATGATGGCTCCCAGTCTTGAGTATATAGGAAGCTCCATGCGTACATATGTCCCGATTGAGCAGCGCATCTAAGGCCATTTCGAGGAATTTGTGGCAGGTCTTTTTAATAGGTCTAAGCAAACATTCGCGGGGATGGCATTCCATGGATTATCTCTAAGAGCTTATCCACTACATCTGGCAAATTACATGTGGAACGGACTTTCTTATAAGACTCTTCAACTACTTCATTGCGTAGCGTCGAATTTGTAAGCAATTCAACCACGCGATCGGCCATTCTATTAATCTCTGGGATCGCATAGACCTTACTGGCATAGTAAAATGAGTCCTGCGGATAGACAGCCAACCTAAACGGTTCAACTAAACATTTATTATCCTCGCCTAAGTATTCAGCGAATGCTCTCAACTTAACGCAAACTTGGGGCACAAGCAGTGCTGCCGCCTCAAGTGACAACAATCCGAATCCCTCAGCCCCCGAGCAGCTAATCCTTAGGTCGCTAAGCATTAGTAGCTCATAAATGTCACTATCACTGAAAAAACGGTTTGCACCGTTCAGGTCAATTATCGAGCCACCGAGCTGATAAAATTCACCACACAATCTAAGATCGAAATAAGGCTCCTTCTCGGTTTGACTTGTTAACTGCAGAAGTCTAACTCTACTATGCTGCATCAGGTCCTTGACCCGCCGAACAAGTGCGTACGTGGCATCCCAATTCTTTCTAACATCATTCCTTTCCGCACAAATGAGCAGTATTTCTTCACTGGACAACTCAATTCCCAGGCGGCCGCTCCATAGCTTTCGAAGCTCAGTTTTTTCTCTCCGCACGGGAATCTTACTGAAATCCAATCCGTGATAAAGTACTCCAGCTACTTTATCTTGTCCAAGACTTGAGGCTACTGCCCTGCTGACAGGCAAAAGACTATTATCAGGAAAATGAGGGGCTCTTGAAGCATTGCTAAGGGTAGGCGCCTCATTCTCATCTGCATACCAGAGTAGCGTTTTGGCCTCGGCAAACAACTTTGAGCTATTAAATTGATGCAAGTACTTGGCGTTTCGCAAAAACAATATAACATCTGGTCGGCGAATCCGTATAAGCTCTTCAACGCACGCCACGTCCATAAATTGTTCAGTCAACACTTCAACAGGGCCTTTGGCGGTATCACAATTGTCCCATTCCTGACACCCACACTTCTTATCCTGGCGTGCAATAACAAATACCTCATGGCCGCGATTAAAAAGGTTAAAGGCTAGCAGCCTGGTCTGCTTTCCAAACCCCGTGGACGACGTCAGTGAGTCGGAGACTATTACAAAGCGCATATCAGCAAACGTCTCTGAAATCTGTACGCTGATAAAGCCAACAAGCTTGACCGGCAAGTTAAGACCATATGATCAGTCTACCTTGCGCCCAATACGCAAATAAATTTGTGAAAACATATTTACCTTTTCCTCCCCATCCTGCCATTCTCTTTCGAGTACCTCGCGAAGCTCAGATAGCGGGTCGCTCCCTACACGCCTGCGATAAACCTCAGCAGCCGACCAGGTTCCAAGATAACTTAGGAATTCATTCCGGTTCATGGAACAGCGCATATGAAAACTGGGGGCCTCTATTTCATGAAGTTGCCAGCTAAAGGAGCGATAATAGTTCTCTAATGTCCCGTAAGTTGAAAACATTTTCTGCATGGCATCTGGCCAATATGCTGCCAATTTTGCCCAATAGTGTCTTGTTACTAATGGTCCCAATTCACCTGCCATTGGCATGGAATATCCCCAAATAGCAGCAACTCCGCCCGGACGTAGTACCCGCTTTACCTCGGTAAAATATAAGGACTCATTGAACCAATGGGCGGCTGCCGCCGCTGTAGCCAAATCAACCGATTCTGCTGGCAGTGCCGAGTCCTCAGCCGGACAAACCATATATTGCACACGCGGATGACTGCGCGCCGTGGCAATTTGGCCTGCTCCTATATCAGAGGCAAATACTCTCTCGAAGCCTTGAGCTAAGGTAAATGCAGCCTGACCACTACCACAGCCAGCATCCCAAGCAAGTTTTCTCGAAGTAACTAGACTTGCCATTAGAGAAAAAAGCTCAGGTGGATATTCAGGGCGATATTTCAAGTACTCCACCGACTGGGACGAAAACAAATCATTTGAAATATCCGGATCGCTGCTGTTATGTTTTTCGCTCATCTTTTACACAATAAAATCAATTAGTCGATCGTTGCTGTCACATCACTTTTCGAAAGAAGGAAATTTTCAATTAAAGAGACAGATTCATCAATTGTTACAGGGTAGGGATTTAGGTTTTCCTACCCTGTAGACGATACATTATCTGACACTCAGTCTCTAACTTACACTCCCGATTATACTTCCTGCGTTGCTCCGCGCTCTTCCGCCAAGGAAAAGCTGCCTTTCGCTTATCGTTATGTCAACAAAAACGGGGGAAGTGGCCCCTCCGCGTGGCGCAGCTTGACAATCATAAAGGCCCCCCCAAAAAGCACTGAATCGGATGTGATACAGTGCAAGCGTTGAAACTTTATTTTCGAGGAGACCTTTATGAGATTCTACAAGAATCAGCACAAATACTACTGCGGTA
>JAIBBV010000067.1 GCA_019694465.1 Oligoflexia bacterium
TATACCTTATAAGATTCCAGCTCAAGCCAACGACGAAGTAGTGCGATTTGCGTAGACTTGCCCGAACCATCAAGCCCCTCTACTGCGATCAACTTTCCAGCCACTACACGTTTACCCATATTCTACTTCCGATAGCACATATGTCATGCCGCAACCGCAACCTTTAACTTAAAAGTATCTTCGAACAGCGCGGATTTATTTATAACAGCCCAGCGTTCCAGCAACAGGTCGGAGCTACCGCGAAGTGACAGGGTAACGCGACGACCACGCTTTGTAATTCGAAACGCTTTGACGCGTGAAGTGTGCTCACTATCCAAGGCATCGGCTATTCGAAGCAGCGCGGCCATCTTGGTAACCTGATCA
Source organism: Oligoflexia bacterium (assembly GCA_019694465.1). Classification (GTDB taxonomy): domain Bacteria; phylum Bdellovibrionota_C; class UBA2361; order UBA2361; family JAFLCA01; genus JAIBBV01. The sequence goes on from JAIBBV010000067.1 coordinate 364, forward strand.
CGATTCTCTTGTGGAAGGCCAGCAAATTCAGGGTGCTCTAACTTAGGAGGCGCCTTGCGATGATAACGTGACACCACTGCGACAAGATTCTTCTCAAGTGAGCTGAGCCCAACAAAGGGCACCGACTTTAGCAAATAATACGAATGCTTGTGGTGACCATTTATATTAACGCAGTGGCCCACATCATGTAACAAAGCGGCGACTTCAAGAACAAGCCGGCAACTAGAGGGCAATTTGTGGACAGACTTAAGTTCGTCGAAAAGTTGCACCGCAAACTGCGCAACAGTGTCGGCGTGACGTTCATCAAACGAGAACCGTCTCCCGAGTTCATGCGCATAGGTTAAGACCTGCCGCCGATGTTGTTCAGGCCTCCTCTTGCCATGTTCCGGAACAAGGTCGAGCAAAATGCCATCCTTGAGACCCACACGTGGGATACAAAGCTCTCGCACGCCCGAGTAGTGCAAGATTTCCTGTAGAATAATACTTGCAGGAATAATCACGTCAGCGCGATCAGGACGGAGCGAAAGCTTTCGGACTCGCTCATCGAAAGAAAGAGACTCCAGCCTGCCTACGATCTGGTCTAGCTCCTTGCTATTTATTACAGTCGGGTCGCTTTTCTTTAGGAGCGCAACTCTTAGATCGCCAAATTCCTCCACGTTTCCGCCCGTTCCCACACACATATCAAGAGTACGGTGCTTAAGATCCTTGCGTAGCTGACGACGCAAACCTTCAGAATATGCGCGCACCAAACGATAAAAAATCTTCTGCCCCTGCTTCCGCTGCCCCAATAGATTGAGCAACCGTACCGTTCCCATCTTTACGCTCTCAGAGACAATAATATCTCCATCACGCACCAGGGTAACCTCAATACTTCCCCCTCCAATATCAATGAGCAAGGCAAGTTTCTTTTGCAAGTCAACGCGCTGTGCAACAGCCGCATGTATTAGTCGTGCCTCCTCCTCTCCGCTAATAACTGACACTCTAATGCCAGTGCTCTGTTGTATTCTCCTCACAAATACATCGCGATTATGGGCCTCCCTAAGAGCACTCGTCCCCACAGCCCGAACTTTTTCGACACCCAACCTCTTGAGATGCTGGCTAAATCGCTGGAAGGCGCACTCGGCGCGCCGCATCAACTCCTCTGAAATTCGCCCAGTTGTGAAAACCTCGTCGCCTAGACGTACGGCCTCTCGCAGGTCCTCAAGATGAGTCAGTTGGTTGTCATGGCCAATTGATCCAATAGCTAGTCTAATGGCATTCGAACCAACATCAATTGCAGCAAGCGTGCTCATTTAATACTGTGACTAATAGCGCCCAATTTCTTCCCTATGCGAGAGTAGAGTTTGCCGCAAAGCTAGGGAGACTTAAAGATGCGCAGTGTTAGGTCTTTGTAAGGTTATGATTGATAGTTTGTAAGCGATTCGGAATGTCTTGTTTATTGCGATTTTCGATCTGTAGAGCGGCTATCGATAGCTAATAGTGCCTAGCAATTCTAGGCGGATGGCTGCGTTTCGCTCGCGATACGAGCCCGTGAAGTTTGCATTTTTTCTTACTCGCACAAAGAGTAGTAGCGAGGCACTTTCATAAGTAACTTAATACTGGCTTGATAACTCGGAGTTGTCCGAATCCGCTTTGAAGCTACGACTCCCCGCCCAAGCCCTCGTGAAATTCCGTCGGATGCAGCTTTCACTTTAGTAACAAGGGAACTGACTGACTTAAGCTGATTTCTCCTATCTAGGTTCTGACAATACTGCCGATTCGCGCAATTTTGGTGGTCTAGCGGCATCTCTTCAATTAATGCGAGTGTCTCTATGAATGACTGCTCTAATTTTCCCCTTTGCCGTACATACTTACTAACTACACTGTTCTTAGAATGTTTTTTAACTAGTTTTACTAATTGCCGGTAAACTCTTATCTGCTGAGTGAGGCTTGTTACAAGGGCAGAGATAGTCGCTGATAAATCTTGCCTGATGCAACCGAGACACGAAGCTCCATCGCCACCGCACACCCCGCAACGGTCGAAGGTAGCATTCCCGTTGGTGGCCCCTGCGCAATCAATACAGGCATTATCGCCACCACACACGCCACATTGGTCGATTTGACCACTTTGCCCTTGGGGGCCAACGCAATTAATAAGGCCATCACAAAGGGCTGAATGAGCATCTGCCGTGACAGCTTTGCCAGCCAGCCACCATGTGATCACTCCACCTGAGGAAGATACTGTAAATGCATCAACTATTAGACCCACGCCAAAGTTGGTGCTTTGACCACGATCGACAGGGTTGGGTGTGAACCAATTATTGGCACCAATTGCCACATTCAACGGCAGAGAGTTTCCATTCAAGTATCCAAAGTGTGCGGTAAATGCTCCGGCACCATCGAGTTCAATACAATCCAAACGCGGACTCAGCAGAGCAAAGCTGGGGGTAGAAACTGGCGTCACACTAACTGTCGCAGTAGCCGTGGCGCTGGCCATTACAGTGGCGGTGGGAGTTGGTGTCCAGGTGCTAGCAGCGGTAGGCAGAGCAGTCCCAGTGGCGGTAGGTGTTGAAGTTGCCGTGGAAGTACGAGTGGCTGTTGCTGTAGCAGTGGCGATACTGGTTATAGTGGCACTAGGACTAGCTGTAGGAGTGTTATTCGTAGTCACTGTGGGTGTTGCGGTCTTGGTGGCCGTGGGTGTTAGCGTAGGAGTTGCAGTAGCAGTATTTGTGTAAGTAGCAGTCACTGTGGGGGTAAGCGTTGCTGTGGCCGTTGCAGTAGCAGTAGGAGTACTCGTGGCCATAGCTGTTGCAGTGCTTGTTGCAGTAGACGTTGGCGTAGGAGTAGCAGTTGAGGCAGTAAGCAATGTGAATGTTGGAGATAAAGCATAAGGCGAGACAGCGATAGAGCCGTTTCGAGCGCCAACTCGATATTGATAGCTACTTCCAACGCTAAGGCCGGAGTTCAAGTGTGAAGTAACATCAGACGCCTTTGTAGCGATTACTGTAAACGCAGCGCCGTTAACCGATCGTTCGACGATAAAGCTAGTCTCGTTATTTGAATTGTCATTCCAGCTAATTGTGGCAGAGGACGAGCTGCTCTGTGTAACGACCACATTCGAAGGAGCAAGTGGTATCGCATATGCTGTATAGCTTAAGCCAAACGAGCTTGTCCCATCCACCGAGAATGGATTCGCAGCAGCAGTCAGAAAGGCATATAGATTACCCTGCGCACCCTGAGGACTAACAGGATTAGCAGTGTAAGTCCCTGCCGGGAGATAAACTTGCCAGAACCCGGCACTGTCGGTCACTGCGCTATAATTTCCTGGGCTAACATTGATACTAACACCACTTAGACCCCCAGATTGCGGCACACTTACATAGCCTGAAACTCGAGAAACTGGGATTGCGGAAAATATAAGCTGAGAGGGATAGGGATTCTGTGCATTGAGCGTTACGCTTGCTGCGGCTGGACTAAACGTATATGCGGAATTTCCAACAATATCTGGGACGCTTACCGAGTACGTGCCAGCCGGCAAACTTAGCGAGATTTCGCCGTTCGCACTTGTGCTCGCCACATAACCGCCGGGGCTAATGCTAACCATTTGGTTGGCAATCGGTTGGTTAGCTGCACCTAGCACCAAGGCGCGCAGAGAATAGGAGGGGCTCGTGTAACCTGAAAGGTCAACTACACTAATTACTCCATCATCGAGCCCGCGAGACGTGAGTGAGTTGCCGACAACAGGATAATTCGCAGAGTTCGTTCTTCCGACTACGACTACACGCTGCGAGAGCGGGTGGACAGCAATTGCATGCAGATCGTCTGCCCCGCTTCCGCCAAAATATGAGCTGTATAATAGTTGCCCGCTGCTACTGACCTTTGCCAAAAATCCATCGCCTGGCGCTGAGCCACCCATGTAGGCGGGACTTTCAGCGAAGGGATGAGACAAGTCTGTGCTATTTGTAAATCCGCCAAGAATATAATTTCCAGAGTTATCAATTGCTATGCCTTCGACATCATCTGTCCCCGAGCCACCGATACACGACGAGAAGCCAACGCTAGAAAGGGAGGGGTCGAGCCGAGTCACAAAGCCGTCAGCGCCGCAAACAGGGTCAAATGCCCCAGCAGTTGCGGGGTAGTCTAGGCTCAGTGTTTGCCCCACAACAATAGGATTACCGATACTGTCAAGTGCAAGGTCCTGGATTTGGTCATTTCCCGCTCCACCCAATAAAGTACCAGTAAATGCTACTGCAGTCCCGAATTGAAACCTGCCTACTAGGCCGTCTGCAGCGCCTGCACCAATATTACGATACGCCCCTGGAGTAGTCTGGGCTGCACCGGCTGTGACCCCGCCGACATAAACTGTGGTGGTGAGCGCTGGCGCAATCGCCAGCGTGCTAAGCGAGTCATCCCCCACCCCGCCCCACAAGGTTGAATACATTAACTGCGCATTCCCAGAAGCGCTCGGATTCAGACGCACCAGGAACGCGTCATAATCATCTGAGCTACTGGGAGCGGGATTAGCATGTGCATTGAGTTGAGTGCTTACAGCACCAGCTGTAGTCGGAAAATCGAATGATTGAGTAGTACCAACAACATAGATTTTTCCGGTCGAATCGACCGCTATGTCTGTCGCTGCGTCGGTGTAAGCTCCACCAAGATATGTACCGTACAGCAGAGAAGAGCCATTGGCGCTTAGCTTTGCAACATATGCATCTCCGAAAGCCTGCGTCGCTTTGATTGGATTTACCAGTGGAGCGCCGCCACCCATTTTACCCGCGAAGTAAACTGCGCCAGCGCTATCAACCGTAATTCCACCAGTAAAGTCAGCGCCTGTGCTACCAAGAAACGTCATCCACACAGGTGTAGGCGCGCTTGCGCCCGCCGGATAGGCGAACTTCGCGATGAATGAGTCGACAGCACTATTCCTAACAACTTGGTACCCGTTGAGTGCCAAGCTAAATGTATTCGCAGCAGATGTTGTGGTGCCGGCTACATAAATGTTGCCAGCGCTATCAGTAACTACTGAATTAATGTCGTCAACTCCGCTGCCCCCAATGAAAGTTGAGTAGATCGTAGGGTCAATGACTAGGCGATTGTTGGGGTTCCGCTCCTTGACCCAAAAGCCAACCGTTATTGATTGCCCCTCGATGCCCCCAAGTTGAAATCCAGATTGCCGTTCAATTTTATTGCCGTTGGCGTCGATCTCAAAAGTTACTGGTGCCGCATTTCGCCAAACATCAGCGCCATTTTCTAGGAGCAAATTACCATTTGAATCGATCTTGGCGCGACTTATTCCTTCAATTCTTAGCCTGGCCCCCAATATGGATGCGTACGGCTTCAGTTCGAAATCATAGCGTGGATTGCCGTTATTCAACCGCAGGACTAAGTCTGTTCCTTCGTATATTTCAGAATAGCGAAGAGTCCTGTAACTAGGCGCTGCTTCGACCCAACTTTGGGGATCAGGGCCCACAAACGAGCTTACTGTTCCACTGTTTCTCTCCTCCGCCATAAGCTGCATGTTCGGACTGGGATGCGCAGGCGAAAGACGTACCCGAAAGCCTAGTTGGCTATCACTCGTTCGACGCAAAAAGTCTACAAAGAACCCTGCCTCGTCAGCCCACAGATTCAGTCCGGGCGCGCGAGCTCCAAATTTTACTTTTTGTACAACTGAGTCATGCCCAAACTGCCCCTCATTGCGCACGAAGTTAGCTGTGGCCGCAAGCAGAGACTGGGGTAGCAATCGAGTGGCCTCCGTATCACCAAATGCAATTGCCGGGACACAAAGACATGCAACAATCAGGTTAAGGTAAGCCTGTCTAAATAATGTTCCCATGCCACAACCGATTGAGTCCTGCCTAGCCCTAGCCACCCGTCCCTGCCCAGCTGGAGTGCAAAATGCGTACCACGACAAGCGCCCGCTTTAAAGTGCAAAGGAACTGCATTTATGCCCACGGCTCTCTAAAGATCTAAGAGAATCACCTATTATGCAGGGGTATTTTTGTGCCTATGGTGCGCATATTTTGCACTAATTTTAGTACCTGCCAAGCTACGTCTCGCGCGAAACCAGCGCGAGGACTTCGCGTCGCATCGAGGACTTACGCTCTCGCTTCAGTCCGCGTGAACGCCATCCAGGCGTTCTTTAGGCCGCCTTAAAGGATTTTAAGTCGGCCTAAATTTGACACTCCCGCCACTGCCAAGACCTCTTATGTGGCCTTGAGTCATCGTTACAAGTAGCTTTGCAGGAGTAATCTGCTACTTTCCTGTCAGGATGAGATTAGGAGTACATGCAATTGCATGGTTTCACTCGCGATACGAGCCACTGAAGTTCGCCTAGGGCACATTTCTTTCTGGCTCTGACTTAAATTGCCCCATCCCGCCGTTTCCAAACGCCAGTGGCATCATCAAATACAGCTAGCTTGGACAAAATCTCTCGCAAAACCATGGCATCGATAAAGGGGAACATTGCTCCAAAGTCTTCCTGCACCGCCTGGTCTGGCTTTGGCAGTGAAGCTACTAGGCTGCCCATATTGAGCTGCAAAGCTTGAGGATTCTTGGTCCAATAACCAGAAAGATCCATTCCAAATGCAATCGGCTGTCGTGCCCCAAGCGCTCGTGCAGTGAGGCGAACCAGTCCTGTTACAAAGTCCTTGTCAATATTCGGGAGGCCCGCTACCTCTACCAATCTTGCCAGTTGAATTCCAGGACTACGTAGCGCAATCTCCCAATAGCCCTTCAACTCACCAGACTCCGCAGCAAATAATGCTTCAATTTTTCGATCGGCAGCGGCGCTTTGTCTGGCAAACTCTACTGCATCGAGCTTAAGTGCTTGCGCTGCTACCTCTTCGCCAAAATCTTGTCTAATCCAAAGACAACAGAATTCTTCACTAGTCAGGCTCTTTGGTAGGGCCAAAACAAAACGAGCAAATGGGCGCTGCTCATTCGACAGTCTATTTATTTGCTGCTCATAATAGCGCAAGACCAAAGTCATGCTACTAGGTAAGCAACTCAGCGGCACACTCCAGATAGGCGCGACATCAGATATGCCGTCAATTCGCAAAGCAACAGCAGCATTCGGTTCCATTAATTGCGATGCTGGCTGCTGAGTTGCAACTTGCTCACTTAGCGCCAAATCGACCGCTCGCACCATGCCTAATATCTTTGCCGACCCGAATGAGCGCTTCTCCAACAATGCGCGCGGGTGCATCTCACGAAGCTGGCGGAAGGTTATAGACTGCTCGAATGGGGCAGACCCATATTGCTTCTCCCAGAATTCGCCGATTGTTCTTTCGGATATACGCGCAAAATCTCTAGTCGCCCGCAGTCGATCAATGGCCAAGGTTAGGCGCTGCTCTGCCTCAATAGAATTAACGCTAAAAGTCTGCTCTCTCTGCGATGCGATAGGCTTACGTGCGGGAAAAACACCCCACGACATCCCAACTTGTGGCTCCACAGCAGGCGCACACACTGGATTAAGACTAGCACTCGTCGATTCTTCCTCGACATCTAGCAGTAGCTGCTGTGCAAGCTTCATGATCGCTGGGAGCAGGTACGGCGCTTCGCGCCCCATTCGTGCTAGATCGTCAAGGCTAAGTTCACACAAGTCCTTCAGGCTAGAGGTATCCCAGGCTCGCAGGGCTTGGCCTAGTTCTGGGCTAAAAAATTCAATCGGCATGCCGCTCAACAAGTCATAGCGCGCAAGCGAGCGAACTTGCAGGAGCGTCTCTGCCATTTTGTCAGGCGAAATGCTGGAGCGCTTGCTTGATACAGCGCGCTTAGAACGGGTCTTAGTTATTTTTTTGTTTTTTGGTTTACGCACCAGCTGATGCTACACTGCATGAGCTTATGCCGTCAAAATGCATTCGTAGAGCCAAGCGTGACGCGCCGGGCCGCCTGCGCTGGTAACACCTGCTCCCCCGGTACGCGTGGGACAAAAGCCAAGCTATCGCCAACTCGGACAGCCTCGTATTCAATCCCCTTCTTTATATCTTCCCGAAGTATAGCCTCCACTAAGGGATTCTCGAGGATTCTTCCAATCGCACGCTTTATGGGTCGTGCATTGAAGTTTTGATCATAGCCCTGTTCCATGAGTAGGCTACGCGCACTGCTGGAAACACCAATTAAGTAGCCGCGCTCAGCCACACGTTTCATAAAGTTGGCTATTTCTAGCTCAAGAATGGCCTGCGCCTCCTTTGGGCCCAAATAGCGAAAAACTATTACATCATCAAGTCGGTTAATAAATTCGGGTCTAAAGTAACCTTGCACCGCCTCCAAGACCCGCGCTCTAGTTTCATGGCTGTTACGCGGGTCCTCGCCGGCTTTTGCCGTAGCGAAGCCGATAGAAGATGCTTGAGACTGAGATACACCCAAGTTTGAAGTCATCAGAACTAAAACATTCTTAAAGCTTACCTTGCGGCCCATCGCGTCCGTTAGTCGCCCCTCCTCTAACACTTGCAGTAGCAGGTGTTGTACATCTGGATGAGCCTTTTCAATCTCGTCTAACAACAACACGCAGTAGGGTTTGCGCCGAATTCGATCTGTAAGTTGTCCGCCATCTTCATGCCCGACATATCCTGGTGGCGATCCAATAAGTCTCGAGACCGAGAATTTCTCCATGTACTCGGACATATCAATTTGAATAAGAGCTGATTCATCACCGAACAGTTCACGCGCCAGTGATTTCGCCAAATGAGTCTTGCCGGCACCGGTCGGACCAACAAAGAGGTAGGATCCTAGTGGCCTATTTGGGTCACGTAGTCCTGCCTTAGCACGCAGCATAGTACGAGCTAAGGCATGCACTGCTTCGTCTTGCCCAATCACCTGCTGTTGGAGTTTGGCCTCAAGATTGAGGAATTTTTGAGCTTCATCTGCACCTACAGCCTGCACCGGCACCCCACTCATATCCGCCACTACAGCTAGTATATCGTCGCGCGTCACCTTTACGATTGTATCATGAACTCGGCGCATCCAAGCATGCTCTTCCTCCTTGATGCGTTTATCTAGGTAGGCGATTTCGTCCTTCAGACTCAAACTTCGGCGGTACACAGCACCGGCTTGCGCCCGCTCCAATTCGCTACATCGGCGCTGTCTTTCCATGTCGAGCGCTACAAGCTCTGGCGGACGCTTTGTAGCGCGAATATTCGCACGTGCGCCTGCTTCGTCCATCACATCAATAGCCTTGTCAGGTTGACGTCGATCGGGCACATGTCGATCCGTCATAAGTGCGGCCATTTCTAGCGCGCCAAGTTCATATCGCACATGATGATGCGCCTCATACTTAGCCTTAAGACCGTAAAGAATATCTATTGTTTCACTAACTGACGGAGGATTCAGCACGATCGGTTGAAATCTGCGGTCTAGGGCAGCATCTTTCTCAAAGTACTTACGATATTCATCCAGGGTGGTCGCACCAATGCATTGTAATTCGCCACGCGAAAGAGCTGGCTTTAGGATATTGGCGGCGTCCATGGCGCCACTGGCTGAACCGGCGCCCACCAGCATGTGAATTTCATCAATAAATAGAATGATATTGCCAACTCGCTGCACCTCATGCAGCACTGCCTTTATGCGCTCTTCGAACTCTCCACGATATTTGGTGCCAGCGATCATAGCTGTAATATCAAGAGCAATAACGCGTTTATCTGCTAGTTCAGTTGGAACCCTCCCATCTGCTATTGCCTGAGCCAGACCTTCCGCGACTGCTGTCTTACCGACGCCTGGTTCGCCTATGAATAGCGGGTTATTTTTGGTACGACGACAAAGGATCTCTAAAGCCCGTGTGACTTCGTTCTCCCGACCAATAACTGGATCCAGCTTGCCGGAGCGCGCCAAAGCTACTAGGTCGCGTCCAAAGTAATCAAGAGCTGACGTTTCATACTGCGCTTGACGCACAGCCGGGAGTTGCGATCCATTTTCATCGGCTTGATCTTCTGGATCCTCATTTGGCTCATTGCGACTTGCCAATACTTCTGGAATTCGCGGTCTAAACTGTTCTTGGTCTCCCAAAGCACGCGCGGAAATATCAGGCATAGAGCACCCACACGAATAATTTTAAGTGTTAGAGCTGCAACAAAAATGTACTAGGCACACTTGACGTGCTCGCAATGCGAGCAGCGCGAGGCAAGCCGCATCATTTTGATACACACTCTTGGGGGAAAACCTGAAACTTCCAACCTGGATGGAACCTATCCCTTTCGATGTGGAGGTGGAGTCAAAGACTCGACCAGTAGAACAATCATTCACATCACAGGAATGCGACCTATGCGGGGATCAAAAAGAAAGGGGGCCGCTAGGGCCCCCTTTCTTACTAACGATAAGCATACCAGCAAAAGAGCTGGTCAATTAGCCTAACAGTTTATCCAAAGTACTCAGCACGGTTCTTTGGCTTTGGTACTGGATAATAGCGACAGCCAACTGACTGCTTGCCAAACTTGCCAGGCTTGATACGGACAAAAATCTTGCCGAACTTCTTCTGGTAGTACGAGCCCTTAAACTTGAACTTGAAAGTTGCTGCGAACAGGCACTCATAATACCCGGCACAGAGTCCGGTTGTCTTAAGCTTACCCGATTCGATCTTAACACCTTGCTCAGTGAATAGCTCAACCACCGGTGGAATTGGGAAGTAGGCACGCGGCGCGATAAGACCGGCGACTGGGAAATGAGCCAACGCCGGCTTCCAAATGAAGCGCCCGCTAACTTTGAAAGTCTTCTTATCCTTAAGAGTGCAGCCTTCAAACGCAGAGACTTGAGCTGAGGCATTATGAGCCGCAAGCGCACAAGAAATAGCAAGCAATCCGGTTAACATTTTTCGCAACATATAACTAGTATACTCCAAAGTAAGCCAAATTTCGGCGCCCCAGTCCGAGCCGGCGGGTTAAGACCTATTATTTTATGGGTGCCGAAAGAAGCTGTCAACGAGCGAGACTATGGCACGCGGATGTCCAAGTGTGGCTTATTATTTAGTCTGCATAGGGAGTTATATGAACCTGGCACCTAGTATTCATGCAGCATCCTTGCTGTTACCGAGCCTCACTAAATGAGGCTCGCGTACAAGGCTAGTCCTAATACCTCTACATTCTGTACTGAACATTTAGGCTTAACTGTCTAGATTGGCTCGCTACTATTGGCTTTGGAGCGGATCCAGTCAAAGTCCTTTTCCGAGACGAAGGGTCGAAGGCGTTCTTTGGTTCGCGCCTCTGCCCTAATTCCGTACTGCTTGCCTACTTCCTCTGCTAGTACCAAGCGATAGATTTGTACAAAATGCTCTAGGGTCATACCACTCGGCAGGTCCTTATTACTATTGACCCCTAGCCTCGCCAGAACTTCCAAGCCAAACCCTGGCTCTCTGCATAGCGATAGCAGTCGCCCGACAAGATGAGCATTTTGCCCGATTGCACTTTCTGTACTTTTTTGTTCGCTGGTCAAAGCATCTACAATTTGATGAATCCCTTTTGTACCGAGCTTTTTCGCATTGCGCTCCGCAAACGTAATGGCATCATTCCATATATTAGCTTCATCGATCTCTGGAATTGGGAGTGAGACAACTAGTCTTAAGGCACCTTGCGCCCTTTCTGGGGTATTTATACCCCCAAGCAATTGCCCCCAATATTCTACCGCCCTATTCGATGTTCTGAAGGGGTAATTTGCCTGATCCCCATTTTTTGATTTGTGCAAATCATAAAGCTGCCGCCAAGCTCTTTCAAACCCCTCGAAGCCAGTCTCTAAAAGCGCAGCGCTAAACTTTGCCTGCCATTCGCTTTCCTTGGCAGCTTCGATGCCACTCTTCATCCAATGTGCTATATGACTGAACTGAGGGAAAAGCGAAGCAAATGCAAACAACCGGGTAGGAGCGCTATCTCTAAAGATACTCGTCAGTTCTAAGGCCTCAATTACTCGCACGCCTGCGCGAATATTTCGGTCAGATAGTATAGGAGCGAGCTTTTCACAGAGATCAGGATCTTTTACCCCATTTAAGAGCCTGCAATATAGAGTCAATGCTAGATCTGATCTCTCAATCCGTGAGATTAATTCTAGGGCAGTGCTGATTGCCTTGCTCTTCTCACTACCTTCTCTTACAGGATCAACGGCCACAGTAATTGCCTTTTGTGCTTGTGGATACAGGAAGCTATCCATGGGGAACGACGAAACGAACCTTCGCATTTCATCGCTGGCTTGCCGCTCGCCATTGGCCATGAGGGCTCCAGCTATATAAGCATACTTCTCTGGAGCGGCGTGAAGTTCATTTCTGGCAACGCTCCTCGCGAAATCTCCCTGGCCAATTTCTGCGGCGCAGAAGCAAAATTTAAAGGCCGTGTCCACTTCATGTCCCCAGTAACCAACAAGTGTCTTGGCTCTGGCGAGTTCCTCTTCAAGAATGGCCTCACAAAGTTGACTGTTTTCCTTTGAGATTCCGCACACCTTGATGACAGTATCAACATATACATCAATTCCTTCACAACCCCCGTTATATGCATCAAGCAATTTCAATAATAGTTCACTGTATCCTGCTTTAGCGGCTAGGAAGATTGTGTCCTTCAGATCCCCACAATAGACCTCTGGCTGTGTCAGCACTCGTTCGCAGCGCTCCTTTAACATTACACTGAATGCAAGTGTTTCACTGGGAGAATGAATACTGTAGCTTGCGACTATGTCTGACATAGCAGACGCAATAGAATTTGCTCGGCGTATTCCTGCGCCACCCTGCTCGTAGCCCTCGGCTATTGCCTCTCCGATGGCGGAGAGTATTCTCAAATTACCACCCGACTTTACCACTCGAATGTGATAGTGCTCACACAAGTCTGCAATGGCGGCACTAAACTGCTCTTGCTCCCCCACTCGTATTGGGATACCTACACCCAACGACCGGCATAGGTCATGGACCTCCTCCAGGTCAAGCTGAACTCTAGGATCAGGCGATACACCTACTTCTTCAACGACGGCTCTTCCCCTAGCAACTGCGACCATACATCCCCCCGAAGCGCCCTAGCTCTCCTCTACTTTGGCACCTCTACTATTATGCCATATTATGCAAATGTTTTGCATTGTTTGAGGGACAATTTGAGCGCCTAAGGATATCCTTCAATAGCTTCTAAACATCCTGACTTCCACTGGTTAGGACTTAGACTTATTGGGATTTACGGGCGCATTAGGGCAGCCCATCTACCAATGGAATGTCCAGAGCAGAAGGAAGCGCTCCGTATTTCGTCCGGCGCTGGGCGATGCCTGTAGCACAGGCTCTGTTTGCCATTTCTTGGAGCGAGCTGCGAATATTCACTAGTTTTATACCCCACTTTGTGGAGAGAAAACCTATCCCAAGCTTCTAATTTTACTATGGTTCACTGCCGATGTTTCATAATTCGATACGGGCTTAGCAACAAAGTAACTCTGAATGTACATAATATCTTCTGAGCGCACGATAAATCTTGGTGCGACTTTAAGCTGGTTCGGGTTTGGTGAAAATTATGATTAAGAATTGGTCGTGTCCAGTATTGGCACTTTGTCTCGCCACATTTTTTACAGTTCCTAAAACAGTGCAGGCAGAGTTCCAGCTTGGGACTTCACTCAATATTCACATTTATGCAACCGCAGCAGATGGAAAGCGCGTCGATATCACGGACACAACTAAGTTTATAGACATTTTGGGATCGCAATTTACCGTTCAAACTCCCGATGTAAACGGAGAGATTACGCGAGAAATATATACTTATGACCAAGTTCTTGAAGCGTTAAGCACTGACAACTCAGCCAAACGGTTGGTTTCATATTGTGGGAACGTTTATGCGATTAGTAGCGCAACAATGGCGGGTACTCCCGTTGGCCTAGAAGTCTCATTAGGGGAAAGAGCAGCCCCATGTAATGGATGGTTCCCTGAAACATGTCCGCCGGACAAATGCGCCGTTACCTATGGACCGCAAAACCCCAAAATCTACTATCGCGGACGTTGCGGTTGGGATCCATGGCTACCTGACGGAGTATATTGCCCATGCGTGCGAGGGCGCTGACCACCCCTTTGCTCTGGCGATATCCCATACCTTGCAATCTCACCAGCAAGCACGCTGTGTGTCCCCGTAATTTAGGGCGTACCTAGGAATTTCCCAGCGTCTAAGAAACCCTTGGTCGTAGGAGGCTATCAAAATAGCTGGGCCACGCTTCTTGGGGGCACCCCACCAACACCTATCCACCAAAGCAGTCTTCCAGCGCTTTACCTAACCTCAGCGATATGGGAAAAACTTGTCTGAGGTAAATATGGCAGCCAAAGACCCAAGCGACGAAAAGAAGATAATATTCTCCATGAGCCGGGTTAATCGAACCCACCCCCCTGGCAAGCAGGTGCTAAAGGACATTTCCTTGTCCTTTTACTATGGAGCCAAAATCGGAGTACTGGGTCTAAATGGCGCTGGGAAAAGTACGCTCCTGCGTATAATAGCTGGTAAAGACAAAGACTTTATAGGCGATGTCCATTTTTTACGCGATGAGTACACGGTTGGTTTTCTGGAACAGGAACCGCAACTAGACCCAGAAAAGACTGTGCTCGACATAGTCAAAGAAGGCGTCTCCTCTGTAGTGCAGCTGCTAAAGGAATTTGAGGACATTAATGCTCGATTCGCGGAGCCTATGTCAGATGACGAGATGAGCAAACTGCTTGAGCGGCAAGCCAGCGTACAAGAGAAGCTAGATGCACTGAATGCCTGGGAGCTGGATAGTAAATTGGAGCAGGCCATGGAAGCTCTGCGCTGTCCTCCGTCAGATCAAGCGATTAAAACTCTCTCTGGAGGCGAACGTCGTCGAGTGGCTCTATGCCGCCTTTTATTATCAGAGCCTGACGTATTGCTATTGGACGAGCCGACTAACCACCTCGACGCCGAGTCAGTTTACTTCCTCGAACGTCACTTGCAGCAGTATAAGGGAACAGTCATCGCAGTTACCCACGATCGCTACTTTCTAGACAACGTCGCGGGCTGGATTCTTGAGTTAGATCGTGGACATGGAATTCCCTGGAAAGGAAATTACTCATCTTGGCTTGAGCAAAAGCAGAAGCGCCTGGAACAGGAAGAAAAGCAAGAATCCCAGCGACAGCGCGCCCTCAAGCAAGAATTAGAATGGGTACGCCAGTCACCCTCTGCACGCAGATCAAAGAGTAAGGCCCGTATCGCCAACTATGAACGCATGCTCAAAGAAGACAGCCTCAAGCGTGAGGAGGAATTGGAAATTTATATTCCTCCGGGACCTCGACTTGGCGAGCTTGTGATTCAAGCAAAGGATGTTGCTAAGGCTTTCGGAGATAAGTTGCTTTACGAAAACTTGAACTTCAGTTTGCCTCAGGGTGGAATTGTGGGAATTATCGGCCCCAACGGAGCTGGTAAAACTACTCTATTCAAGATGATTCTGGGCCTTGAAAAGCCTGATCGTGGTGAATTCAAGGTCGGAGAGACAGTTAAGCTGGGCTACGCCGATCAAAACCGCTTCTCCTTAGACGATAAGCGATCACTTTATGATGTAATCTCAGGGGGCTCAGAATATGTGCAACTTGGGAATCGCGAGCTAAATGCACGAGCATACTTGGCACGCTTCGGATTCAGTGGAGCAGATCAACAGAAGCCAATCAACGTTCTTTCGGGCGGAGAGCGCAATCGCATTCACTTGGCCCTCACGCTTAAAGATGCAGGAAACGTGCTGTTGCTGGACGAACCCACAAACGATTTAGATGTAAATACACTGCGCGCCTTAGAGAATGCTCTTGAGAACTTTGCTGGCTGTGCTGTTGTAATCAGCCATGATCGCTGGTTCCTAGATCGACTGGCCACACATATTTTGGCGTTCGAGGGTGATAGCCAAGTGGTATGGTTCGAAGGCAACTTCTCAGACTATCTAGAAGACAAGCATCGCCGTTTGGGTGCTGATGCCGATAAATTGGGTCGTATAAAGTATAAAAAATTCACGCGGTAAGGCTCATGCGTGCGCTCGGCGGCCTTATCCTAGCCCTATCGGTCGGATACTTGATTGGTATGCTGTTGGGGGGCACGCTCATTACGCCTGATTTTCTATCGCTGTACATGCCTATACGCGCTCTGGCCTTAGGCAACTCCGTGTACGACCTAAGTGCCCAATTGAGCGTGGTGGAAGAGCTTAAAGGCTTGGGCATCACCAGCGCTGGAATTTTGGCCCCAGCCTATCCCCCATCAACCTACTTGTTGCTTTCTGTTCTTGGCAAGTTGGGGCCACTAAGCGCCGCAAAGGTCTGGTTCAGTGTAAACTTTGCAACTTTGGCGATAGCACTTAACTTACTCACCAATCGCCTAAGTCCACTTATGCGTGGACTTAGAATTTGCGCTTCGCTTTTCTTCGCCCCACTTATTGGCGTACTTGTCTTAGGCCAGTTCGACTTACCGGTGTTACTAGGGCTAAGTCTTTCACTACTGGGGATAAAGCATACCTCACGAATCTGGTTGTTAAGCGGGACGCTGCTCCTACTTTTTAAGCCCCACATTGCCTTGCCCTCTCTAGGCATATGTTTGTATCTACTGTGGCGATTCAGTCCAACCGCAAATGAAAGGCTGCGCGCGTTTTCTCCTATTCTGTTTTTTTTGGCGATTCCTATTTTTTCAGAACAGGCCAATTGGCGCTCTTATGCTGATTCATTGCGTGTATTTTCGCGTGAATCGCATGTGGTAGAATGCCACGCTTGCAGCTCACTCCCAAGATTTGTATCAGAAGTGGGCTTCCTTCCAGGCGACAGCGTTCAAATACTAGGGATCATACTTAGTGTAGCTTTCTTGCTTACCACCCTGAGAAACTTGCACGCTAAAAATAGCGATACCTCCCTCAGAGAGCAACTATTTCTTCTATCAATTGCGCTTACGCCACTCATCTCAGGATATTTTAGGAACTATGATTTTGTAGTGCTTCTTGTGCCATTAATAGCAGCATCGATACGCAGCACTAAATCTATGCTGCTTGCACTTGCAATCGGCGCTTGTATTTCATGGTCTTCTTTATACTTGGCTGCTCTAATACAAAGTGCGATTTTGCTGTTAGCGTCCTCTTTCTTGGCGCTTTTAATTATCTACACTCAGCGACTAACTGGTGCCCTAGAACAATAGGATCTTACTAAGTGAGTATATATTTGATCCGCATTTAACCTCTCTCGTAAGATTCATTTCCTCTTCATGGCGCGCCGTTCGAGGTAGGAGCTCCAGACGCAAGTTCGGGAACTCTCCACGCCATCTCCGAGATTTACTTCTCTCATACGACACGCTTCTGAGAGGGTCAGATTTATTAAGCACCCTGTAAGCATTCCCTATTACAAGTCAAAGAAAATCGCCGGGATAAGCTGGGGAAAGTTAGTTATTGGGTGAATTTCTCATCGCGCTCCAGTTGCTTAGGCGCCTCGTTGCGCTAAAATATAGCATCCCCATCAAGGCAATATTCTACCAATTAGCTAAAGCAGATGTAGTATGGAAAATGGGCCAAGTGGTGCTGGGCCACTCCACCCCCGCCAGCCTGATGGCATTACGCGCACTAATTCTCCCGCGTCTTTCGAAGGTCGGGCAGATGAAGGCCTCGAGGCCTTTCCTGCGGCTCCTGTCCCCGGCGTCTTTGCAGGGCTATCTCACCCAACTTCTCAACCCGTAGCAGCTACAGCAAAGCAGGGATCCTCCGATGCCACCAAGGTTGGTCCTTTCCACTGGCTCGTACGTGGAGTAAGGGCGCTGGTTACATCATCAGAATTGTGCTCTGGAGCTGGTTCAACAGTACTGTCGCTTGCCTCCCTAAATGTGAGTGGCCTTATTCTTCACCCGGTCGCGAGCCTGTTAGGAGCCGTCAACGCTTTTCGGCACCGCTATTTCCCATCCCCTCCCGACAAGCAAATTGAATCTCCTCCACGCGAGGGGGTTAGAGCTTTCCTTTGGGAAAAATTACACAGCCCTGGTGTCTACCGTATAGTCACTGCTTCGATTTTTACTGGTAATACTATTGAAGCCATATGGCGTCAGGATCATATTAGTACCGCCATTTTCGGTCTTTGCGTTCTTGCCAATTCAGCCGGAGCACGTCTTCTAAACAGAAATTATGCGGTTGAAGAGAGAAAGCCTATTGTTGCAGAAGCGTTTTTCCACAAGCTATGGGCGCGCTCGCCCGACGCGGCTAAAACCATTTTAGCGAATCCAACTATCCCTTTCTCGTTAGCGAGTATTCTTATTGGGACTCGCGGCATTAGCTCCGCGGCGCTAACAGCGCCGCTTAGTTTAACCTCGTTCCTACTAGCTGGAACTGTCTTTATACATGGCACAATTAAGGCAATGCGTGCGGGAGAATTCTTTGAGCCTCGCCCCATGTCATTTATACTTAGCGGACTGTCTCAGATCGCTATGGGATTCGCAAATATTTCTTCTGGCAATGAGCTAAACG